>CAYQNA010000001.1:0-140416 GCA_964418775.1 uncultured Gammaproteobacteria bacterium
TTTGGGCTTATTAGTTCGGGCCTTCTCATTTTGTGGGTCAGCTCTGACTTGCCAGATCCAGACAAGTTGACTGAGCGTCAGTATTCCCAGAGCACTAAGATTTATGACCGTACGGGCGAGCACCTGCTCTACGAAATCTTTACTGATGAAAAACGTACACTCGTGGAGCTTAAGGACATCCCTAAGAATTTAGTTAATGGTGTAATTGCAACCGAAGATAAAAAGTTTTACGAACACAAAGGGATTCGTCCACTTTCGTTGGCCCGTTCGATCGTGTATGGATTGCTTGGTAAGGGGCGTATTGGTGGTGGTGCTTCGACATTGACTCAGCAGTTGGTGAAGAATGCAATCGTTGGCGACGAACGTCGGGGACTTGGTGGCATCACCCGTAAGGTCAAAGAAATGGTTATGTCTGTCTGGCTCGAGCAGAAATATACCAAAGACCAGATTTTGAAGATTTACTTTAATGAAATTCCGTACGGTTCGACCAATTACGGTGTACAGGCCGCGGCCCAAAGTTATTTTGGTAAATCAGTGTCTGATTTAAATTTATCTGAATCAGCCACACTCGCGGGTTTGCCGCAGCAGCCATCTGTATTTTTAAATAATCCTGAAGCACTGCGCAATCGCCGTAACTTAGTGTTGCAGCGTATGGTGGACGAAGGCTATCTGAAAGCTGACGAAGCGGAAAAAGCCAAGGCCGAACCGGTTACACTCAAGCGTCAGGTGAACAGCATTCAGGCACCGCACTTTGTATTGTATGTAAAGGAACAATTAGTAAAACAATACGGCGAGAGCATGGTGGAAAAAGGTGGACTCAAGGTAATTACCACACTTGATTGGGATAAGCAAAAGGCGGCTGAAAAAGCGGTGAGCAGCACGGGCAAAATTTTTGCCGAAGCCAACGCAAATAACGCTGCGCTCGTCTCGCTCGACCCACGCAACGGCCAAATGCTTGCAATGATTGGTTCGCGTGATTTTTTTGATGAGTCAATTAGTGGGCAATTCAATGTGGCCACACTTGGTCGACGCCAACCAGGTTCGTCAATTAAACCAATTGTATACGCGGCCGCATTTGAGCGAGGACTAACACCAAGCACCATGATGTATGATGTGGTTACGCCATTTCCAGGCGGTGCACAGGCATACACGCCACGCAACTACGACCTAAGTGAACGCGGGCCCGTGACACTACGCCAAGCCCTGCAGGGTTCGCTTAATATTCCGGCCGTAAAAACCATGTACATTGTGGGGCTTAAGCAAACACTTGAATTTGCTAGTCGCATGGGCTACACCACGTTCAATAGTGGACTTGGGCTGTCACTTGTACTTGGCGGTGGTGAGGTCAGTATGATCGAGCACACCAATGCCTTTGCTACGTTTGCAAATAATGGCAAGCGTCTGCCAGTCTCCACAATTTTGCGTGTCGAGGGTCCAAACAAAGACATGATTTTTGAATGGAAACAACCGGAGGGTGAGCAGGTGATTGATTCCAAGCTTGCGGCTACCATGGCGAACGTACTTAGTGATGACCCGAGTCGTCAGTATGTGTTTGGGGCCAACAGTAACTTAACATTACCAGGTCGACCAGTGGCTGCTAAAACCGGTACAACAAACAATTACGTGGATGCGTGGACAATCGGCTATACACCAAGTATTGTGACAGTCGTATGGGCGGGTAATACCGATAATAAGCCAATGAAATCAGGGTATGGTGGCAACAAAGTCGCGGGTGAAATTTGGAATCAGTACATGCGCGAGGCCCTCAAGAATACGCCAGTTGAGCAATTCCCGGCCATGACAGCACCAACTTCGACTAAGCCAATTTTAAACGGTAGCGCAGGGGGCAACGTAAAATTACTGGTGAACTCGGTGACCGGCCGTTTGGCGAACAGCTCCACACCGCCTGAGTACATTCAGGAAAAGACGTTTATCATTCCACACGATATCCTGCACTACATCGATGTAAATAACCCAGCTGGTCCAGTGCCAGAACATCCAGAAAGTAACCCGGCCTACGGAATTTGGGAAAAGGCTGTGCAAGACTGGATCGTGCGTAACAAGGCCAAAAATCCAGACTGGAATCCAGAGTTTGTCGAGCCGCCAACTGAGTATGATGACGCGTATTCACTGGAGCTCATGCCAAAACTCGAAGTGCGCAGCCCACAACCAGATTCAGTTTTAACAAGCCGTCAAATTAATACCGACATCGTGGTGAGCGCAGTGCGTGGTGTTACGCGCGTGAGTTACCAAATTGATGGTGCCTATGTTGGCGTGGTTAGCGAACATCCATTCAATTTGTCATACGAAGCCGCTACGCTTACACCAGGTAAGCACATGCTTACAATTACTGTCGAGGACGACGTGGGCAACAAATTGCGCCGGGAAGTTCCGTTTACACTGAATGTTTCGGCTGCGCAACCAGGTGTGCAGTTTACGCGCAATCCAGCCACGTTGGGAACCAATCAATTCCCACTTGGTTTGTTTTTGTCACCGCATCGTTTGGAAGAAATCACCGCGGTCAAAGTTAACGCCATTTCGGCCAACCGTACCCAGACAATTGTGATTGGTAATGCGAGCTTAAATAATTTGCAAAATGGCGAATTGTTTGTTAGTTGGGCAAATGCACCAACCCCCGGTCTCTGGTCTGTGGTGGCCGAGGTCACACTCAAAAACGGCACGGTGTATGACAGTGATCAGTTTACACTACTCGTGAACTAGGGCGCTGAAACAAGATCCAAAGAATGCCAAGAACAATGGCAATATCAGCCAGATTAATAACCGAGTAAAGGATACGGAAATAATCAACCGTGATACCAAGATGATAACGATCCAAAAAATTGGACAGTGCGCCCGCCAATACCAAGGCAGCCGCGGCCCAATTTTTTTTGTCTGATTGGCGGACCCACCACCAACCGATCATAAACATAATTACTGGTGTGGCAGCGATGACAACAAGATTGGGGATGGGTAAGCTGAACGCAATGCCAGGGTTAGGAAAATATTCCCAGCCAAGCCAGGGTTTAATTAGGTAGTAGCGTGCTTGTTGGTGGGCGAGAGCAATTGCTTTGATGCCCTGGTCAACAACAAAAACGCCTATACCAAGTAGGATAGGCAAGATTTTGCGCAGCATAAGCCGATTTAGACCTCGTCTGTAAGAGTTTTTTTGCAATCAACGCACGAGCTGGAGGTTGGGCGAGCAAGGAGGCGTTTTTCGGCAATTGGTTTGTCACAGTATTTGCAGATGCCGTATGTGCCTTCGGCAACACGCTTAAGGGCAGCCTTAACGTCACGCAGTGACTTTTCGAGGGTCATTTCGACTGGCTTGTTGGACAAAAAGTCCGTTACTTCCTGGGCATTGTCCTCTAGGTTGTCGCCGTATTCTGGGAACGAGGTATCTTTGCCGCCACTGTGGTCAGTAAATTGGCCTAGTTCGGCTGTGAGTTTGCGTTGTTCTTCCTCAAGAGCAGTCTTAACCTGAGCTAAAAAGTCAGCAGAAAAGGCTGATTTTTTCGTAGCCATACAATAATGTCAGTTCATGAGTAACGATCCCAGTATAAATGAGATCCTACATTTTGGCAATAAGCCGAATTTTGGATAAAAAAAGGGCGACATCGATGCCCATGGGAATATGTGGCAGAGTCGCCCATAAGTCCCAAGGGTAGTGATTCACGATTTCTCGTTGAACGACCAACGGCCTTTAGGACCTTTTTTGCTTCCTCTCACACCGCCAAGAGGTGGAAACTCCCGCTACCCTCTAGCAAGCTAGACAGAGTAACATAATGGGAGACACCGTAGACTCAACTGCTTCTGTTTTGGCTTTTTGTTTTTTGTTTCAACTCACAAGTAGTTGAGCCAAGAAGGCAGAGTGGGGAGAGCACAAACTGCGACCTTCAACAGAGTTGAGGGAGCTTGTGCGTTGCGAAAGAGCTACTTCTACTGACTACTATTTTTCTCTAACAAAAATAGTATACCATATTGTATACAAATTGTCAAGTGGGGGTGATGTGGTGCGTAAAAAAGGCTTGTATTAAGCAAAATTTGGTGTTTTTTGGTCATATTTTAGTGTTTGTATATATTAGTGTATACTTTTGATACTGGGGTGGGGGGTTGGGTTATCCCCAATTATGAATAGTTTTCCCCAGAGTTATCCACATCTACGTTCTTTGAACACAAAATTTATGTATTTTTGGGCAAAATTTGCAGGGAAATAATCCACAAGAACAATTGTTCTACTGTTGGTAAGTGGAATTTTGACAGGTTTTTTGGGTGGTGGAATAATGGATTCATAAATCTTAAGGAGGGAACTATGCTTCAGACTTTTTGGTCCTGGCGTTGCCAGGTAACCGTTATTTTAGTCGGCCAGATTCTGGTAGGTTGGTTGTTGGTGGGGTTGGTGCCGGTTAGGGCAATGGGGGGCGTGGTTATTTCTGGTCTGCAGGTTTCGGGTGGATCAGGGCATACTAACGAGGAGTATATTGAGTTTTATAATAGCAGCAGCGACCCGGTGGATATTGGCGGCTGGCGGTTAGCTAAGCTGACCAAGACGGGGACACCGGGTAGTTGGACATACTTGGGGCCAGCGCTTGGAGCGCAAACAGTTTTGCCTGGGTATACATTTGCACTTGCTGTGCATGTAGATGGTGTCGCGCTCTTTGGTGGAGATTGGCAGTATGCCTCGTCCACTTTGGCCGAGGACAATAGTGTGGCACTCGTTAACGCGGCGGGCGCAGTTGTGGATTTGGTTGGGTGGGGTCAGGCAATTAATTTTACCGGGCAGCCGTTGCCTACGGCGGGGACAGGTCGGTGGGCACGAGTGTTGTTGATCGACAAATCTTTGGGGGATTTTGCGAAGACAACAGAAGCCACTAGGCAGGGGTTGGCCGCTAATTTTTTGCCGCTACCCACAGCGCCGACAAGCACCACTGAAGTTGCGACATCAACACCGGTAGTGTCCTCAACTCCAGAAGTTGTGGTCACTAGTACGCCCGTGGTAGAGGAGGAGCCTGTGCTCGGGGTGGTGCTCAGTGAAGTGTATCCGCAGCCTAACACTGGCGAAGTTGAATTTGTTGAATTGTATAATCCAAATGATAATACCGTTGATTTGGCGGGCTGGTACTTGGTCGAGGGCGGGGGGAGTCAGACTGTGGTTACGGGGACAATTGCGGCACAATCATTTTTGAAAATTGCACCAATTAAAGGAAGCTTGAATAATACGGGTGACGAAGTGCAATTGTGGCATGGTGACAACAAGGTTGATGGGGTCGCATACGGTGAGTGGGATGGTTCAGTGTTAAGCCCAACCAAAGGGCAAAGTGTAGTGCGGGAAAATTTGGAAATAATTGGGGAGTGGAAGCTGGGTAATCCAACTCCGGGCGCGGTTAATAGTGTGATTCTGGAAACTTTAGAAACAGAAGAGGAAAACGATGATAGTGAAGGTGGTGCCGTGGTTAAAAATGTCACGGGTAAATTAAAGATCAATGAGATTTTTCCCGACACAGTGGGTGCTGATGTAGGAGAATTTGTGGAAATTATCAATCCAACAACCGTAGAGGTAGCAATGTCGCAGTGGCGTTTGGAAGTGGGCGAGCAAGAATATGTTTTGCCAGACCAGGTCGTGTTACCAGGCGCAATTGTTGTGTTCTACCGTGAAAAAAGTAAGCTCGTGTTGCCAAATTTTAAAAAAGAAAAAGTCAGGCTCGTGCGTAACGACGGTAGTTTGTCGGACAGTGTCGGGTACACAGTACCAACTGTGTCGGGTGCGGCGTGGGTGAATGTGGTGGGTCGCGGGTGGGGCTGGAGTCAAAGTAGTACGCCGGGCCTGCCAAATGTGTGGAAGCAATTGAACCGTGCGCCATATGCGGAAATTACGGCTCCGGTCGAAGTCTTGCCTGGTGAGGTTGTGAATTTTGGTAGTGATAATGTGTATGACCCGGACCAAGATGTGCTCGCGTATCACTGGGACTTGGGTGATGGCCAGGAAAGTACGAGCACAGGAATTAGTACGGTCTATAACAAGCCAGGCAAGTATTCGGTTGTGTTAAAGGTTGTTGATCCGTATGGCTTAAAAGACGAAGTAAAGTGGGCACTTAAAGTCACGGCTCCAGTGGTGGAAAATGAAAAACCAACGTCTACTGTTGTGGCTACAAAGCCAAAAACTACGGCAAGTGCAGCGCCAAAGACAACCAAGAAAGCGACGACAACTACAAAAACCGCGACTACCAAAGCAAACACAGCGAGCAGTACAGCAAAAGCAAGTGTGGTTGCGCCAAAAGGTCCGGCATTACCAGTAGCCGCACGCTTGCTCGCGGAAAATGACGGTAAGCTGGTGAGTATTAAAGGTGAGTTAACAAGTGGTGGTGGCAAATATTGGCGATTAGACGATGGGACAGCCGAAGTGGCCGTGATTTTACCAGCCACCAAGTTGCCCGCAGGTTTAGGCTGGAAAAAAGGAACAACGTGGCAGGTGAGTGGGGTGGTGAAAAAATACAAAGAAGATTGGGCTGTGGCGCCGATTGATTGGAAAGATTTGAAGGTGGTAGGCAAGGAAATCGCGAATGCAAAAGCGGTATCAGGAATGCCAGTTGATAGTGAGGCAGTGAAAAAATTATGGTGGTTGCTGCCGGGTGTGATTGCGGTTGCGGTGGTGATTGTGTTTGCTAAGCGACGCAAGACACCTGACTTAGTGCCAGTGCGCGTGGTATAATGTGGCCGTATGGCCGAAACTTTTTCGCATTTGAGCGCAGTGCTTGGGTTGACCGTTGGTCTGGCATTTTTGTTGCGCAAATTAAAACAGCCATTGGTTGTTGCGTATATTGCAGGTGGTGTGATTGCCGGGCCGCTTGTCTTGAATATTGTGAATAGTGAAGACGCGTTTTTTGAAACCTTGGCACACTTTGGTATTGTGTTGCTGCTTTTCGTGATTGGTTTGAATTTTAGTTTTGCGTATTTGCAAAGATTGGGCAAGAATTTATTAATTGGCGGGGTCGCGCAATTTTTGTTGACTGTGGCCGCGGGGCTAGTCGTACTGAAAATGTTTGGGTTTGGTTGGCAGTCCGCTGTGTTTGTGGGGACCGCACTAGCGTTCTCGAGCACAATTATTGTGGTGAAGCTGTTAACGGAAAAGCGCGAGACCGAAACTTCGTATGGGCAATTTGTAATTGGGGTGCTGGTTGTGCAAGATGTACTTGCCGTGATTTTGCTAATTGTCTTGAATGCGCTCGGGCTTAGCGGTTCGTGGCAAAGCGTGGCGTTGCAAGTGTTGGGAAAGAGCTTGGTACTTGGTGGGGTTTTGTATTTTGTGGCCAAACATTGGTTACCAGATTTGATTAATCGCGCGGCGCGCTCAGGAGAGTTGTTGTTTATTTTTACGTTAGCTTGGTGTTTTGGTGTCGCGAGTATTGTGGAGTGGGCAGGGTTTGGTGCCGAGCTTGGGGCAGTAATTGCTGGTATTACCTTGGGTTCATCACCATTTCAAGCGGAAATCAGTAGTAGACTGCGACCGCTGCGCGATTTCTTTATCGTCTTGTTCTTTTTGGTGCTTGGAAGCAGCCTACAATTACATGAAATCGCTAGTGTGTGGGTGATGGGGTTAGCGCTGGCCGTGTTTGTGCTTGTGATTGAGCCAATTATTTTGTATTGGATTATGCGTCGTTTGGGTTACAAGCGGCGCAATGCATTCTTGGCCAGTGTGACGGCTGCGCAAGTGAGTGAGTTTGGGTTCATCTTAATGTACAAGGGAAAAGAACTTGGATATTTGCCAGGGCCAGAGTTGGGTCTCCTAACCATGGTGGCGCTGCTCACGATTATGATTTCGTCGTACTTAGTTACGTATAACGAACAATTGTGGACCTGGTTTAAGCCGTGGCTCGAGAAGTTTGGCAAGGAAAATGTGGAGGTGAAAAGTATTGAACCAAAAGAATACAACGTGTGGATTTTTGGGTATCACCGCATGGGGTGGCGCATTGCCGAGGCGTTGCGTAGACACAAAATCCCGTTTGCAGTCGTGGATTTTAATCCGCAGGCCATGGAAAAATTGGCCGTGGCCAATGTGCCAGCGTATTTTGGTGATGCGTCTGATGTAGAATTTTTGAGTGATTTGCCGCTTGGCGATGCGGAATTAATTGTGTCGACATTGCCTGATGCCAGCGACCAGCTGGCGCTCGTGCACCACATTCGCCGTCAGAGCGAGGAGCCAATTATTATTTGTCATTTACAGCATGCGCGACATTTGGAGGATTTGTACAATGCTGGCGCGGATTATGTGGTGCTTACGCATTTGCTTGGTGGGCAGTGGGTGGCTGACCGATTACCAAACACTTTGACACACCGCAATTTAGCCGCCCTGCGCCGCGAACAAGAACGCGAATTGCGTTTGCGTCACGCGTTGAATTTAGTGGATTGAAATTGAAATCGTTGTAATTACAAATCTTATAATCATAAAGATTTCCTGGTTTTTGCTTGAGCGGAACCAGAAAACCGCTGCCGTCGCTCGGACGGCGCCGACATGCGTTCGCGCCGAGCCCGCGGAGGGCTCAATTGCACAGGCCACAGCGCTTGTAGTACTTACCCCCCGTCAGGATGTCCCGCGCGTCCGCCGCCCTCCTGGATTTTGTTCGAATTTGTTTCAGACCTCGTGCCTAGGCTAGGTGTAGCAAAAAATACGATTTTGTCAATGGTTTTGCAAAAATTTGGACCTCGAACAGAGCTGTTGACATAAAATAATTGAGCTGGTATACTTTTCTCACTTTACGGGCCGGTAGCTCATTTGGTAGAGCATCGCGTTTGCATCGCGAGGGTGGGGGGTTCGAATCCTCTCCGGTCCACAACGGCAGTGCATAGGCCGTGGTAGCTCAGTGGTAGAGCAGAGGCCTGAAGAGCCTTGTGTCGCCAGTTCGATCCTGGCCCGCGGCACAATTTAGCGGGGTGTAGCTCAGTTGGCTAGAGCGACTGGTTTGGGACCAGTAGGTCGCACGTTCAAGTCGTGTCACCCCGACAATGTAATTAAAAAATCCCGAACAGGATTTTTTGTTTTATCTTAGTGTGGTACAATTTTGGTATACAATCTTTCTTATGGAACAAAATCCCAGACCAAGCGATGTAAGAGATGCAGCCAAAATTCCGGAAGTTCTTCAACAGTATAAAGACAATCCAGAACGTTTGTACGAAGTTCCTGACGATGATTTTTTTAAAAAAATTAGCGACGATCCAGCGGAGCTAGAACACTTCAAAGAGCAGTTTTTAAAAAAAATGAGCGAATATGCAAAGCGCGAAATGACTTGGTTTGCTTTGGGTTGGCAACTACCACCAGACAAAACCCCCTCAGAAATTGTCGATGTGGCCAAGGACCGGTTGGATCGGTTGATTCCAATTGTGTTGGACTTAATTAAAGCTGAAGAAAGTCAGTATCGTGACGCTCTTACGGGTGGATATTCGGCAGATGGAATTAAACGTCGTTATTATATCGAACGTGACCGGGCAAAAATTAATCATAGCGAGGAAGATCCCAAAGAAACAGTTTTAATAGAATTTGACGTTGACTCGTTCAAAGGAATCAATGATACCCATGGTCACCACGCTGGAGACTTGATACTAAAGGCGGTGATTGAAAAATTAAGAGCCACATTACGAGCCACCGATGCGATTGGTCGTCGGAGTGGAGATGAATTTTCGGTTATTTTGAGTCAGGTAAGAAAAGAAGAGGTACAAACGGTATTGCAAAAAATGGTTGCGGCTGTACAAGAAATTCTGAACCCAGCCGGGGAGCCAATCTCAGTTACTGGCGGTGCCAGGATTATCGAAGCAACTGAGGAAATTCATTTTGAAAAAGCGAGCGAAGAGGCCGATACTGCCGGAGTACATCAAAAAATTGCGAACCCGGGCACAATCGCTTTGTCTTCTACGGATTATTCTTTAGATTTAGACACGGCCGAAAAAAGAGTCGACTGGGCTACCAAAGTCGCCAAACGAAAACTCAAACGGTTAATTGATCCGTTTTACGCTCAACTTAGTAAGCCAGATATATTACCCGAGAACAAAAAAAATGTTGAGCAACAAGTAGATTTGTATGAAACTCACGTACTACCCACTATGGTGCAAATTGAGCTTTTGCAAATCGAGAATGAATACGGCAAGTTATTGTAATATCTACGGGCTATTCGCGGCGCAAAGCGTCTATTGGATTGAGTTTGCTGGCCGCAGAAGCTGGGTAGAGGCCGAATACTAAACCAATTATTGCCGAAAAACCAACAGCCAAGAAAATTGACGAGTAAGTCACCTGGTAAATCCAGGCCAACCCGGCCGCTGTCGCACCTAAGTAAATCAAGAAGGCGAGCGCCGCCCCACCAATCACCCCAATAACGCCGCCACCAAGTGTGATCAAAACCGCCTCGGCCAAAAATTGATTTAAAATTGCCTCACGACTTGCGCCCAGGGCTTTGCGGAGACCAATTTCAAACGTGCGCTCAACCACGGACACATACATAATGTTCATAATCCCAACACCACCAACTACTAGCGAAATACCCACCAACGCGATTAACAAAAAGGTAATCCCATCCGTAATTGTTATGAGTGAATCCTGGGCCTCGGCCGTGGTGTTGACCGCAAAATCATCAAGGTCAGTGTCGGTAATGTTGTGATTCTCGCGTATTAACTCGGTGAGTTCAGCCTTAGTTTTCACGGACAAACTACCATCTTTCATGCGCGCGGAAATTGCTTGCACATAATCAATACCGAGCAATTTTTTTTGCATGGTCTTGGTCGGCAGGGTAATGGTGTTGTCCATGTCAAAGAAAAACGCACTCCCGCGTTCAGCAATTACCCCTACCACTTTAAACGGCTTGCCACGCACATAAATGGTTTTGCCGGTGGCAGTGTCGTCGCCAAACAATTTTTCTTTGGCAGTCGAACCAAGAACAGCGACATTTAAGAGTGAGTTCTCTTCTTCTTCGGTAAAAAAGCGCCCCTCGGCCATGTCGAATGGACTTACTAATGGGCTGTCGGCACAATTGCCCATAAGCATTACTTTTTTGAGTTGACCCTGGTAACTAACCGCCTCTTGGCCATTAACCTGGCCAAATGCTGCCAAAATGTTCGGATGGTTTTGGACAGTTTCGATATCTTCGTCATTCATGGTGGTCACCGTAAAGCCAACCGGATTGTTACCCGCTCGTTTGCTGGGAATTCTGGTTTCAATATACATGGTGTCTGGCCCGAAGGCATCTAATTGCCCCAGCACAAGTGCTCGAATTCCTTTGCCCGCTGCCATAATCGTAATGGCTGCGCCAATTCCAATACTAATCGCTAACATGGTCAAAGCCACGCGTCTTTTTTGGCGTTTGAACGAACTGACGGCCAAATCAATGGCCGTGGTAAGAGTGTGCCACTTATTCATATCGCAATGCTTCAATCGGACTTAAACGACTGGCGCGCCGAGCTGGATTGAGTCCAAACAATAAACCAATCGAAATTGAGACTACACAGCCTAGGATTAACGAGAACGGGCTAATTTCCAGGGCCCAATCATAGCCCTGGCTAGTGGCAATCCGTGCTACCAAAACAGCGATCAGGACGCCCAGAATAATCCCAATAATACCACCCAACAACGTAATCATTACTGTTTCAACCAAGAACTGCGTGGTAATATCTCGATTAGTGGCCCCCAAGGCTTTGCGCAAACCGATTTCTTTGGTGCGCTCTTCGACTGCGGCCAACATAATGTTCATAATTCCAATACCACCCACCACTAACGAAATACTGGCAATGGCTGCTAGGAAAAATTTGAGGGCATCGGTAATTGTGGTTAACACTTCCAGCCCCTGACTGGCAGAGCGTACCGAAAAATCATCATTCTCTGGATTATCAATGTTATGACGCTCGCGAAGAATGTCGGCAATATACGCAATACTGGAATCAATGTGTTCTGGGGCCGAAATTTTGAAGCGCATAAAACTGGCATAATCAATGCCAAGCAATAATTTTTGCGCTGTGGTAAACGGTACAAACACCTGCACGTCTTGGTTTTCAAAACCACTAACCCCGCGCTCTTCCATTACCCCGATCACTTCAAAGTTCGTGCGTTTAATTTTGACTGTTTTGCCAATCGGGTTGGTGTCAGGGAATAATTCTGCCGCAACCGTGTGTCCAAGCACGGCCACGCGGGCGAGGCCGCGGTCTTCGTCAGCCGTAAAAAAGCGCCCGTCTGCTACTGTGGCCGACTGTACTTCGGTGTAGCTGGCATTAACCCCAACAAACGTGGCGTCCGAAGTGTTGTCGCCTGCAGTCATGGTGTCGGCCCCGCGTACATACGGCGTAAAAGCCACAATGTTGGGATTACCACCGCGCATAATGGCCTCGCCATCTTCGTCGGTCAAAGTGGTAACTACGATCCCAAACACCGCCGCAGGTGGGCCATTATCATCGGATTTTCCGGGCAAGACGCCAACCAAATTCGAACCCAGGCTAGTAACTTGGCCTAACACCAAACTTTGCGCACCAGCGCCCACGGCCATAATTACGATTACGGACATTACGCCAATGATAATTCCGAACATGGTCAAGAACGAGCGCAAACGGTTGCGCGTCAGTAGTTGCCACGCCGATTTAACGTACGCAAGCAAGCGCATATTATTTTTTAAGTTCACCAGCCGCACTAGCGATGTTGCGATTGCGTACGGCTTCGTCCTTGATAATTACCCCGTCGCGAACCTGAATAATGCGCTTGGCATGTTCGGCAGTATGCATTTCGTGGGTGACCAGGATAATCGTGTGGCCAGCCTCGTTGAGGTCTTGTAGAATTTTCATTACCTGTGCACCGGACTTGGAGTCAAGGTTACCAGTCGGCTCGTCAGCAAAAATCACCTCGGGATTATTGATAAGGGCACGTGCAATCGCGACACGTTGTTTCTCACCACCAGACAATTGGTTCGGCGAGTGGTCCAAGCGGTGCCCAAGCCCAACTGACTCGAGAATTTTTGTGGCCTTGGCCAAGCGGTCACCGTGATCTGCTTTGCTGTATACCAATGGTAGAGCCACATTTTCGCGCGCCGTCGTGCGAGATAACAAGTTAAAAGCCTGGAACACAAATCCAACTTTGTTACCGCGCATTTCGGCTAACTCGTCATCACTTAATTGACTTACATCACGACCCTCGAATTCATAACGACCGGTAGATAGCGTGTCGAGGAAGCCCAAAATATGCATTAAGGTTGATTTACCCGAACCACTTGGCCCCATAATCGACACAAATTCACCCTTTTCAATGGCAAAACTCACACCCCGGAGCACTGGGGTAACCACCTCATCGGTCTGATAGTTTTTAACTAAGTCAGTGACTTTAATGAGTGGTTTAGCCATATTATTTGGCAGGTTCTTTAACACTAATTACTACAACGTCACCTTCGTTTAAGCCAGTGGTAATTTCGGTTTGGCTATTATCACCACGCAGACCGGTTTTAACATCAACTTCTTTGACTTCACCGTCTTTAAGTACGCGCACAAATTTTCCACTCTCGTCTTCGCGCGTGCGGACTGTGCGTTGTGGTACATACAAGACGCCAGTGCGAGTGTCTGCCTTGATGCGGACATTGGCCGTCATACCAGACTGGAAGGTTTCGGCCACACCTGGGGCCACGTCGATACTGACTTGGTAATAAACAACATCTTGAATATCAGTTGACTTGCGATCCAGCGAGCTAACTTGACCAGTAAATACACGGTCTTCGCCAAAAGCATCAAGGGTAAATTCAGCTGTGGCGTTGAGACCACTGGTTGTACGATTTGCACCATTTGTTAATTTAACAATGTCTGTTTCTGGTACGTCAACCATGATTTTGTAACTTGGCGAAATCATTTGCACGATTACGTCGCTTGGAGTTACGAGTTCACCTGGTTTTTTACTGATTTTGGCTACGGTACCAGTGCCTGGAGCGCGCAAGATTGCGCGGTCGCGGCTTGCTACGGCTTGGGCTAAAGCCGCGCGATACGAAGCAACGTCAACAGCGCGTGGGGCTTCCACTTTGCCCGACAAAGTCGCCTGGGCCTGCAAGTATGTAGCCTCTTTAATTTTTACATTTGACTCAGCGGTTACGCGCGCATCAATTAAATCTTGCTCAGCTTTGGCGAACGCAATTTGGTATGTGGAATAACTGTTCTTTGCATCACCTAAAGCTTGGCGCTGGTTAATGCTCGTGGTGTATTGTGCGGCAATTGCCGCACGTGCAGAGGTGATAGTGCCTTTTTGAACATCGAGCGTAGCCTGACTGAAATTAGCGTTTGGATTGGTGTTATTAAGGACAGTGCTGACGTTCGTTAATAAAATATTGACTTGGGTAAGGGCGGTTTCGGCTGTGACCAAGGCGCGTTCAATATCGGCTTGGGCGCTGCCAGTTGTAATGGTTCGGCCTACGGAGTTTGCAGCTGTTACAGCCTGTCTGGCCAAATAATACGAGGCTTGAGCAGCTGGTACAAGTGAAGAATTGCCCCCGCCAAGGTATGACTCGAATGAGTCGTTGGCAGAACGGTTATCCATACCCAAGATATTGTCGGCTTGGGTTAAGCCATCGTCGAGTTTGGAAAGTGAGTTCACAACTACGGCCGCAGCATCTTCGTACGCTTGGTTTACAATCTGGCTGTTTGCACCGCCTTCGGCCAGCTTAAGGTTGTTGCGTGCCGTTTCGAGCGCAGATTCGGCGGTTTTAACTGTGGTCACAGCATCAACCTTGCTTTGGTCATATGCGGCTTTGGCAGAAGTAACGGCAGCTTCGTAATAGTTGCGGTCTTGGTTGGTGGCCCCGGCAAGTTTTAGTTGCAAGTTCGCACTGGCTTGGGCAACGGCGGCATTTAATTCGGCCGAACGGAGCGATGCCAAAATTGTTCCAGTCGTAACTGCCTGGCCTTCGCGCACATTAATTGCCTGCAAGGTGCCGGACAATTCAAAGCGTAGAGCGACATCATTGGATGACTCCAATTTACCAGTAGCTTCTACGGTTTGAGTTAAATCACCACGTACGACCTTGGCTGTTTCGTACTCTGGTGGCGTGTGGGCTTTTTTGTAATTGCCATACGCACCATTGGCAACCAAAAGTGCTACTATAATGAGCGGGATGTACACTTTTTTCTTTTTTAAAACTGTGGGAATTTGGAATTGCATATTATTGGTTAATAGATGCGGTTAGATTTTTAATAAAGGTCTCCATTAGTTTTTTTGGCACGAGCACAATCGCTTCGCCGTTCACGACAACCATAAAGGTGTCCCCCTTGTCGAGCTTGAGTTTGGCGCGGACTTCTTTGGGGATCACTATTTGGCCGCGTTCGCCAAGCACGGTTGTGCCGAACAGTTCACCATGTTTACGGGGCTTTGTTTTAGGCATAAGTCAGAGAAGTATGATTTATCATATTTAACATACCATACGCGCGCGGCCCTGTCAACCGGCCAAAATAACAAAAGCACCCGGTAAGGGTGCCTTTGTCTGCCATACAGTATAGGTTGTTTAAACCTATCTGATTGAAGAGGCCGGTATTGCCTCTTGAGCGGTAGACCAGATTCGAACTGGCGACCTTCTCCTTGGCAAGGAGACGTTCTAGCCAACTGAACTACTACCGCGCGGGCTAGTATGGTAAGCCTGCGCGTTCCGCGACAAGACTTAGTATAGCATAGGTGCGAATTGACCGCAAAGGATTATCCACGGTCTATCCACACTTGTTGCGGGGGCCGGATTTGAACCGGCGACCTTTGGGTTATGGGCCCAACGAGCTGCCTGGCTGCTCTACCCCGCTGTCGACCCCGATGGGGCAATGGGAGGAGTATATAGTATCTGCGGTTTTTTTTCAAGGGGGCAAGCTCCCAACGGAGTGATTTATGGTTTTTTATCTAAATTAAGGCAAAAAACAGTGTAAATACAATGACCGCCACTGCCCAGGAAACAGCAGGTGTTTACTAAGCAGTCGGACGGTCATTGGCGGCCATGATCGTTCGACGCCCCGCAGGAGTGCGGGTCAGAACGTGAGCGCGGCGGCGATAACACCGAGCGCTACGAACGCGCCCCAGATCCCTGGGACGACTTCCTTGTCGAAAAGCAGCATGGGCTCCTCCTGGTCGCATCATCGCGACCAGAGGTACTCTAATGTAAAAAGAAATCGAACACAAGTCTTACCCAAAATTTTGGAAATCGACCGCAGTTTATGTTATCTTAATAAAGTCCTTAATAATTGTTTTTATGAGTCGAGAAGAATTATTGGCCCTACGCCACGAAGCCGTGAGTTTAAAACCCCGTGTAGAAGAGTTAAAAAGTCGCGAAATTGAAGGAAAATGGGATAAGCGCGACTTCATGGCTTTGACCGCCATGTTTATCGAAGATGCCTGGACCCCGATGCACGCCTGGGCGACCTCGCATGATATGGCATTACCCTACAGTACTACCGCCCATCCTGGAGAATTTTTACCTGCACCAGCTGACTGGCTCAACAAAGAAAAATACCCAGAAGATATTTTGAAGCAAATTGATTCAGCTCTGCGGAATTTTTGGAATGCGAATCTGAAACAATGGGAAAGACAAAAAGAGCAGGACCTGAGTTTAGACGGTGAGTCAGGTGATTTTTCGGATACCCTTATGCGGGACCATTATCAGTGGTTGAAACGCATGATTACAGAAGATAGAGAAAGAAGAAATCATCCGATAAAAGACGGGGGTCCGGCTGCACATTTGGCCAGTGGTTTTGGTACGGCTACAAACGTAAATATTAATTTTCTGCAAGTTATTCCACACGTGTTCCGTCAGGAACGCCGTAAGTTTATTGGCGGTCAAGAAGCGCTTGCGATTTTTCAGGGTAGTCGTCGATTAATTTTAACTATGGCTGCCATGGGGATTAACGGTCTCGTTAATCTTGATTTCCTGCTGGGAAAACCCACTACCGAACACAGTGGTTTGGATCGCAACAATTATGATCCAAGCAAATTTATTCTTGTTGAGTCTGGTGAAGACGACAATAAGAAAGTTTCTCTTGGTATTAAACCGGAAATAATGAGAGACTTGCGCGAAACAACGCGTGAAAGGGAAATGACTACTGGATGCCCGGCGCTCGTGGCCAATGGGCCAGACAAGCAAAATGTTGTTATTGCCCACAATGAGTGGATTACTGAGATTGCTAAAATGCACTACTTTCCATTTTTGGAAAGCATGAAGCGCAAGGCCGCTCTTTTTAAATAGTAGTTTTATTTTTTTAAACGTGGTTTAGTAGGTGATTTTGCGTCTGGTTGGTACAGGAGGATAAGGCTGAGAATGGCCGCAAAGAAACACCATACGGAGGTAAATGTGGCCGAGTGAAAGAACCAAGCGACCATGGCGCCGACACCAGCGGCAATACTAAAGAATTGAAAAACCGCATGGCGTGAGAAAATACCCGTAATTACCGTGACGCCAATGTACACAAGCATGATAATTGGGAACGCGTCGAAGGCAATCGAGTATGGGTAGTACGCGTAGCAAATTGAACTGCCCTGCACAAACGCAGGCAATGGGCGGAGTAAAAACAGACCGTACAAAATCAAACCAAGAGTGCCACCGAGGAACCAGACGTAGCGCAATAATTTTTTGGTGCGCGGATTGGTTTCGAGTGACATGGCAACATAAGGAATGTACGCGGGCCACCAAAAGAATGCGAAAAACAAAAAGATCGACGTGAAGAGCAATGTAAACGCGCTATTTTGGCCAATCGACAACCATAAAAAACCCTCGGCCGCTTGCTGCACGGCAAATACAATTGGAATCAAAGACAAGGACCATTCACGAGTGTTTTTCTTTTTGCTATACACCACCGCACCCAAAGAACCAAGCGCCGCACTCGCGACAAAACTCGCCGAAGCAGAGAAGCACATAAAAATAAATTGAGAATGTGCTTATTATACAATATCTTTGTGCGTGAAGCAATTGAGACAGATTGCATCTTTAAAAACTCAATGCTATGCTGAGCCTAACTTTTTATTTTTAAATTTCGAGTATGGAAATAGTAATTAATTATTGGGCTGTGTTGGCCTGTGGTGTGGCATCGATGGTGATTGGCGGGATTTGGTATGGACCGCTGTTTGGCAAGTTGTGGATGCGAATTTTGAAGGTCGGCATGACGGACGAAGAGTGCAAAAAGGAAATGCAAAAATCCGCTGGGCCACTGTACGCTGTGCAATTTGTGCTGACATTGTTCCAGGCTTACGTGCTCGCACATTACATTGCCGGTTGGCAGGATGCCTCGGGTATGGAGAATGCATTGTGGATTTGGGCTGCATTCCTAATGCCAACAGTGGCGGGCGCGTCGATGTGGACAAATGATACGACAAAAATTAAGTGGCAGCGCTTTTTGGTACAAGCCGGGTATCAGCTCGTAAACATGATTGTGTTTGGGTTGATTTTGGGGATGTGGCGCTAGTCTAAAATTTTTTAAAAACAAAAAAGCACCACAATCGTGATGCACTTTTGCTCTGGAGTGATGGGTACACTCCGGAACTTCCTCGCGTTCTCCTTGTTGACGCGAGAAATGTATGAAGGAACGAAAACTTCACTCCCAACCCATCAACCAGACCATACGATGCTGGTTGTGGGAGTGAAAACTACGTTAGTACTGGCCCTCGGGGTCACGCCACTCCCGTGGATCTTCTTTTGCCCGCCGGAGTTGAGCTTCGAGCAGCTCCTCTGTCGTCTGGGGGGTGTGCGTTCTCGGCGGCTCGCGCTTTGGCTTGGGAAAGCGCAGCTTTGGCGCTGGCGCCTTTTTCTCTTCGAGTTTTGGTGTATCCACGTTTGTCTCCGTTGATTGGCGATCTTCCTGTGTGATCGCGCAATAATGGTGGTATTGGTTTATACCATAATTTTTTTTCGCTCAGCTGTCAATCCTTTTGACATGGGCCCTAAAAAGAGATATTATGGGTAGGTACTATGAGATATAAAAAACAATTGATAGTACGTTCAATCTATACTAGCCCAAAAACTGCCCAAAAGGCAGTTTTTTAATTATAATTGGTTTTATGCATAACAAGGAACAACTTTTGGCCGAGGCGCGGGAGCGTGTAGCGCAGGTGCGGGCCGCGATCGAGGAGGCGGTGGTGCGCAAGGGTGAGCAGTCTGTGACCTTGCGACACCAGGCGCGCACGATTGGGACGAGCGATGCGTTTGCGTACGCACGTTTGTCCGCGCATTATCACGAGCAAACTAAAGGCCTGGCTGATTTGGCGCCAGCGCCGTATTTTGCGCGCTGTGATTTTGGCGAGGTCGGGCGCGAAAAGGCGTATTATATTGGTAAATTTTCATTTACGGAGCAGGACATCTATTCGTGGGTTACGCCAGTGGCGCGACTGCGGTTTGAAAACCCGGGAGCAGCCGAGTACACGCGTTTGGATGGGGAAGTGCGGCGCGGAAATTTGGCGCGCAAAGACAGTTATTTGATTGTTGATGGGGCGATTAAATTTTTTGCGACCGAAGCCGTGGGCACGCCACGCGAATTGATTTATCAGGAACATTTTACGCGCCAAAAAAGTGATTTTGTGTTGCCCGAGATTGTGGCGCTCATGGAAAAGGCACAGGACCAAGTGATCCGTGCCGATTGGCGCGGGCCATTTGTGATTAGTGGGCCGGCCGGGTCGGGCAAGACCACGCTGGCGCTGCACCGCATTGCCTATTTGTTGCAATCACCAGACACAGCGGAGTATTTTTCACCACAGGAAATTTTGGTGCTTGTGCAAGACGCGGGTAGTCGTGATTATTTTGCGCGCTTGTTACCAGATTTGGGTATTAGCGGCGTGCACATTCAAACGTTTAGTGATTGGGCCGCGCATATTTTAGAATTAAAGAATTGGCAATTGGCTGATGAAGATTATAGCGAGGAGGCGTTGCAGTATGCGCACGCAAAATTATTGGCGTTGCGTGATTTGCCAGAAATAAAACACACGACGCAGATTTTTAAAACTTTAGAAACCGTGTATGGTAATTATTTTTCAGATGCGCAAAAGGAACAACTGCGCGAACAAAAACGCTTGAAAACATTGGATAAAATTGACCTCACGGTTTTGCTTGCAATTTTTAAACAAACATATGGCGCGCTCACGGCCACTCAAGAATATTGGCAGGAATTGCAGCGCGGAGGGTATCGCAAGAAAACAGACCGCTGGACTTTAAAATATAATTTAATGGTTATCGACGAATTTCAAAACTATTTGCCCGAGCAAGTGGCGCTGTTGAAAAGCACGCTGAATCCGCGCGTGCAATCCATGGTGTATGTGGGGGACTTGGGGCAGCAAACGCGGCTCGGGACCATGCAAGATTGGCAGAGTATTGACGAGGCAATTCCAGCCGAGCGTATTGTGCGCTTGCAAAAAGTGTATCGCAACACGCGGCAGATTTTGGAATATGTGCGTGGGCGTGGGTATACGGTGGATATTCCCGCGCAAGTAAAAGATGGTCCAAAAGTTGAAGAAGTAAAAGTGCAATCAGCAACTGACGAAATTGCGCATATTGAAAAAACGCGGGAGCCAAACGCCTTTGTTGGTGTGCTGGCCATGAATCGCCATTATTTAATTGCGTTCAAAAAACATTTTGCAGGAAACAAAAATGTAAAATGCTTGTCGTTTGTCGAAGCCCAAGGTTTGGAATTTGATGAAGTCTATATTGTGGGCGGGCGCGAGGCAGTCATGCCAGAGTTGCCGGGCACGTTAGGGGATGAAGTGCGCAAAATTTACCGCGATTTGGAATATGTGGCCCTGACGCGTGCAATGAATCGACTGACAGTATTTACCTAATTATTCCGGGCGAATGCGGAAGACACGGTCATCGGTGTTGGCTGGTGTGCCGCGGCCATCACGGTTGGAGGTGGAGAAGTAGATAGCGCCATCGGGCCCCTGGGCGACGGCGCGGATGCGACCATATTTAATGCCGGCAAGTTTTTCAACATTCGCAATTTTGGTTGGGTTATTGGGATCGAGCACGAGGCGAATTAGACCCTCGCCTTTGAGCGCGCCAAAAAATAAATTGCCAGTGAATTGGGGGATGGCCGTGCCAGTATAGGCCAGGAGCGAGCCTGGAGCTTCGGCCGGAGTGAAGACGCGGAGAGCAGGTTCGGTGCCGTCTTTTAATTTGCCGTGCGACACCAGTGGCCAACCGTAATTTTTGCCCGCTGCAATTACATTAATTTCATCGCCACCAGCCGGGCCGTCGAAAATCGAGGGGCCGTGTTCACTTTCGTACAAACGGCCGTTTAACCAGGCCAACCCTTGACCATTACGGTGTCCGTAACTGTACACCGCGCTATTTGGGAAAGGGTTGTCACTCGGAATTGTGCCGTCCGGATTGAGGCGCAAGATTTTCCCTGACAATGATTGCAAGTTTTGGGCCTCTGCGCGGTCAGTCGCATCGCCAGTCGACACATACAATTTTCCGTCTGGGCCAAATGCGAGCGCGGTGCCAGCGTGATATTGCGCGGCCGGAATTTTATCAATAATAACGCGGTCTAATTCGAGTCTTGTGCCCTGGTCACGCAAGGTTACAATTTTGACAAACGAACTTTTGGCTGGTCCGTAAGCAACTGCAGCGTAGATTAATTTATCGGTCGAGTATTGAGGTGAAAGCGCAAGCGCCATTAAACCTTCCTCGCCACTGGTCGCAACTTCGGTGAAGGTGTAGAGTGGCGTGTCAGCGAATTTACCATCAACGAACGCTACAATTCGACCTGGTCGCTCGGCAATTAACATTCGATTTTGTGCAGTAAACGCTAGACTCCACGGCACTTCTAGGCCACGCGCAACTTCCTCGACCACATATTGAACTGATGCGGCGGGTGGCGTGGCTGAATTATGCGGCGCAGCGGCCAAACGAGATTGAAATAGCGCAAAATATTGTACGGACCACAGACCGGCGCCAAGTGCGACCAAAATTACGACCAGCCAAATTATGCGGCGCATGTTACTGCATGAATTTTTGTGGCAAACCCGTGGTGTCGAGTTTGCTCCAAGCTTCGGCAAACGCACGAACCGTGTCGTCTTGGAATTTTTTCAAACCCTCGTCTGGAGCACAATTTGCGAGTGGTTTAGTGAGTGATAAGTAATAGTCGCCAACTTTGTGGTCCTGACCAGCTACAGGCGCACGTTCGCCACCAGTCGGGTCATCAATACGGATCTGCTTATCAATATTGCCAATAGGACCAAGGCCGAGTCGGTTGCTGCACGTCTCTGGTGCGGCTGCGAGTAATTTTTTGGAATTCAACATCGCAATTTTGTCGCCGCGCTCTTCGCGAATTTGGTACGTTAGGTCTTCGGCCACAGCGCGAGGCAGGGTCAGGTCTAAACCAAGTTCCGGAATTACAAATTGGGCTTCGTTTTCGTTTTTGCAACCCCAACCACCTAGAGCCAAGGCAAGAACCAGGCCGCCAACGACAAGTTTGTGTGAAAGCATAGTATTTATTTAAAAGTAACCCTTTTACTATAGCACAAATAGCTCAATTGGGCAGCCAGGAAAACCGCCGCGGCCGCGGCAGCACAGTCATGCGTTGGTGGACTGGAATTGTGCTCGTATCGCCACTCACGACTGGTGGGTGAGCCAAGGCGTCGCGGATACATTCCTGATACGAAACGCGCGGCACAAAACCTGTGTCGCGTTCCAGGTCCGAAACATCGTACACATGCGGTAACGACGTCAGCTCCCAACCGCCATGCTCGTCCCACACTTCCTGATACGATTTTGGTTTAATCTTAAGCGTCCCGCCAACTTGCCGTGCAATCTCTGCATAATAATCCCGCGCCTTCACCGGTTCCGGATTCACGCAATTGTACGCCCTGTGAATCGTCGACGGATTTTCCGCCACCGCCAGCACCGCCCGGCCAATATCAGCCGGGTGCACAATATTAAAATCAATATCACCGCCATTACACAATTCCAGTGCCTCGCCACGCTTCAGTCGCGCCACCAATTCCGGGTCACGGTTATGGTCCGGAATACAACCAAGCAGTGAACCTGGCCCCAAAATATGATACGGCCGCAGAATTGTCCAGGGGAGGGTTTGGGTGCGGATGTAGGATTCCATTGCAACTTTTTTATCAACATACCCACCCATTTCACCAAGAGAAGCGAGGCGGTGTCCACTTAGGATCGGACGATCATTTTTTTCGCTGCGAGAATAAACTAAAGTTGTACTTAAGAAGATCAATCGGCTATCTCTAAATAGATCGCATGTTTGTTGTACATCTATATCTTTAGATCCAATAATATCGAAGACTATGTTCCAGCCGCCAGATCTATTGGTGATATCTTTCATTAATTTTTTGAAGCTAACTTTTTTATTTCGGTCGGCCCTGTACTGTGTGATTGTTTGTGGAAAGTGTTGGTTGGCTTCAATGCCAATAGTGTGAACTACGTAGCCAGCTTCACATAGAATTCCAGTCACCGCACTACCGACTATACCTGTCCCCCCAATAAGTAATGCTGATTTCATAAAAGATATGCTGAGGTATTTTATACTAAGTCTGGTGAAAGTAAAATATAAATTGTGGGGCTCATCCCATTCATTCTGGATTGCCAGTTAATCATGAGTAGATTAATTACAGGATCACTGCGTGTCCTATCCTAACTAAGGTCATTAATTGTAGATTAGGAACATTTTTTAGGGGTTGACACTGTTCGTTCGTCAGGTAGACTTAAGCCAATTACGTATGATACAAAGTATGAACTATGAAAAAATTTGATAGAAGTGCTCGAAATATGCTTTTTCTCTGGAAAAAACAGAGGCAAGCTCTTAAAAGACAGAAAAGACGTGTTCTCTATAGAAAAAGACGGAATCGAAGCTTACAGGGGAAACCCTATAGGGTACAAGAGAGTCTAAAGGGGTATCGAAAAGCAAAAAGGATCAAAGCACCAGAAAATCTTTCATTTCTGGAAAATACAAACGAAGTTGCGGGGTTTGTACATGAGTTAAGCACTTCTCTAAAAAATAGGCAGCCAGTATTCGTTGATTTGAGTGAGGTGGCTTCTCTTGATTACGGTGCCATTACGGTTTTATTGTCTGTGATGTATAGGTTTAAGACAACAAAAATACCGTTTAATGGAAATTTTCCAATTAGGGATGACATTAAATTTAAACTCGTTGATTCTCAGTTTTTTAGGCGTTTAGAGGAAAACATTTTTACTGAGCCTGCGTATTTAATTCAAAAAGCAAATCAGATATTCGCAAAAGCCACAAATAAAGTTGTGCCACAATTAGGACAACGTGTCGTAGAAGAGGCGTCGCAAACCATCTGGGGCAAGAAAAGAGCTTGTAAGGGGATCCCGCGGTTACTCGTAGAGATAATGCAGAATACTCACAACCACGCTATACGAGGTTCAAAAGGTGGTGCTTACTGGTGGTTATCTGTGAATCATGATACTGTCAATAAGAAAGTTTCCTTTGTCTTTGTGGACTATGGACAAGGAATTTTTGAAAGCTTGTACAGCAAATGGCCCCTACTATCTTCTTTCAAGAAAAAGGTACTCGGCCCTGACAACGCAACACTTCTTAAAAAACTCCTTGAAGGCGAGGTCCAAAAGACTGTAACAGGACAATATTTTCGAGGAAAGGGTCTGCCTAATATCATGAAAGTCCTGAAAAGAAATCAGATAAGTAATTTACATATCATAAGTAATGATGTATTCGCGGACGTCGCAAAGGATGAGTATTCTACTTTAGAAAAATCTTTTAAAGGCACGTTCTTCCATTGGGAATTGTGCGAAAATAATGAGAATGAATTATGGACAATATCTTAATCTCTATTGCAGATGATTTTTCAAAAACACCAGGCTCTCGGTACCGGGAAGAAGGCGAGTTTTCAGGAGAAGAATTTCTTGAGGAAATTCTTGAGCCAAGTTTTGTTAAAGCTCGTGCAGAGGGCAAGCAGTTGGTCGTAGATTTAGATAGAACAGTCGGCTATGGCACTTCTTTTTTGGAAGAAGTTTTTGGTGGTTTGGCCAGGAAGTATGGTGCAGAAGAAGTCAAATCTCATCTCTCTATAATTTCAGAGGAGGAGAGATATCTTAAAGAGGATATAGAAGAGTATATCAGTGACGCTGGTAGAAAAGGCTGATGTTGAGACTATGAAGAAATTTTTTAGTTCAAAATTGCCGCACCTGGTAGCATTTATGGTGGGAATTATCGTGGGCATCGCCGTGTTTTTGTTAGGCTTATCTCGCTTTTCACTGCGGTTTAGTAATCAAGTTGATCTTCAATTAGATGTTTTTTCGATAGTTGATTTGTTAGTTACTGTTCTGTTAACTGTGTATGTCGCTGGTAAGCTCACCAGAGATAATGAGCAGGTTCGGATTGAAAAGCAGATCATAATTGAAGATCTACATATATTTAAAAAAGATTTTATTAAAAGCATCTCTGGTCTTCTGGGTGGTGGTTCAAAGGTCGGGTTAATATCTGTGACGTCGGAGCTAAAAAGACTAAGATCTGATTTTCAGTCCTGGACTGATCTATTGGAGTCCTGGGGTTCCTTGGATGTTAAAACCCTGACAGATAGTGTAGACAGAAGCATCAGGGATATAAGAGATTATTTTACTGACACAGCTGTTTCTTCTGCGGACACAACTAAGTCAAAAATTAAGGGAGGGGATATATCCCTTACATCTGATACGCGAACCAAGATCGAGAGAGAAGTTTTAGAACTAAGAAAAAATATGTTTCAATTGGTAGTGAGAATTAATCGCAATTAATTTTGATCCATATTAAATCAATAAAAAACGAGCCTCGCGGCCCGTTTTTAATTTATTGATTTTGTTGTGGAGGATTTGCAGGTGGCGCTGGAGGTGTTGGTGGTATTGGAGGAGCAGGAGGCGTTGGGGGTGTTGGCGGAGATGGTGGAGTCTGTGGCGCAACTGGCTGTGGTGGCATTGGTACTGGTCGTGATGTTGGTGCTGGCGATGGTCCGCGCCAATCTGGATTCAAGAGCCCAGTAGGATTATTGTATTTAATGACTACTAAGTAGGTCACAGCCCCAACCAGTGGCGCGAGCATTAGGATTAGCACCCACAAGGCCTTTTCGACATTGTTGCGAAAATCGCGACGGGCACAATCCACTAATAGCCACAACCAAAGTGCGACTAGAATGAGTCCAATTACTGGACCCATAAACCAACTAAAATCAGGTTCATCCATAGTGCGATTGACCATGGACCAGGAATGCATGTATCCCATATAGGTTCAGGTTAATAATACTTTTTTACTATAACAAATTTGCTGTACCTGTCCAGTTGGCGTACAGAGGTTGACAAAATCAAATTTTTTGGCTATAGTTGGCCAATATTTCTCTCATGACCACATTTTCTACATTGGGCCTACGCCCCGAGCTGGTGCAAGCGCTGGATACGATGGGCTTTTCGACGCCGACTGATATTCAGGGGCAGGCGATTCCGCATATTTTGAATTCAACTCAGGACCTGGTGGCCCTGGCGCAAACCGGTACGGGCAAGACGGGTGCGTTTAGTTTGCCGATTTTGTCACGCATTGACCCGGTCCTCAACCGCACGCAGGCCTTGATTTTGTGCCCAACGCGCGAATTGTGTTTGCAGATTAGCAAGGACATTCGGGCGTTTTTGTCGTTTTTGCCAAACATCAAAGTGGCCGCGATTTATGGCGGTGACAGTTATACCACGCAGTTGCGCGCCTTGCAGGCTGGGCCGCAAATTATTGTGGGTACGCCAGGCCGCACGCTCGACATGGTGAATCGTGGTAAATTAAATTTGGAACATATTTCGTGGCTCGTGCTTGATGAGGCTGATGAAATGCTCAAGATGGGTTTTAAGGAAGAGCTGGATGCGATTTTAAAAACTGCGCCAGCAACCAAACAAACCTTGTTGTTTTCGGCAACCATGGATCGCGTGGTGGAGCAGATTTCCAAGGCGTACATGAAAAAGCCAAAGGAAATTACCACTGCGGCCAAGAACAGTGGTTCGGCCAATATTGCGCACGAGTATTATATTGTGCAAGCGCGCGACAAGTACGAGGCGCTCAAGCGCATTTTGGATATTCACCCGCAAATTTACGGGATTATTTTTTGCAACACGCGTTTGGAAACGCAGCACATTGCGAGCAAATTGTCGCAAGAACATTACACCGCCGCCGCGATTAGTGGCGAACTTTCGCAGAGCCAGCGTGAGCAAGTGATGTCCCAATTCCGCAGCAAACAAATTCGTATTTTGGTTGCGACTGATGTGGCTGCGCGCGGCATTGACGTGAAAGAGCTGAGTCACGTAATTCACTATGGCCTGCCAACCAAAGTTGAATATTACACACACCGCAGTGGTCGCACGGGCCGTGCCAATAGCACGGGCACGTCGATTGCGATTGTGCATTCGCGCGAAACTTCGATGGTGCGTTTTATTAGCAATAAGACGGGCGTGAAATTTACGAATAAACAGATTCCAACGGCCAAAGATATTTGCACAGCGCAATTGTTGCATTTGATTGAAAAGATTCAGGAAACCAAAACTGACAACGTTGACCTGACGCCATACTTGCCAATTATTGAAGAAAAATTAGCGCACCTGACGCGCGAAGAATTGATCAAACATTTGGTGGCCGTGGAATTGAGTCGCTTTATTAATTTTTACAAAAACCTGCCAGACATTCACACGCCAGCCATGACAATTCAGGGCAATCCACGCCCTGAATCATTTTCGACCCAGGACATGACTCGTTTACGTTTGAATGTTGGTCGCAAACATGGTTTTTCTGTGCCTGCGCTGTTCGGCATGATCAATGCACAGCCTGGCCTCAAAGGTCTTGTGGTTGGCGGCATCTGGCTCGAAAGTGATCACACGTTATTTGAAGTCGAAGCGCGTCGAGCCGGTCAATTAATTGCCGCGATCAACGGCAAAAAAGTCGGTGGCACAATTCTCTCCCTCACCTCTATTTTTGTAAAAGGCCGCGCCGCAGCTGCTCCTCGCCGCGCTGCGCCATCTGCTCGCCCATACACTAACCGCGTTTCCAAAGGCATGTTTAAGAAGCGGTAAACTTATCAGGTCTTTTTCGTCAACGGTAATTAAGGTCGCAGCGTAAAAAAGAACATCATAGTATGGTGTTCTTTTTGTAATTGAGAAAGGTGTGTTAAATTGCTATACTGTCCGCATGAATTTGATTCACAATAGTTTAATTTTTTTAATAACTGCCGTTACCATAGGCCTTGGCGTTTTATTTTTTTCAGTACAGCAAACACAGGCTGTGGCCGTTTTAAACCAAATATACAGCACTAACGTGGTCTCCAGTACGATTGGTAGTACAGCTCGACAGGTACGCGTTGACCCTGCAACGGGCAAGACCTATGTGTTAGGACTTAGTACAACGGCGTTGGGCGCCATATCCGCAGACGGGTCGTCATTTTATACAATAGCCTACGACGTGTCATTGCCATCGTATACGTCAGTCGATTTCGCTGTCTCCAATAGTCGATTGTTCATTACCCTGACTGGTGGTTCTGCGTCAGGGGTTTATCGGTATGATATTAGTGGCAGTGCAGCCAATTTTGTGGCAAGCACCACCCTTGCTGCTGGGGCAACATCAGCAACGTTTGGCGACGGAGTCGTATATATTAGTAAATCAACCGCACTCGTAACCTATGATACTAGTTTAATAAAGATTGCCTCCACCACACTGAGTAACGCCCCAAGTAAGATTGCTTATGCCAACGGAAAGTTGTTTTACATGACCTCGGCCGGTAGAATTGCCTGGAACGATTTAACTTCGATCGACACTACGATTGCGACTATTGGCGGAAGTAGTATTGTTAAGGGTCTGGCCGCAGCAAATGACGCTAGCGCAGTTTATTTTGCCAGCAGCACATCGATTAGAAAAATATCATTAACTCTGGGTACTTTGTGGTCAATGCCAACCTCAACGTTGGTTATGGATATGAACACCAGCACAGGGAGAATAACCATAATTAATGGTGGCGGAGTGGCCTCGTTGTATGATCCAATTAATGCGGTTAGCAGTTTTGCGGTTAGTGCCAGCAGTACCGATGCGATTTTAACCTGGACAACCGGTGTTTCTGATAGTGACTTTAGGGGTGTCACAATCCGCCGCAGTAGCAGCGGTTATCCTGCAAGTGCGACCGATGGTACAGCGGTAACTTCGACAGCCACAGTTACCAGCTTCACAGACGGCGGTTTAAGCGACGGTACCTATTATTATAGTATTTTTAATCAAACTACAGACGGGTATTACAGCAGTGCGGTAACCAGTTCGGTTACGATCGATACGACAGCACCATCTGCACCAACTTTGGCCGCAGAGGTTAGTGGTGGCACGGGTGTGAGTTTATCGTGGGACTCGCCAGCAACCACGGCGTCGTTTGTGTTGCGCCGCAGCACAGACACATACCCAACCTCTGTGTCCGATGGTACGACGGTTACATCTACTAGTTCGAGTGTGACCAGTTTTTCTGACACTGGGTTGTCTGATGCCATGTATTATTATAGTATTTTTGCGGCCGACAGCTATGGCAATTATTCGAGCGCGGGCACAGCGAGTGTGACAATTGATACGACCGCGCCAAACGCTCCAACCTTGAGTGCGAGTGCAACTGGCAGTACAGTTAATTTGTCCTGGGACTCGCCAGCGACCACAGCATCGTTTGTGTTGCGGCGCAGTGCGAGTGGATTTCCTAGTTCAATTTCAGATGGTTCGGCAGTTACGTCGACAACTGAAACAAGTTTTTCTCAATCAAGTTTATCTGACGGCGTGTACTACTACAGCATTTTTGCGGCTGATAGCCTGAGCAATTATTCAACAGCCGGAACAGCGAGTGTGACGGTTGATACTGCGGTCCGGTCAACACCGAGCAGTGGTGGCGGGGGAGCAGCGGCGGTTGTGCCTTCCGCTGCTTCGGTTGCGGCACCGCTGAGTTTTGGAATTATGAAAAGTTCGTCGCCAACAATTGGTTTACAATTAAATGCGAATCCGGCCACTGTGCGCGGGTATGCGGTTTCGATCGACCCCACATTCAAAGACGCGAGCATTCAACCATTAAATTCCATCACAAACACGACCATCACTTTGCCCAATAAATCCGGGGTTTATACTGTGTATTTAAAATATTTCTCGGTCACTGGGCAAGCTTCGGAAGTTTTCTCGCAAACCATAACTTACACTGCGTCAAGCAGTGTGGGTACAACTAATAGTGCTCCAATCAATGTGAATGTTCCATCGGCTCCTAATACATTCAAGCGCACACTGCAACTCGGCAGCCAGGGGAATGATGTCAAAGCTTTACAACAATTTTTGAATACAAATGGTTACACGGTTGCACAATCTGGTGCCGGCTCGCCAGGCAAAGAGAGTACTGTCTATGGTCCAGCCACAGCCAAAGCCGTCACCAAATTCCAGGAAGTCAATGCCGTCAAAATTCTCCAACCACTCGGACTCAAAAAAGGCACTGGCGTGTTCGGCAGTGCGACAATAAAAGCGTTGAGTTCAATTATCTAGGGCTTCAAGTTCCGCCGCTACTTTTTTAAACATTTTTTCGTGCCCCGCCGCGTTGGGGTGTAACCCGTCTGCTAAATCTTTTTTGTCTACCGCGTCACTCATTTTAAGATAAGAAACATTATTTTCGGTGCAAAAACTTTGCAAAATAGAATCGAGCGTCTCTATATTGCGATTTAAGAAAGATTTGTTGGTGTTCCAAGGGGTGGGACTTGTTTTCGTTTCGTCCACTCGGGTAAGGCCAATAAACCAGATTTTGTTTGTCAATTTTTTAGCGGCCAAATATAGATGCTTGACTGTCATTGCAAAATCACCAGGATCGGTGCGCAAACTGTTGGTTGAATGGATAAACTGCGCATCATTGATACCAATCGCAAACACAATTACATCGACTTCGCGGGCTTTGGCTTCATGCTCAAATCTAGCCAACAGTTCGGAGGCTACTTCGCCAGAGATCCCTAAGTTGTAAACGCGAGTCTCATCGTGGCTGTTAGCCAAGGAACTTCGAAGGCGGGCAACCCAGCCGCTTTGCTCGTTGTCGCAAGCACCCCAAGTAATACTATCTCCAAAAATACAAATATTCATAATATATCAGCCTTGAAGATAGCCTTATTTTCTCTGAGCGGGTAGCGGGAGTCGAACCCGCGTCATCAGTTTGGAAAACTGACATAATAGCCGTTATACGATACCCGCGTGATGAGGAAAGAATAGGTCAAATTAAGCTTTTTGTCAATCCTCGAGCTGTGGCGTTCTAATTCTTTTCATAAACTGACCCAACGGTGATTGAGCTAGCTTGATCTCGCTATCAAGAGACAAATCGTCCCGTAGGTGAGATAGCTCTTGGGCTAAGATTTTTTCAAACAGAGCTGTCTCAGTGGGGCTAAAGGCATCATAAAAGGCGTTAAGATTGGCGAAATTATTCTCTTCCTCTTGGAGCAGAAAGTGGGCAACAAAGATCTGGAAAAATTTCTCCGCATAGTTTTTGGTTACATCGCAATACGCCTCAAGCATGGCTAGGCAGCGGCAGTATTCTCGTAGCTCAGCAGGAGTGGTGACCCTGGTTTGGCTAATATTGTATTCTAGATCTTCAAAAATTAAATCTAGCTTGAATTTAAGTGTGTGTTTAAGGTTAAGTTCGACCACTGGGTCGCTCATTTCTGGCTCTTGAATTATTCTGGTTACGTTAACTATTTCATCTAAAGTAAAAAAGTAGCGGCACAATTTAATTTTCTCTACTCGTTCCCGTAGTTGTGGCCCAAAGTGAAAATCTAGATAGGCCGGAATATGTTTGTATTGGCTAGGCTTAAGAATAAAGAGCAGAGCCTCTACTTCCCGTCCTTCTTTGGGGTAAAGACTTCGTGAGGCCAATAAAGTATCATAAATAATATTGCAGATTCTAACAAACGCCTCTTTAAATTCAGTGGTTACGATTCGACCCCGCATGCCAAGGGCCGACAGTTCCTCGACAAAATCATAAGCCATAGCGCCGGCAGTCGAAAGCCGAGACGTAAATTCAGTGAAGTCTTCCAAAAGATATGTTTCTAGATCTGTTTCAAAATTACTAAGGTGAGCCAAAATTTCCTCCTGCAAGCAGTCAATATATTTTGAACCACTTAGATTGGGGTTTCTTTTAAATTCTGCAGATAGGTCGCGCATGCGACCCTGGGTGTCCAAGATATTGTGAATGTTTTCATGATCAATAAATCTGTCTTCGTCATATTCAGCTAATACGCCTTCTTGCTGACAAATGATGTTGAATGCATTGTCACGTATATGAAATCCAACACTTCGGTGATGGGATTCGGAGATATTTTTTCGACTTGCCTGGAATGCCTCGGGCGTAAGAACTAAACTAATACTGAAAGGTCCTTTGACTATGCGAACAATCTCGCTCTGGTGGATTGGACGGCGAGACATGGAGGAAATTGCTTTTGCCCACTCTTCCTTGCTTTGCGCGCGTTCTGAGTCGACAATTTTTTGTTTGATTTTTAGATCTTCTTTGCATTCGTTTAAATATCCTAGGAATTCCCCAAACGGTGGGCTTTCAGGGGGTTCCCCAGAGTAGTTTGATGGAAGACCAATGTATGCAAGGGCCTCCTCCCTCATTTGGTCAGGGATTAAGGCGATTGCTTGTTCCCAAGTTTTTTCCAACACATCTGGTTCAAGGGTTTCTGATTTGCTAGTGAGAAGTTTGAAAAATAAGCCAATAATTTCGGCCTTAACTTGTAGTTGCTTTAAAGATTCTCGATAAGATTCGGGTAGTTCGGCGTGGGGTAGTGGACCTCGTTCGGGCATACAATTAGTGTTGAATCATGTCGTGAGTTGGGATAATTTTAGCACAAAAAAACTGCCTTTGCTAAAGTGGCTTTTTATGCGCTGTCGGGAACTTGTCACCGCCCTGTTTGAACTGGATCGAGAACATGGTTGTCTCCTTAAAAATCCCTAAGACTTGCCAAAAAAGGCCGTTTATGCTAGTATTCCGGGGTTAAAATTATCTTTATTGTATGGCAGACATTTCTGATATCCGCAAAGGCGCGGTGATCCGCCACCAGAACGACCTGTTTGTGGTGTCTGATTTTCATTTTGTGAACCCAGGTAAGGGCTCGGCTTTTACCAAAACCAAGCTCAAGAGTATTTCGACTGGCAAAGGCATGGAAATTACCTACAAGAGTGCGGAAAATGTGGATATTGTACAGGTGCAGCGCCAGAATTTCCAATATTTGTACAAGAATGGCGAATTTTACACCTTCATGAACCAGGACAGTTACGAAAGTACTGATGTGAACGCGGATGTGGTCGGTGACGATGCCAAATATTTGAAAGAAGGCCTGGAAGTGATTGGAATTATGTACGAAGAGCGCGTGGTGGCCGTGGAGTTGCCAAAGAAAATTCAGTACAAAATTACACAGGCTGACCCAGCCGTTAAGGGTGATACTGCCGGCGGCAATGTGACTAAGGCTGCGATTATGGACAATGGTTTGTCTGTGCAAGTGCCGATTTTCATTAAAGAAGGCGAGGAGATTTTGGTGAATACCGAAACTGGCGACTACGGTGGCCGTGTGAGTGAAAAATAAAGTTTGATGTAAAAAGGCCCCACTTGGGGCCTTTTTTAATCTTTACAAAATGCTTAAAATCCGCTAAGCTAGGCCACATATGCTGCGTAATTTCTTCCAAAAAATTCCTACGATTGTGTGGGTGGTTTTGAGTTATACGGTGCTGGCGATTATGTTTACGTGGCCGCTCGCGTTGCATTTTAATACGCATTTATTGGGCGCGCCCGAAGATAACCAGCAATTTTATTGGAACTTGTGGTGGTGGCAAAAGGCGCTGGGTGATGGGCATAATCCATTTTTCACAAGCTGGTTGTTTTTTCCGCGTGGTACCAGTCTACTTTTGCACACCATTTCGCCACTCAACGCTGTCCTCGCGCAAATCTTCTCGCTGGTTTTTAATTTGGCGACGAGTTTTAATTTGCTGATTTTCTTTTCGCTCATTGTGTCGGGCGTGAGCATGTATTATTTAACACTTGATTTGGGCAAGGACAAACGCGCGGCCTGGTTGGCGGGTGTGATTTTTACGCTGGCGCCGCGGCACATTAGCCATATTTATCATCACCTGAATATTATTGGCATTCAGTTTATTCCACTCGTGATTTTGTGTTTGCGCCGTGTGTGGCAGGGGGTGCGGCCGTATTATTTTGGGGTATGGGCCGCAGTGTGGCTGATCCTTACATTTTACACGGATTTTTATAATGCGTTATACATTGGTTTGTGGTGTGTGCTGTTTGTGTTGTGGAAGTTGTTGTGGGAAAGAAAGGAATTAGGTCGAAAAATTATTGCTACCGGAGTAACAGTTATCGTAACAATAGTCGCGTGTGCGCCGTTGATTTACCCAATGGTCAAAGAAAAAAACTCGGCCGATTATCCGGAGTGGGGTTGGGATATGTATGGCGCGAATTTGGTGTCGTTTGTGTTGCCGCCACCATATCATTGGTTGGTGGGTGAGCGTATAGCCCCGTATTACAAGCAAATTGGTTTGAACGAGTGGGAGTCCACGCATTATTTGGGTGCGGTGGTGGTGTTACTTGGTTTGTATGGTTGGTGGCGCAATCGGCGTGAGTTGTCGTTTTGGCTGGGCACGGGTGTGTTTTTTGCTGTGCTGTCGTTTGGGCCTGTGCTACGCATTTGGACTACGGCTGTGGGGAATTATTGGCCATATTATTGGATTGTGCAAAAAGTGCCGATTATTCAAATGGCTAAAACCGCGGGCCGATTTTCGATCTTTTTAATGCTCGCGCTCGCGGTTGCAGCGGCATTTGGCGCGCGCGAATTAATGACACGCTGGCAATGGCGTCACGGGACCAAGGGTGCGGTGACTGGTTTGGGTGTGATTGTGATTTTAATTGTGACTGAATTCGCGCCAGGTCCGGCACCACTCACCGAAGTGAAGGCGCCACAATTATATTATAAAATTGCGTATGACACAGACCCGGGCGCGATTGTAGATATTCCAGCGGGCGAGTGGTTGGCGAACGAGCGGTACATGTTGTATCAAACCGTGCATGACAAGCCAATTACAGCTGGCGCAGTGTCGCGTTCACGCAAAGATGCCGGCGAATTTTTGTGGGCGCTCAAATATACTCCAGAATATTTTAAGGAGCATGGTTTAAAATACGTGGCCTTGCACCGCGCATTTATGTCGCCCAAAGATTGGGAATTGTGGCAGGGTTGGCTGGTAGAAGCGCGATTTGTGCCAGCGGCCAATGATGGCGACGTGGCGATTTACCGCGCGTATTGAGTGGTGGCGCGAACAATGGCCGCGGCGTCGATTCCTTCGTACGTTAATAATTTTTCAGGTGTGCCGCTCATCGGAAGTTTGGTAACAGCCAGAGAAATAACCGGTGTTTTGCGCCCACTAAGCGCGGCCGCCACAGCTTCGCCAATTCCGCCCTCGGGATAATGGTCTTCTACCACAATAATGGCGCGTGTTTCGGCCGCGGCTTTTTGCAAAGTTTTTACATCAAGTGGTTTGATCGAATACAAATCAATGACGCGCGCATTGATATTTTTTTTCTTCAGTTCGGTGTGGGCTTTGAGGGCTTCATATACTGTTACGCCCGCAGCCACAATTGTCACCGCATCATTACTACTTGATTTAAGCGTGTGACTGCCACCGATTTTAAAGGCTTGAGTTGGTTTATAGAGTGGGGCTGCAGCACCGCGGGTCGTGCGAAGGTACACAATCCCGTCGTGTTTGGCTGCTATAATACTCAATTTTTCTTCGGCCACGTGGTCGGCTGGGTAGAGGACAACGCTGTCGGGAATGGTGCGGAACAGTGCCAAATCTTCGAGCCCCATTTGCGAGCCGCCGTCTTGGCCAATGGAGACGCCGCAATGCGAGCCAACAAATTTTACATTTGCGCCACTGTGGCGAGTCATGCGAATTTGGTCAGCAGCACGGGTGAAAAACGCGGCAAACGTGGAGACAAACGGAATTTTTCCGCGGCGTGCTAAACCAACGGCGACGCCAACCATATTTTGCTCAGCAATATACATTTCAAAAAAGTTTTTTGGGTACGCTTTTTTAAATGTTTCGGCAAAACTCGAGTTGCTGACCTCGGCATCGAGCACAACCATGTTGGGGAAGTGCGGAAACATTTCCACGAGCGCGTGTCCGTACGCTTCGCGTGTGGAAAGTGCCTTGGCGTAATCACTGGCTTTGTCTAATTCAGCGAGTGGCTTTGTTTTTAATTTTAAAGGTTTTTTGTCCGCTGGTTTTTTGAGTGGGCAGATTAAATTAACATCAACTTTACCCAGTGATTGCAAGGCTTTTTGTAATTCAACTTCACTGAGCGCTTTGCCATGCCAGCCTTCTTTGTTTTCCAAAAAACTAACCCCTTTGCCTTTGATTGTTTTGGCAATAATTAAAAATGGGACGCGTGATTTTTGGGCTGTGGCAAATGCCTTGGTAATTTGTTTGTGGTCATGGCCATCAATTACCACTGTACTCCAACCAAATGCCTCAGCTTTTTTCTGATAATTTTTTACGTCATGGCCAAACATGGTCTCGCCGCGCTGACCCAAACGATTCACATCGACAATCGCAATTAAATTATCGAGTTTGTAATGCGCGGCACTCATCATGGCTTCCCAATTCGAGCCCTCGGCCATTTCACTGTCGCCGAGTAACACATAGGTTTTGTATGGCAATTTGTCTAAATATTTGGCATTCAGGGCCATGCCCACGCCAATCGAAAGACCCTGGCCAAGCGAACCAGTGGCTGCTTCGGTAAAGGGAAAATGTAGTGTTGGGTGACCTTCCAAACGACTGCCAAATTGGCGGAGTGTTAATAATTCTTCATTCGGAATACCACCAGCCACAGCCCACATGGCGTAGAAGAGTGGTGATGCGTGACCTTTTGAAAAAATCAGGCGGTCATTATTGGGGTGGGCCGGATTTGTGACTTCAAATTTGAAAAATCCGCCAAACATTAGCCCAGCCATCACATCAGTTGCAGACAAAGATGACGTCGGGTGCCCAGAACCAGCGGCCGTAGTCATGGTCAAAATATGGTGGCGAAGCGTTTTAGTGCATTCCAGAATTGAGACAGGCATACCCGGAAACATTGACAAAAAGCGTAAAATATGATATATTCGGCCGTCTGTTGGCGCAGACACAAGAGAGGGGGCCACTATGGCCAAAGAGAAAACGGATAAGAAGAAGTTCCTCATCCTCGTCGTCCTGAAGAGTTCGACGGAAGTTCACCCGCACAACTGCGAAGTGGTAACCGAGGAGGATGCCCTCGAACACTTCCGATCGGAGAACCCGGGTGAGCAGATCTTGGCTCACTGTGTCCTCCCAGAGGACAACTACTGGGTTAAGAAGCTCAGGCTCCTCGAGGGGCTGGGCAGCGGCGATGCGTTCTTCGATGGGTTGAACGAGCTCGTCGAGCTCATCTACTCGCTCGGCCTGGTCGCACCGATCGTTCGTCACACCGACAACTGACAACCAACCGCGCCAACGGGCCGGGGAGGAAGCGTTCAGCCGAATCCCCGTCACCATATTTTTAAAAAACATCCTTTGCATTTGCTCGGGATGTTTTTATTTTAGCACAGAAATTTGTTTATCGCTATGAGTTTACGTGCGTAAAACGCGACATTTGGCGACCGTCATGTTCAATCGTGGCGAGAAACACGCTGACAGGTCTGATCCAAATTATTTTATCATCATATTCCGCTTGGTACGAAATGGCTGGCTCGCCTGTGGCTTCGATAATGCCATGCGCCACAATTGTGTAAAATTGATTGGGATTTTTGTAATGAAAATAACGCGCGCCAAGTGGAACTTGTTGTTTGAGGGTATCGAGCGCAGCGACAAATTCTTTGGTATCTTTCATACTATTTAATCCAAACTGATTTAACATTAACGAACTCGCGGATGCCGAATGAGTAGAGTTCGCGGCCAAAGCCGGAGCGTTTGACGCCACCGAGGGGGAGGCGAGGGTCGGATTTGACGAGGCCATTGATGAAGACTGAGCCGACTTCGAGCTGGGCCGCAATTTGTTTGGCTTTATTGGTGTCGTTCGTCCAGAGTGAGGCGCTAAGGCCAAATGGTGAGTCGTTCGCGATGCGGATGGCTTCGGTGGTGTCGGCAACCGTGATTACACCAGCGACTGGTCCAAATACTTCCGCATCATACGCTGGCATGCCTGGTTTAACATCAGCGAGAATCGTTGGTTCGTAAAATGCGCCAGGGCCAGCAATTTTTTTGCCACCACAAATTAAGCGCGCACCGTTTTGAATTGAGGTTTGGACCTGCTCGTCAATTTCCTCGACAGCTTTGGCGCTCATGAGCGGGCCCATTTGCGTGTTGGTGTCAGTTGGGTCGCCAACAATAAACTTTGCAAATGCGTTTTTGAATTCAGTGAGGAATTGTTCGGTTACTGATTGCTCAACAATGAAGCGTTTAGCAGCTAAACAAACTTGCCCGCAATTAAGGAGGCGAGAAGTCGCCGCCGCTTGCGCTGCGGCGGGAATATCCGCATCGGCAAGCACAATAAATGGGTCACTACCACCAAGTTCGAGCACGGATTTTTTCACTTCGTCAGCGGCGATCGACGCAACTGCGCGGCCCGCTTTTTCCGATCCAGTTAAGGTCACGCCAATTACGCGTTTATCACGAATAATTGCTTCGATTGCCTTTGAGCCGACTGGTAAATTTTGAAAAACCCCAACAGGAAATCCGGCCAAGTCAAACGCTTCTTGGATTGCAGCTGCACAGCCCTGTACATTGGACGCGTGCTTCATGACCACGGTGTTGCCGGCCATAATTGTCCCAGCGGCAAAACGGAACAATTGCCAGTAGGGAAAATTCCACGGCATTACCGCCAGTACTACACCCATTGGGTCAAAGCGGATAAAACTTTCGCTCGCATCACTTGGGGCTGCTTCAGGACTCAAAAATTTCGCGGCATTTTCCGCATAATATTCACAGACCCACGCACATTTTTCGACCTCGGCCGTGGCTTCTTTAATTGGCTTGCCCATTTCGTGCGTGGCAATCAAACCATATTTGGCCGCATTTTCACGCAGCACGGTGGCGATTTTTTTTACAAACACTGCCCGTTCGTCCAAACTTTTGGCGCGCCAATCTTGAAACGCGGCGTCAGCAATTGTTAATTTTGCCTGCACCTCGGCCGCATTTAGCTCGGGCCATTCTTTAATCACCTGGCCAGTGGCCGGATTGGTCGAGAGTAGGGGCATATTTTAAGCACTAAAAATTTGTTTAAGTTCACTGTCTAAAGCGCGATACATTGGGTCAACATCATGGTATGAATCGCGCGGGTGTTCGACAGAATATTTATTTAATCCCTCGCTTACAGTTGGGTCTTGCAGTGTTTGACGGAGCATTGCAAGGGGCTGGTCAAAGCGAGCTGCTAACCGTGGTTGTTTTGTGTGTTTTGTATAGGCTGAGTATGCTTCTAACTGCATAATCATCTCGTCCAAAATTTGGTAGCGCACTGGGTGTGCGGCAAGGGCGCGATTTTCACGATTGGCAGCCAACAGGGCCAATTCCTGAACAGCTTGCGCGCCCACGCCCACAATCAGACGCGGTACTTTTTCCAATTTACCCCGGAATGTTTCATCGGGGCTGGCGAAGTACTTAATCGTTGTTAAGGTGCCCTCATCGATTTCACGCCGGATCCTTTTGAGCTTATCGGCCAGTTTGAGTTTACTGATTGTAATATCGAGCGTAAAACCCAAGTGACTGTTGCTGGTTTCGGATTCAATTTGCGCAATTGTGTCCACGCCGTTAACAATGTCGTCATATTCTGACGCTCCCATGGTGGTTACATTAGGACCAAGCCATTCGTTGAGTTCAACTTGGTCAGTAAAAATCTGTTCAAATACCTTGGCCAGACGGGCAGCTTTAAAATCCTTTTGGTCTCCAAGTTCGAAACGCCGTTTAAAATTAGCAACCGTGTCTTCGTCGCGACGGATAATTGCGTCAGGGTAAAAATCTTTAAAATCAGCCATTTGAATACGGTCGCGGTCACCATTTTTGAGAAGGTGGGTAATAGCTGCATCGGGATGAGTGAATTTTGCCGCCTGCTCTGGACGGAAACGTTCGGACATATTTATTTTTATTGATTCTAATTTAGAACACGAGCAAACCTACTAAACTGGCCGCAATAATTACGCCAGCGCTGGCCACAAAACGCCAGGCGAACGCGCGGCTGCCTTGGGCAAATGAGTAGCCGGCTTTGGTTAGGAGATTGGTGGCGTTGACGAGACAGAACGTAAAAATCGCGGTTTGGAACGTAATCGTGCGGCCAGCCATGTCAGCGAGGTTGAGGACAATCGCATCGATACCGGCAAACGAGGCAATCACCGAACTGATGATAAAGCCCGAATTTCCGAATAAAATCAAACAAATTTTGGTAACAAACTTAACGGCAATCAAAAGGCAGGCGAATTTGAGGGCTGGAACAAAGTCAAAAATGCGGCGTTCGGGCGCGGCTTCGGTTTTGGTTTCTTTGCCCGTCTTGTCCTGGCCGCGAATCAGGAAATAGGCCGCAACCACACCACCAGCGCCCACAATGCTGAGCAATGTCGGGGTTAAGGCCACGAGCCAAGCGCTGTTAAGTGGGCCAACAAGCAAGAAAACCTGGAAAAAACTGGCCACATTGGCGAGGAGCGCGGCGCCAACCAGAATCGTGGCGTGATTTTTTTCCACACGGCTTTTTTGCGCGAGTGCCACTGTGGTTGAAGTTGAAGAGATAAAACCACCGACTAAACTGGCGAGCGTGAAACTTTTTTTCGCACCAAAAATTTTGTTCAAAATATACCCCAGCACATCAATACCAGTCACAAGTGCGACAATAAACCAAATTTTGCGTGGGTTGAAAATTTCCACGCCCGCGAATTGGCCGAGCTCAACACCATATCCACCCAGGAATGTCTGCAAAAATGGAATGTGCGAAATTTGGATTGATTGGTCAGGTAAAATTGGCAAAATCACGAGTGCAATTAGCGCATAGCTAATAAATCCGGGCAATTCCTTGGCTGTAATCCAGCGCGATGTAATGTGGTGAGTATGTTTTTTAACTGCCAAAATAATAAGCGCGAAAATTAAAATAATGACTGTGTTTTGCAAAGAAATTAGTTTGGAAACAGTCAAAAAACCAATCGCAAACGTAATAATAACAGACAATTCGGTTGTGATGCCGAGTTGCTTGTAACCATAGGCGTGGAGCGCGTAGTAGACGATAAGGAGGCCAACGACGCTAGCGAGTAAGCCAATCGCGAGCGGCGCAATTGCGGCCATCCAAAAAAAGCCGGCCAACCCACCAATCAAACCAATGAGTGCGTACGTGCGAATGCCGCCAATTGATTCTTCTTCGGACCCAGTACGATGTGCTTCGCGTTCCAACCCAACAATGGCGCCAAACAGCGCGGCTAAGAAAAAGGTGACAGGTAGAGAAAACATATGAAAATGAATTCTCTATAGTATACACTAAATTACGCAGGATTTCTCTTTTAATTCGCGCGTGAGCACACGGTCGTTTTCCGAGTAATCAATGGGCACGTCAATGATGTGCACACCGGGCGTGGCCAAAGTTTTTTTCAGGAGTTCGCTGAACTCGGCTGTTTTGGTGACGCGGTGTCCGTGCGCGCCATAGGCTTCGGCGTATTTTGCAAAGTCTGGGTTGGTGAAGTCGAGGCCAAATGAATTGAATCCGCCCGCGTCCTGTTTCCATTTAATCATGCCATAACCATTGTCGTTCAGGATTACGACAGTGAGGTTGAGGCCCAAGCGTACCGCGGTTTCGAGTTCTTGTGAATTCATCATAAAACCGCCGTCGCCGCAGACAGCGACAACTTTTTTGTCTGGGTGGAGGAGTGCCGCGGCCATGGCCGATGGCAGGCCCGCGCCCATTGTCGCGAGTGCGTTGTCGAGCAAAATTGTGTTGCGTTCGTGGGCTGGGTAATAGCGCGCAAACCACAATTTGTACATGCCATTGTCGAGTGTGAGGATGCCGCCCGAGGGCACGACGCTTCGTACATCGGCCACAATGCGTTGCGGAATAATTGGGAAGCGATCGTCCGCAATATCGCGCTGCAAATGCGCGTCAAGCTGCGCTTTAACTTTTTGGAAGTATGCAAAATCCCAATGCGACTGCGGTTCTAACTGTTCTTTAATTTGCCAGAGTGCATTACCGATGTCACCAATCACTTCTAGGGTGGGGAAGTAGACTTCGTCAACTTTGGCGCTCAAAAAATTTAAATGGATAACTTTAGCGCCGTCTGGTTTCATTATGAACGGTGGTTTTTCGACCACATCATGGCCAACATTAATGATCAGGTCAGCGCGATCCACAGCGCAATGCAAATAATCATTGGCCGAAAGTGCGGCGGTGCCTAAATACAGCGGGTGGCGCTCATCAACAACACCCTTGCCCATTTGCGTGGTGAAAAATGGGATGCCGGTTTTGGCAATTAATTCTGTGAGCATTTTGGAAACTAATTTTCGGTTGGCGCCAGCACCAACCAAAATGAGTGGGTGTTTGGCGTCAGCAATCATTTGCACTGCTTGTTTAATGGCCTTTTCTTCGGCCACTGGGCGACGCGCGCGATTAATTGGCAAGAGCGGCGCATCAGTTTCCTCGGCTGCTACGTCTTCGGGCAGTTCCAAATGCACTGCGCCTGGGCGCTCTTCTTCGGCTACACGAAACGCTTCGCGCACCATGGATGGAATTGCATGCGCGCTCACAATTTGTTTGGCAAACTTTGTCAGTGGCTTCATCATGCCAACCACATCAACAATTTGGAAATGGCCTTGTTTGCTTTTTTTAATTGGTTTTTGGCCCGTAATCATGATAATTGGCATGGCCCCAAGTTGCGCGTAGGCAGCGGCGGTCACAAAATTTGTTGCGCCTGGCCCAAGCGTGGACAAACACACACCAGTTTTGCCAGTTAGGCGGCCATAGGTTGCGGCCATAAAACCTGCGGCCTGTTCGTGGCGCGTCACAATTAATTTGATTGATGAGCTTCGGAGCGATTCCAAAAAATCCAAATTTTCTTCACCTGGAATACCAAAAATATATTCCACGCACTCGGCTTCCAGGGCTTTTACCAACAAGTCAGAGGCTTTCATAGAAAAAATAAGTACAGAAAATGTACCATTTGGGCGTGAAAAAAACAACTCGAATATAAATAAAAAATCCCCGTGTAGGGGGTTTAAATAATTTTGGGAACGGAGCGGCGAGTCAGCGACTGCCGCCCCGTGCCCGACCTTAGTCGGGCTGACGACGCGAATCCCGGGGTTTACGTCCCCCAGGGTAACTCGTGGAACCTCCCCACTGGGGTTCTGCCGAGTGAGACCACGCAGGTACTTCCTGCGAAGGCACGCTGGATGATCCAGCGAAGTGAACCGCTGGTTCGTGTTTTCGATCTTTCTTGGCGTCTGTAATTTTTGGCATCTGCCCCCCTCACGGCTTAGCCGAAGCCAAGCAACCAAAACAGTATGAAGCTAAGATGGTTTACTGTCAATATTTAATCAATAATCCACGGCGCAGTAGGGCTCAACAAAAAGTAGAGGGCCGCGATTTGCAACGCCAAAATCAACGCAGCCACGGCCTGGAACGAAAGCTTTTTTGTTTTATGTCGAAAATAATTCATGGCCACAAGCGCCCCAACACTGCCACCAAGGAGCATTAAAATCCACAACGTGGCCTCGGGTGTGCGACGTACCCCAACTTTGCGCGATCGCGCTTTGTCGATCCCAAATGCCAAAAAAGCCGCGATATTAATCACGGCTATGTACCACAGCCACAAAGGAATTTGGGTCAAGCTAGGTAACATCTGGTTCATCTTGGTGGCGTTTGCGATATTCGGCAGCTAGTCGGATCAATTCTTCGCGCACATGGTCTGGGTTGGGGATTTGGTGGAAAATAATTGAATTTGTGGAAGATGCAGTGGTCACAACCAAATTACCAAAGTGCATGATGGTACTGAACACACCGTGTACATTGGTTGTTACGTCCTGAATACGGCCCAATTCGAATTCTGTGATGTTGCGTCTAAACAGGCCTTCTTGGGCGATGTCGATAATGCGTTCATTTGTCACAATCCACAAGTCCAAGTAGTAGTCGATGAAACGAATGTAGAAAAATAGAAGCGCAAACAAGCAATACAAACTACCAATCAGCACAATTACCGGATATGCGGCTGACTCACTCCAAATCATTTCGGGAAATAACGCATTGGCGCCATACATGACTCCAAGTGGCAGAGTGGATAATATAATAAATACCACAATCGTAGAGACAAATGTGATCCAGTGTCGGCGCAAAATAAAAATCACGTGTTCGGCCGGCTTTTTTTTAACAAAATGCGAAAGGTGCATATTATTCAATGGTGCCCGAAGACCCAAGCCAATCGGTGTTAAACGCCGCAATTGGTTCGCGCCAGTCGACACCTTGCAGCAAGAACCAGGTCGAATAAAGCGTCAGTGCGGTGGCCGCAAGCACAAAAAACGTCATGCTAAAACTCGGCAGCGTTAGGGTGTCAGTGCTAATGATGTGGTAAAAATTGGCCACCATCACCACTGCGAAAATTGCCAAAAAGAGCAGGTACACGAACAGTAAAATATACAAAGGGAACGCGAGCATATTAAAATAAAGTGTCAGATTTTGGGACTTGGCGGCCTAAATGTTGGTAGGCCAAAGCGGTAACTTGGCGGCCGCGTGGTGTGCGTTCAATTAGGCCAAGTTGTAACATATAAGGCTCGTAAATTGTTTCCAGGGTTTCCGTATCCTCGGCCACTGCGGCGGCGAGTGTGTTGAGTCCCACGGGCCCGCCCTGAAATTTATCAATAATTGTGGCCAAAATTTTCCGGTCCACTTCGTCCAAACCAGATTCGTCAATTTGTAGCATGCGTAGGGCAGCCTGTGTAATTGACGGGGTAAGTATACCATTGTTCTGTACTTCGGCATAGTCGCGCACGCGCTTAAGCAAGCGGTTGGCCACGCGTGGAGTGCGGCGGGCGCGTTCGGCTACCAAACCAGAGGTGCCGTTTTCCATGGTTAGGCCGAGCAAGTCAGCGTTGCGCGCCACAATTTTTTCCAAGTCACTGATTTCGTAAAAATTTAAATGGTACACGTGGCCAAAGCGGTCGCGCAGTGGGGCCGAGAGCATGTTAAGCTTGGTTGTGGCGCCAATCAGTGTGAAGCGGGCGAGTGGCATGCGGAGCGTGCGTGCAGCCGGCCCTTTGCCGAGCACAATGTCGAGCGCATAATCTTCCATGGCACTATACAGCACTTCTTCAATTGTTTTGTTGAGGCGATGAATTTCATCAATAAACAAAATGTCACCAGCCTGAAGATTGGTTAGAATCGCGGCCAAATCACCCACGCGTTCCAGGGCTGGACCAGAGGTTACGCGCATTTGTGAATTCATTTCTTTGGCAATAATACTCGCGAGCGTGGTCTTGCCCAAACCAGGATTGCCATACAACAAAACGTGCTCGAGTGCTTCTTCGCGCTTGGACGCAGCCTGGAGCGAAATCAACAGTGGCTGTTTAATATGATTTTGTCCCACAAAATCATCCAAACGGCTTGGACGCAAACTCACTTCGAGCGCGGTCTCATCGGTTTGCGCGGCCGGCGCAACCAGACGCTCAAATTCATTGTCCTCGGGTGCTCCACCCAAATCTTTTGGCATAGTTTGTGTAGTATACGGGGCCAAAAAGCAAAAGACAAGCAGCGACTTTTTGGAAAAATTTTTTCGTTATCCACCGGCTGGTGTGGATAAGTTGTGGGTAGAAAAAAGCGACACAAAATTGTTGGCTCAGTGTTGCGCAATTTTGCGTCTCTGAGTTCATGCTAGTCGCGTCTGTAAGCATGTGTTATACTACGCGCTACCTGTCAGTAATCCTACATATTGTGGTCTAAAGCGGTTTAAACCACAACATATAGGAATTTCATTACTATCGCAATACCATGTTAATAGTCGACAGGCATGGTATTTTATAAACTAATTTACCCTAAATTCCAGCGCTATGGGACCGACTGACGCACGCTTCATTCAGAGCCTAAAATTAGGTCAAAGCGAAAATACGTCGTTTAGTTATCACACGGACGGCTTACGCATTCAGCGCCGTTTCAGTCAGGACGGGATTAACCCATACGATTTGGTTGAGTACGAAAAACGCAGTTCGGTAATCCGCGAACCAGATGGTACCGTGGTGTTTGAAATGAAAGATTTGGAAATTCCAAAGAGTTGGTCACAGGTAGCGACTGATATTATTGCCCAAAAATACTTCCGCAAGGCCGGTGTCCCACAGTTCAACGCCGACGGTACGCCAAAGTTAAACGCTGACGGATCACCCGTGCTTGGGTCTGAAACCAGCGCAAAGCAGACCGTACACCGTTTGGCCGGAACCTGGCGTTATTGGGGTGAAAAGTATGGATATTTTGCTTCGCCAGAGGACGCACAGATTTTTTATGACGAAGTAGCGCTCATGCTCCTTCGCCAAATGGCTGCCCCAAACTCCCCACAGTGGTTTAACACTGGCTTGCACTGGGCTTACGGCATTAACAGTCAGGCACAGGGGCATTATTATGTTGACCCAGACACTGGGGTCATGACACGCGCCAAAGACGCCTACTCTCACCCACAACCACACGCTTGTTTTATCCAATCCATTGACGATGACCTTGTAAACGAAGGCGGTATCATGGACCTATGGGTGCGCGAGGCTCGTTTGTTCAAATACGGCTCGGGCACTGGGACAAACTTTTCGAATTTGCGCGGTTCGGGCGAACCACTTTCCGGTGGCGGCAGATCGAGCGGCCTCATGAGCTGGCTCAAAATCGGTGACCGCGCTGCGGCGGCCATTAAATCCGGTGGTACCACTCGTCGCGCAGCCAAAATGGTGATCTTGAACCTCGACCACCCAGACATTGAAAAATTCATTAACTGGAAAGTTGAAGAAGAAAAGAAAGTGGCCGCCATGATTGCGGCTGGTTACCCATCGGACTACGAAGGCGAAGCCTACCAAACCGTTTCGGGCCAAAATTCCAACAACTCAATTCGCGTGCCAAACAAGTACATGGAAGCACTCGAACACGACGGTACGTGGAGCCTTACCTGGCGCACTGATGGTTCGGTTTGTAAAACACTCAAAGCCCGTGAATTGTGGGACCAAATTGCGTTTGCTGCCTGGGCATGTGCTGACCCTGGTTTGCAGTATGATGACAACATTAACGAGTGGCACACCTGCCCACAATCAGGTCGCATCAATGGCACCAACCCATGCAGTGAATACGTGTTCCTGGATAACACGGCTTGCAACTTGGCCTCACTCAACTTGGCGCACTTCTTTGACTCCGCCACACAAACTTTTGACGTTGATGGCTTCAAACATGCAACACGCTTGTGGACTGTGGTGCTAGAAATTAGTGTGCTCATGGCGCAATTCCCAAGTAAGGAAATTGCCCAGGGCAGTTACGATTTCCGCACGCTCGGCCTTGGCTATGCCAACATTGGTTCCGTGCTCATGATGAGCGGCATCCCATACGAATCAGACGAAGCCTATGCCTTCACAGGTACAGTTACGGCCCTGATGACTGCGGAAAGTTATCGCACGAGTGCAGAAATGGCTCGTTTCCTGGGCACATTCCCTAAATACGAACTCAACAAAAAAGACATGCTCCGCGTCGTGCGCAATCATCGTCGCGCCGCGTTTAACGCGCCAGATAGCGAGTACGAAAAATTGACGATCAAGCCAGTGGGCATTAAGGCCGAATTTGCGCCAGCGTATTTGCTCGCTGCGGCGCGCGAATCATGGAATGAGGCCGTGGAATGGGGTGAAAAACATGGTTACCGCAATGCGCAAACCACCCTCCTCGCACCAACTGGTACGATCGGTCTCCTTATGGACTGCTCGACCACTGGTGTTGAACCCGACTTTGCATTGGTTAAATTCAAGAAGCTCGCTGGTGGCGGTTACTTTAAGATCGTTAACGAAGCGGTACCGGCAGCACTCAAGAATTTGGGTTACACCGACACCCAAATGCAGGCCATCATGGACTACATGAAAGGTACGGCCGATATTACCAATGCACCGCACATCAATGCGGCCAGCCTTAAGGCCAAAGGGTTTAATGATGATGATGTCGCGGCCTTGAACAAAGCTTTGCTGGGCGCATTCGAACTTAAATTTGCCTTTAATGTGTGGACTTTGGGTGAAGACTGTCTAAAGCGTTTAGGGTTCTCGCCAGCTGAATACAATGACGCTAAGTTTAACCCACTCACCGCACTTGGATTTACCGAAGCTCAGATCGAAGCAGCCAACGAATACGTGTGTGGTACTATGACGATCGAAGGTGCACCTGGCCTCAAAGCCGAACATTACCCAGTGTTTGATTGTGCCAACAAGTGTGGTAAAAAAGGTCAACGCTATATTCACTGGCGTGGTCACTTGCGCATGATGGCTTCGGCCCAACCATTCTTGTCTGGGGCGATTTCCAAGACCATCAACATGCCAAACGAAGCGACGGTTGATGATGTTAAGCAGGCATACCACGAATCATGGGAATTGTGTCTCAAAGCCGTGGCCTTGTATCGCGATGGGTGCAAACTTAGTCAGCCACTGGCTACTTCGTCCAAAAAAATCGAAGCAAAAGAAGAAGAAAAAGTCGAAGCAAAAGTTGACGAAGCCAAAACCGAAGTCATGGCCAAAGAAATGGCCGCCGCCATGGAGCGCGTGCAACAAATGTTGGCCGCACACAGCGCTGACTCGCACGCTATGGAAACCTATGGTCGCGATGGTAGCGTTACCGAACGCCGCGTGTACTTGCATGGCGAAAAGCGCCAGTTACCAGCCAAACGCGCTGGAATCACGGTGTCGGCCAAGATCGGCAACCAACAGATTTGGCTCCGCACTGGTGAATATCCAGATGGTCGTCTCGCCGAAATCTTTATTGACATGTACAAGGAAGGCGCTGGCTTCCGCAGTATGTTGAACATGTTTGCCATTTCGGTGTCCATGGGCTTGCAGTACGGCGTCCCACTAGAAAAGTTCGTGGAAAACTTTGTCTTTACCCGCTTTGAACCAGCTGGCATGACTGACCACCCAAATGTAAAAATTTGTACCTCGGTTGTCGACTTTGTCTTCCGCGTACTTGGTATGGAATACTTGGGTCGCACTGATTTTGTGCAGGTTAAGCCACGCGGGATTCAAAAAAATCGCATCGAGCAAATGATTGCCATGCAAGACGGTCACAGTACGGCGCAGGCCAGCATTACTGACATGATCGCAACCACGCCATCCGAAGCCATTGCCCCAAAAGCCGAAGTTACGGCCGAAGAGGCTGACCGCGAGGCACCACTTGAATCCGGTGATGGCATGGACGCCGCCCTCAGCGAAATGATGGGTGATGCCCCAGCTTGCCCAACGTGTGGCCACATTACAGTGCGCAACGGTTCGTGCTACAAATGTTTGAACTGTGGCGACTCACTTGGTTGCAGCTAAAAGAATGCTAAATAAAAAATCCCTCGGCAACGGGGGATTTTTTAATTGAAAATATTTACTTCCCGCGATTGCGCTGCTGCTCGGCAAACCAGCTCAAGGCTTGCTGCAATTCGCTTTCGTCGAACGCGGGCCATTTGGTTTGGGTAAAATATAATTCGGCGTAAATACATTGCCAAGTGAGGAATCCAGAGAGGCGTTGGTTACCTGCGGTGCGAATAACCATATCCACTTCGGGTAAGCCGGCCGTGTCTAAACTGTCAGTAATTACCTGCTCGGTAATGTCCGCGGTGGGAATTTTGTGATCAACAATTTTGCGCACAGCGCGCACCAATTCATCGCGACCACCGTAGTTGACTGCCAGCGTCAGCACTAAACCTTGGTTATGGCGCGTTTCCTGTGCCACTTTTTCTAGGGTCGCGCGGGTTTTTTCGGGCAGTCCTGCCAAATCACCGATCAAGCGTAATTGCGCGCTATTTTTGATAAAGTCATCCAGGTAATCAACCAGTTGTTCAAACAAAGAGAATAAATGTTTGAGCTCCTCGGCACTGCGCTCCTTTAGGTTTTCAGTCGACAGCGCGTACAGCGTTAAGTAAGGAATACCAGCTGTCTGGGCGGCTTTGGCAATGGTTTTGAGGTTTTTGGCACCCTGCGTGTGACCCATCATCTTGGGTAAACCGCGTTCAGTCGCCCAGCGACGGTTACCATCCATAATAATCGCTAGGTGTTGCGGGACAGGGGAGATTTGTGTCATAGTGAATCCAGCTTAGCGAATCTTTAAGAACTTGGCAAGGTATGAAAATTTATACAAAAACTGGTGATACTGGGGAAACTGGCCTGTTGGGGGGTAAACGGGTGCGCAAAGATGCGCCCGAAATTGAGGCGATTGGCACTGTGGACGAATTGAATAGCGCCGTTGGATTGCTTGTGGCTAGTTTGGGCGCCGAGGCTGCACACATGCCAATGCTTCGGCAAATTCAAAATAATTTATTTGTAGTTGGTGGGCAATTGGCCGCAGTGCAAACGGATTTGCTGACCGTACCAACCATTAGCGAGGCCCACATTGCTGCCTTGGAAACGTGGATTGACGAAATGTCAGCGAGTTTGCCCACACTTACACAATTTATTTTGCCTGGTGGAACAATCCCGGCGACCCAGGCCTTTGTGGTCCGGGCCATTTGCCGCCGCGCCGAACGGCAAGTTGTGTCTTTGGTTGCTCAGTATCCAGATGCATTACTTGCCCAAAAATATCTCAATCGTCTGAGCGACGCCCTTTTCGTGTTTGCCCGTTTACTTAACGCACGTGCGAATCAGCCCGAAATTTTGTGGGAGAAATAGTTGGCGCCCAATCCCACAACATTTCAAAGATCATTTTAAACACATCAACCATTGGCGAAATCGCAATCACCACCGCCAAAGCCGATAGCTCTGGGCTCATAATTAAAATTTTATCATCAAAAATATCAATCGTACTGTTGAAGGTGTACCTCGACGGCGCATATTTAATTGTTCGCAATAGTTTTGTATTATCAATTTCATTGACTGGCCGCGAGTCATCAGTGAGCAAAAGGCGGGTGCTAATTTTGGCCGCCGCGCGCTCTTCACGATAGTGAGTAAAAAAATCTATATCATAACCAAGCCATGCATTAGAATTTCCAATAATCACGTACGATTTTCGTTTATACTCAAGTAAAATATTTTGGTAAAAAAGTTTAAGTTCATCAATTGTTTCGATTGGGCGCACCCCTTCGATTTTTAAATTTTTCTTAGCCAATGTTTCCAGGCTGGGAATAAGTTCGGTAAATGCCGTTAGTTTTTTGGTAAAAAAATGTTTAACCCGTTCAGGACGTTCGGCGTAATACAGCTGAGTATTGTGCCGCATGTACATGGCGACAAATCCTTTGCGCGTTAAAGATTTTAGAATCGCGTAAATTGTGGTGCGCTTAAGGCCAGTATCGCGCGCTACGGTACTGGCACGGGCTCCGCCAAGACGAAGGAGGGCTACGTAAACCTCGGTCTCGGGTTGGGTAAGGCCAAGGTCATGGAGAACGTCAGTGTTAGGCATATTCTGTTGTCAAAAAAATTAGACACTATATATATTAGCTTATATTATGGCATATTTTAGATAAAAAGTCGATATATCTTGTCGTAAATGATTGAACATAAAACAAAAATATCGTATGCTGGGTCATCAGAGATTAATCAGTGACTTTAAGGATATGAACCCAAAACAACTGTTTTCAAGCGATATTTTAAATTATCAGGTACAGACTACCAAGCTGGGGCAGACTAATTACGTGAATTTGGATAATGCAGCCACTACGCCACCATTAGCCGTAGTAGAAGCCGCTGTAGCTGATTACTTAAAAGGGTATGGGTCAGTGCATCGTGGGGCTGGAACCAAATCGCAAATTTCGACTACTGTGTATGAAGTCAGTCGCGAAACGATCAAACAATTTGTGAATGCACCCAGCGATGCGTATGTGTTATTTACGGGTAACACAACTGGGGCCACAAACACCCTCGCATATTTTTTTGCGTTTTTGCGTGGCAAAGTGGCCGTGTCGATCATTGAACATAGTGCTTCGTGGCTGCCCTGGATTAAGGCCGAGGGCGTAAAGGCCTTGGGCCGCAAACAAGTGTGTATGAATGATTTGGAAGCCGTAAACATAAAAATTCAAAACGCTGGTCGTGTTCAGGTATTGCAGTATGATATTAATAATCAATTTGAGTTTGATTTAACTAAGTTAGAAACGTTGTTGCAAAAAAACTATGTTAAGGCCTTGGTTGTTACAGCTTCTTCAAACATTACGGGGTATTGTCCGGATTTAAAAAAAATTGGAGCGTTGGCTCATAAATACGGCGCCTACTTTATTGTAGATGGTTGTCAGTATATCCAACACCATGAGTTGGATATACAGGCGTTGGGTGTTGATTTCTTGCTTGGTTCAGGACACAAGTTTTATGCCCCGTATGGCGGCGGTTTCGTGATTGGACCAAAGAAATTTTTTGATCAATTTTTACCATACCAAATTGGGGGCGGTAACTTACCGTACATTACGGAGGGCGGTGAATTTTTGCGTTATACTAATCAACTGGCCCATGATCCGGGTACGCCAAATGCGGTTGGTGCGGTAGCTATGGCGAGCGCGTTGGCAAAATTACGTGAAATTGGTTTACAAAATGTCGAGATTTATGAAAAGAAGTTAACGCAACGTGCCTATGATTATATGCGTTCCAATCCTAGAATTACCATGCATGTGCCAGTCAATCATTTGAGTACAGTTATTTCTTTTTCGGTTAAGGATGCTTCGAGTGTAAAGGTGGCCGAGCGCTTGAATACTGAATTTGGGATTGGTGTGCGGGCTGGGAGTTTTTGTGCGTACCGTGCCGTGCGTCGATTATTGGGCGTTAGAGACGATGACAAAATTGCTGCGGCCGTGCGTAATGGCGACACAAGCTTAATTCCTAAAGTGATCCGTGCTTCATTTGGTTTGTGCAATTCCGAGGCTGATGTTGATCGTTTGATTACGGCGTTAACTGAAATTACTAAGTAATAATCATTTGTTCAATCTATGAAAATTTCTAAAACCACTAATGTTAAACCGAGCGACTTAAATTACGATCGTTATACGCGTAACCAATATGACCGGGACATTGCGCATGTGATTCCTGCACATAAAGAACTACACGAGTGTTTACTAAAGTTTTTACTAAAGAAATATCCAACAACTCAGGCTCTTAATATTTTGGACTTAGGTACGGGTACGGCCATTACGAGCGCACTGGTGCGCAACAAGTTTCCGAACGCCACCTTTGATTTGGTTGATTTTTCTAAACAAATGCTCGCCGGTGCGCGCCAGCGTATGGGCCCCAAAAATGTGCGCTATATTCTCGGTGATTTTTCGCTGTTGAAATTTGACCATACGTACGACGTGGTCATGACCGTAATCGGAGCGCACCACCAAACAAGCGTGGGTATACGTCGATTGTTCAAAAAAATGAGTAAACAAATTCAATCAGGTGGTTTTTTGGTAATTGGTGATTTGGTAACTTTTAAGGATAAATATAAGGCCGCTTTTAACAATGCCAAACATTATCATCACTTGGTTGAGCGCGCTTCCAATAACAAGGTTTTGGCAGAGTGGGCGCATCATCACCAATTTTTAAATGACCTTAAAACTATTGAGGATTATTGCCAATGGCTTAGAGACGCGGGGTTTAAAGTGGTGTATCAGTTTAATCAGTGGAATACAGCGCTTTTAATTGCGCAAAAAGTTTAATTTAATACTGTTATTATGAATTAATTTGGGTCTCTTTTTGGTTCATCGCGTTATGGCCCACGAGGTATGTAGACATGACGCTGCTAGCTATGTGCTCCCAAGGGGGGGCTGGCCACACAAGGTTCGAGTGGTGTTTAAAGAATTAAACAGTATAGAGAAATATATTGGAAGAATTCTGTTGAAGCCATTGGGCTTAAATTACTTGATTTTTAAGATCAGACCAACCCTGATTTAAGGTGTAGTTTGTGGTATAGTGTAGTGGTATTTAATCTACCCTATGTTTTGGAAACTCTACGCCTTAACTTTGCCAGTCTTTTTCGCGATCGATATGGTGTGGTTGGGGCTCGTGGCCAAGAATTTTTACCGTAACCAGATTGGTTTTTTGATGCGCGAGACCCCAAATTGGACCGCGGCAATTTTGTTTTACCTGCTGTTCATGGTCGGATTAATTATTTTTGTGATTCAGCCCGCGGTCATAAAGCGCGAGTGGGTGTATGCCCTGCAGTATGGTGCCTTGTTTGGGTTTATGACCTATGCTACCTATGATCTGACTAATTTGGCCGTGACCAAAAATTGGCCATTAACCGTCACAATTGTTGATTTACTGTGGGGCACGGTGTTGGCGGCCTCGGTTTCGGCCGTAGTCTATTGGGCAGCCACAAAATTAGGCCTGTAATATGAACCTGTGGCACTCGTTGGGATTTGTTTTGGCCTACATGTGTGTCTGGTTTGCAATTTCGCTTATCAAAAAACGCAACGACGTGGCTGATACTGCGTGGGGATTGGGGTTTGTGCTGTTGGCCTGGGTCAGTTTTGTCTTCAGTTCAGGCAAAAACAACGCCGCCTTATTGATTAATATTTTGGTCACAATTTGGGGCCTGCGTCTAGCGTACCACATTCATAAGCGCAATCATAATAAGCCCGAGGACGCTCGCTACCAACAATGGCGAATGCAATGGAAATATTTTTATACCCGGAGTTTTTTTCAGGTCTTCACGCTGCAGGGTATCCTGCTGTGGTTAATTTCGTGGCCGATTATTTTTGTAAATTTTAACGAAAAACTCGTTAATTTTAACGGGATTTCTTATTTAGGTCTGATGCTTTGGGTAATTGGTTTTTGGTTCGAAAGTGTCGGCGACGCACAATTAAAAAAATTCATTAGCAACCCTGCTAACAAAGGTAAATTAATGACCACTGGTTTGTGGAAATATTCACGCCACCCCAATTATTTTGGCGAGGTGACGCAGTGGTGGGGAATTTATATAATCGCACTAGGGGTTCCTGTTGGTTGGTTTGTAATTGTTGGGCCGCTCACGATTACTGCGTTGATCGTGTTTGTCTCGGGTATCCCAATGACTGAAAAGCGTTACGCTGGCCGGCCAGATTGGGAGGAATATAAACGTCGCACGAGCGCCTTAATTCCCCTGCCACCCCGGGCTTGAATTTCCTGGGATGGTTTGTTAGTATAGACCCACTGCCGCGATGGCGAAATGGTATACGCTAGGGACTTAAAATCCCTCGTCCGTAAGGGCATGCGGGTTCGAGTCCCGCTCGCGGCACTAGGTAGTTTGAAACAGCTTTTAAAGGCTGTTTTTTAGTTTATCCACAGATTTAACAATAAACATATATTGACAAACAATAAATACCGGGCTATGCTGAGACTATAGACTTTAACTAAGCCGCGCCCTAAAGGACGTTGCGTGGCATGATTTCGACAAATCATATGAAAACAGGCTCAATTCGTTTTTTACAGGTCGTGCTCGTGCTAATTGGGGCGGCAGTTTTGGCCGCAATGTTAGTGGAACCGTGGTTCGAGGGGGTCAATGCTGGGGCGACTTCGTATAAACAAATTTATTTTGACGATCTGTTCCTGGCCTATGCGTACACCGCCTCGATCGCATTTTTTGTGGCCCTGTATCAGGGTTTCAAACTGCTTGGGTCTGTGGCTCGGGGCCAAGTGTTTTCGGACCAATCAATCAAGGCCCTGCGCACAATTAAAAACTGCGCCATGCTTATGGTTGCCTTTGTTTTTGGCGCCGAGCTTTTTATTTTCTTCAATCATGGCAACGATGACATGGCCGGTGGGGTTATGGTGGGTTTGGTGATAGCCGTAATTTCCAGCATTGCTGCAGCCGCCGCCGCTGTCTTCGAGCGTGCGCTCCAAAGTGCTGTGGACTTGAAGGCGGAAAATGACTTAACTGTCTAACGCCTATGTCTATTATCATAAACATTGACGTAATGCTCGCCAAACGCAAAATGAGCGTCACGGAACTAACCGAAAAAGTGGGGATTACAATGGCTAATTTGTCGATTTTGAAAAATGGCAAAGCGAGAGCGATTCGGTTTTCCACGCTCGAGGCCGTGTGCGCCGCACTCGATTGCCAGCCTGGCGATATTATCGAGTTTAAGAAGTCCTAGTTATTTGTAGATTACGGTGCCCTGAGCGGTCCAACCATGAACTTGGAAGAAAGTGTTGTCTTCGGGTTTGGTGGCGGCCACAAGAGTGGTCTTACCGGTCTTAAGGTTTAGACGATACACAGCGCCCCGTTCTTTGTCTGGATTTCCAGCGGCAAGAGCAAAGGCCACTTCAGTGCCATCGGGTGAAAGGCGAACATCACCAATAATTTGGTATGGTGCTGGTGGTGTAATTGGGTAAAATTTTTGTAAATTGGTGGCTGGGTCAAGAGTCGTAATACCTTTGCCGCGAGGGTCTTCGTTGACCACATAGGCAATCAACGAGTCGTCGCTCATTACGTCCTGCGCACTGGTAAACATGGTTTTGGTAGTGATTTTACGCACCTCACCAGTCTCCAAATCAATACGCAATAAGGGGGTCTGAATAGTGTCAAACAAAATATATCCACCCAAGCCATCGGGGACCCGACGCATGTATACGGCTTTAGTCGTAGTCGCAAATAGTTCAAGGAACGACGGGCCGCCCACTGTGTTTTCGGCTAATATATTTTCGGATTTGATCGCCGCTGCGGTTGTTGGATTTTTGGCTGGTGTCGTTGTCACCAGTGTTGTCGATGGGGTGGGCGTTGCTGCTGGCTCTGTCTTACCTGTGGTGGTAATTGGGTTTAGAGCTGGTGCCTCAACCGTTTCGTAACGGCTGCAGCCTGCGCCAACCAGCAGGAGTGTGCAGGCCGCGATAAGAGAGTAATACTTCATATACTTAATTAATTTCGAGCTCGTTCTTGTAGTAGTGGTCGTAGATCGACATGATTGCCAAGTAGAGTGAAGCAATGACTGGGCCAATGACAAAACCAGTGATACCAAAGAGAGCAATACCACCGAGCGTAGCGAAAAGGACGAGCAGTGGGTGCATTTCGGTGTCTTTGCCTACAAGCACAGGGCGGAGCAAATTGTCGACCAGACTAATGACAAACATACCCGCCAAAATAATGGTCATGCCTTGCCATACATTGCCCATGAGCAGCATGATGAGGCCGGCTGGCAACCAAACAAGCGCAGTTCCAAGCGCGGGAATAATCGAGAGTACAGCCATAATTAAACCCCACAAGAATGCTTCGGGAACGCCAGTAATCGCGAACAAAATCGCCCCGAGTGCGCCTTGAACCAGGCCGATCACGACAGTGCCCTTGATGGTAGCGCGAGCGGTTGAGGTAAAGCGCTCGAATAGCATTTTTTCATATTTATCACCCAGTGGCGACAAATGCATGAGGCGCAATACCATGCGGTCGCCATCGCGGAAGAAATAGTACAATGAGTACAGCATGATAAAGAGCATGAAGAAGAAATTCAGCGAATTTTGGGTCGCGCTCTTAAGCCCGGTGAACACATATTGGTTAAGCCAGCCGCTGATATCAGATACGTATTTGGGCCAGTCAGTGCGGAGGTTTTCGAGGTATGGTGACAATGGTGTATTGGAAATATACGTAGTCCAGCCCTGGATATCTTCCATGAAGTTGTGTTGCGTCAAACTGTCGTAGAGCGAAATTGATTGGTTAACTAGGAGTGTACCGATGAGTGCGAGCGGAATAAAGATTGTTAGTACCACCACGGTAATCATGATTCCTGAAGTCAAACCAGGGGAGCGGAGGCGGTTATTGACCCAAACATAGTGTGGGTAGAACATGATTGCAATCACCGCGGCCCAAAAAATTGGATAGAAAAACGGGCGTACCAAATACATCATGGCAATGGTAAGACCAAGAATCAGGGCCAAAAAGAAGAATGACCGCATTTTGCTAAAGCTGACTTTGTCAGACGAAGCCATATGCGTAGATAAAGAATGACCACGGTATTATACCATGGTCTGGTCTTTTTTCCAGAAGATTGCCGAGAGAATTGCTAGTGTGGTTGAGGTTGCGGCCGAACCTAAACAATAGTAGCAGTAGGCGTCGAGAATAAAAGCCTGTACGCCAACAAACCATAGTGACATTACTAGTCCAATTGGGGTTACCAGGCTGGCTAATCGGATCCAAGCGGGATTTTTCTTGTCCAAGTATAGTACGCACAGTACTATAATGAACAAGTAGTAGGTGGTACCAAGGTAGGCGACAGGGATACCAAGTATTTTGGAATAACTGCTAGTGGTCACAACTTCGCACTGACTGCTGCCGCCGCATGGTGGCGGCACACCGCGCAAATGCTCGAACGACAAAAATGCTGCGTCGCCAAGACCAATAAGCGCAACAACCAGCAGCGCAAGCGCAAACCAGCGGGGGACTGGCTTATTATTTGCTAACCAAAGCTTTAAATTCTTCATATGATTGTGGCGAAGTGATCATTTTTCCGTCTAGGAAGAATGTTGGGGTACCTTTCACGCCCGATTGAGTGCCCGACTGGTAGTCGGCGTCAATTTTAGTGCTGACTTCTTTGGAGCTCATGTCAGCTTTAAATTGCTCGGTGTTCAAGCCGAGTGAGCGCGCGTATTCTTCGAACTTGCTTTTTGGACTACGTAAACTACTCCAGTCATTTTGGGTGTTGAATAACATATCGTGCATTTCCCAGAATTTACCCTGTTTGTTGGCAGCTTCGGCCGCTTCGGCAGCGGCCTGGGCGTTCGGATGGATACTGCGGAGTGGATAGTGTCGGTACACAAGACGAACTTTATCAGGATTTTCTTTTACCAGTTGTTGGATCATTGGTTGGTAGGCCTTGCAAGCTGGACACTGGAAGTCGCTGTATTCAACCAACGTGTGTGGAGCTTCGGGTCCGCCTTTGGTGCGGTCGCTGTTGGTAACAGCGGTATTTAAAGCTGTGCCTGCGCCTGGGTTTGGGGCGGTTTGCGTGCCTAATTTTGCTAAACCATATAACATACCTACGATGGCAAGACCGAAAACTGACCAAATAATTGCGCTGCGAACTGTTGGAGACATAGGAAAACGATAAAGATAAAGATATTATACCCGATTACGCTCCAGCACGACCAGGCCTTCGATGTGGGGGGTGCGAGGAAAAAAGTTGTATAACTTAATAAATACGGGGTGGTACGCCTCGGACAGACGCTGCACGTCGCGAGCCTGTGTGGCTAGGTCGCATGCTAAGTATACAATCTTGGGCGGCAATTTATTCAGGAGTTGGAGAGTGACCTTGTCGTGGAGGCCGGCGCGAGGGGGGTCAACAATAACTGTGGCCTCGCCATCAATGAGTTCAGTCATTTTTTCGGCAGGCATACAATGAGCCTCGGCATTGGTTAGACCGTTGAGGACGATATTTTCGGTTGCGTATGCAGCGGCCTCTTCGTTACTTTCGACCAAAATTGTGCGTGGACGATTTTTGGCGAGCGGCAAAGAAATCGCACCCACACCAGAGTAAAAATCAAGGACTGGTTGATCTGGACCAATGAATGCTGCAATATCTTTGACTGCCTGCGTAAAAATTGGAATATTAATTTGGAAAAAACTAAGCAAACCAAATTTTAGTTTGGTACCCAAAATATCGGCAATTAAATAATCCTGGCCAGTGGAGTAGAGGAGTGCTGTCGGAACCGAAGCCGGACTTTTGTGCGTGGAATAATACAAGTGGAAGCCAAGTAATTTGGCGTCAGTTGTGGGGTGGTGGCTGAATTCAAGCCGATCTTTAATAAATAATGCCGCAATTGCTTGGTCAGCGCCATTACTGCGAATTATCAAGGACTTTAGACTGCGCAACGGAATTTTAACTTCGTTCACCCAAGCCAGGATTTGGGCCGCCACTTCATTAATAACTGGTTCGGCTAGCAATGAACCGCTCACGGCGTGGCGCACTTTGGTGCCGCGCCCAAAAAAAGCGAGTGACATTTGTCCGTTGGCTTCGCAAAAACTAAATTCAATTTTGTTGCGGTAGCCAAAAGCATTGGCAGGATCAGAGATAATTTTGGGTGGCTCTGATTGCAAAATTAAACCACCGTTGCGACCATATGTTTCTACAGCAATCGTTTGCTTTAGTCCATCTTCGGCTTCTGGTTTAACGATTTGCCAAGGGCTCGAGGACAGAAAAAATGGCTCTTGGGGCTCAATGCGGTCAGGAGAAGGGGTAACAATTTTGGTGGCTACAGCTTCGGCAATACCTTTGCGCTTGGATAAATACTGCACCTCGACCTCTTCGCCCGGTAGAGCGTTCCAGACAAATACAGTCAGGTCTTCGGTGTGGGCCAAACCTTGGCCACCGTTCACAATTTTTTCGATTTTCATGTTAGTCGATAAAGAAAAGAGGTACTTGCAAGTTTTTAATTTCTTCTAAGCGGTAGTCCAAAACTTTGCGTCCTACAAAAATGGCGGTTACAGCGCTGTGCTCTTTTGATAATGCATCAATGCTGTGTTGCAAGAAGCCTGTACGACTGACATATTCGAACGAAATTGAGTCCAAACCAGCCGTTTCACGTTCTTGGTTGATTTGAATAAATACTCGGTTGGCCTCGGTGCCAATTTCTTCGGCCAGATCAGCGGTGTACTTATTTTCAAGACAGTGGAGAAGGACCACCCGTTGAATGTGGTGCTTGTCAGCCCATTCAACTACGCGAGGTAAACGGCTAATGTATGAATTACCGCGTGAACCAAGAACTATAAAAGGAGTCTCACCTTTGTCTAAGTCAAGTGTTGTCTTATCCGTGATTGGTTCAGCCACAGCGAGCCAGCGAGCAAGCAAAGGAGTTAATGGTGGTTCAATAACAAGGGTAAGCAAGATAACCCACATCCCAACTGGAATCAGGGCTTCCATTCCGGGTAAGCCAAGACTGGCAATGGTCACTAACAACACTGCGGGGATGGCACCAGTTTCGCGTACAAACGAGATGAACAAAATTTCCCGTATACTCAGGGGGGATTTGCTCCAACGGAATGCGAATAAACTAACAAACACGGAGAGTGGGCGAATGATAAACATGAAGACTAGTGCTGTCGCAATGCCAATTCCGGCGTATTGAAGTAATGCTTGTGTGTCAACCAAAGCTCCGAGGAGCAAAAAGATAATTGGCTTTAGGAAGCCTTCAATTGTGTGGTTAAAAAAACGTTCGGTGGTATGTAAATGTTTAGTCAACATGTACAATAGGCCAGCCACAAATGCGGCCAGGTATCCACTACCGCCAAACGGAACAGCAATAGTAAAAATAATAATTGGCACAAACAAAAAGAAGGCTGCGTCTGCTTCGTATTCAGCTTGGTGGTGTTCTTTGAGTTTAGTTAATCCGTAGAGCAAACCAAAACCAATCAAGCCACAGAGGACGCCAAAGAAAATCTGTTTACCTAAAATTGTTAAGCTGCTGGTTGTAAGTAAAGCCGCATACCAATCAGATACTTTGGAAAATGTTTGACCAGCTGTGATAAGGCTTAAAAAAGCCACTGTTACCAGGGTACCAGTGACATCGGTTAAGGCGCTTTCGGACACAATGATATCTTTGGTGTCACGATTCTTAAACCGGAGTCCTTTTAGAATTGGGATAATTGCGGCCGGGTCAGTTGAAGCGAGAACTGCCCCCAATAAGATTGCAGCAGTCAAAGAAACAGCTGTGCCAAAAATCGGCGTGAGCCAGGTAATAGTTAGGGTGAATAAAAACGCGGTGATTATTAGACCAGGGAACGAAAGGCTGAGAATTTTACCGAGTAATTTTTTGAAGTTCTGGAATGGCGTCTCTAAGCCGCCGCTAAATAAAATCAGGGTTGCACCAAACGCAACCAGGTCACCCAGGACAATTTCGTTTTGAGTAATTGGCTGTAGAAGTGGTTTGGCTGCTAAACCAAAAAAGATTGCCACCACAAATGGGGGTAAAACCGTCCCTTGTGATAAGTGGAATACAACAAAACTGAGTGCGGCTAGGGCAGCAAACGAGAAGAATGCTAGTAGTAGGCCAGCTTCAGACCCGTGGTTTAGTAAGTGGATTAATTCTGGGGCAAAGTGGGCAATTCCTAGTGTAACGGCTAGTGCAGCCCCAAGTTGGAGGTAGGCAAGATATTTTTTCATAAAAATACAGTAAAGCCGAGATACTGTAGCCCTTTTAGTGAATAAAATCAAGCCTTTTAATCATCTACCCACGGTTGGTGGACAGGGAGTAACGCTGACCCTTTTTGACCACAAAGCCTTCGGTTAAGAGGGTTTTTAAAATCTCGGTAAAATCAGGTGGTTTAAGGGGTGATAGTTTTTCTAATCGAGCAAAAAGTGACGCTTTATTTAAGGGTTCTTGTGCCAAGGCACGGATAATGGCACCACGCACCTGGCGTTTGGAGCCAATGAATTTACTTTGCTTTACGTGGTGTTTACTGGCGCGGCTGGGGTTTGGATTATTTTTTTTAAGGTGTACACCCCAATCCATTAACGCCCAATACCATTCACGCGCGTTGTCTGGTGGTAACGAAGCGGTAATTAAGGGCATTAAGTCACTATCAGGGACATCGGTTTGGTTGGGGAAAAAATGGTGTAGAAAAACACTGCGAATATTGGTTTCGATGAAGACGGTCGGAAGGTTAAAGGCAAAGGCAGCGACCGAACCAGCAGTATTTTTGCCAATACCAGGAAGTTTAACTAATTCCTCCGGGTCGCGGGGCAATGTGCCCTGGTAATCAGCAACGACAGTTTGCGCTAAGGCGCGCAAAAATAAGGCGCGGCGGTTGTAGCCTAGACCTTGCCAGGCTCGAATTACATCAGCGGGTGTGCTGGCCGCCAAAGTTTTGAAATCAGGAAAACGCTTAAGAAATTCAGGGAATTTTTCGGCCACGCGAGCGGTTTGAGTTTGTTGTAGCATGATTTCGGACACCACAATCTTGTACGGATCATGCGTGCGTCGCCAGGCAAAATCACGTCCATTGGTGCGGTAAAAATCCCACACCTGTTTTTGAAAATCCTTAATTTTTTTGGCACTCATAAATCCAAATAATACCGACGTTGTTCTGGAGTCATTTTTTCAATCGCATAACGCAGGGTGGTGCGGGGTAGGGTGGTGGTATGTTTATCTAAAAATTTCACTAATGCACCTGGGTTGCGTTTGCCCATTTCGCGCAACATCCAGCCGACCGCTTTGTGCATCAAATCGTGGGGGTCATTTTTTAGTTGGGCCGCGAGTTGCAGTATCTCGGTGGATTGATCATGTCTAATCAACATCCAAGTTGATACTACAGCAATACGGCGTTCCCACACGTTTTTTGATGCGGCCCATGTTTTAAGATGTGCTTTTTCGGTCGGATGAGATAATAAGTATGTGCCGACAATGTATGGTGCGGAGGCGTCTACTAAATCCCAATTGTTAATGTGGCGACGTTTGCTTAAATAAAATCGGTATAATTTTGTTTGAGTTGGTGCGTCTGCTTTGGCAAATTCTAATACCAAAATATGTAGAGCAGTTAAACGGTGTTCGTGTATCTTGCTTCGTAGCAAGGTGGCTATTTCGGTTAGGGGTAACTGTCTAAATTGTTTAGCAATCGCCCGCTGTTTAGGCACGGTCACACCAATAAAAAGATCGCCCTCGCCATATTGTCCTGGTCCGGTTTTGAAAAACCACTGGTAAGTTTTGGCGCGGGCTGGCTCGGCTTGGGCCTGTAGTGCGGCGATAACGTTTGTGGCGGTCATACACGGAGCCATTCGTACGGGTCAAGTTCAGACCAACTCATGTGCATCTGCGAGCGCACGTGGGTTTGCCCAAACACGGGAATTTGGGGAAAAATATGAATCATCGGTTTCATTGGCAGGGGATAATGTAGTAGTGGCAAAGTGGGCGCATTTGGGGCCGTGCGTAATTCAGACCAAAATCCGATCACATTGCCAGCCATGTCGCGCAGTAAACCGTCTAAACACCAACCGCGGTGATTTCCCCGAAGGTCAAACACATCGGCTTCGCGAATATATCCGTAGACATTGCCATCCGGTGTGATAAGACGAAAATTTTCGTCATCCATCCAAAAGATGATTCGACCGTGGCGATCGGCAAAGGTAACCATATTAACTAAGCCATTCAAGAGGGTTGATTGGGGACCATTCCATGTGGAATTGGGGCTGAATATGAGTCATGCCACGAGCGGGTAGGGTAGGACTGACTTCGCTCACTGGTGTGTTTTGAGTAGTAAAGAACGGCAGTGGTAACATCGGGCAACTCGGTGGAATACCAACTGTACCAGACCAAAAGGCCACCACTCGGCCGTTAAGATCGCGCATCAAGCCATCGATATTCCAACCCTTGTGTTCGCCGCGTAGGTCGTAGACATATTGCCCCTCTACAAATCCGTGGGTTCGACCGCGTTCATCGATTAAACGTGTGTTGTCTTCGGCTGCCCACAAAACCGAGCGGCCAGTTTTATCACAAAAAATAATACTCATATTATTCGGAATAATTAAACGAAATGTCGTTGTAAGCTTCGGCTTCGTACCACTGCCAACCATTGGCGCGGTATAGGGCGATGCGCGCGAGCCCGGCATCAACAATGGCTTTGCTGCAAATAGTACAATACGGTCGCGTAATTTCTAAATTTTTATCCGCACCGAGGCGATAAAAATACATATCAGCACCAGCTAGGTCGGCCGGGGAGTGGCGGAGCGCAGCGGCAATTGCACGCTGTTCAGCATGGATACAGCATGTACGGTCTGATTTGAATCCAGGCTTCAATTCATGCCTGCGGTGGCAGCGTCGTTGGCTATCCAGACCTCCGGGCGGACTATTAAACCCGCGGCCAATAATCTGTCCGTTTTTAACAATAATTGCGCCACACTGACTGCGTTCGCAGGTGGCCGCCTCGGCCATGGCTCTGGTTTCGGCAACAAAATCCATAGTTTTAATACTGTAGCATATTTAAAGCAGGATCGGCTAGCACTTTACATTGTAAAGTAAAACCCGTATACTGCGGGGACTATTCTATGATTACCAATCAATACGACATTGCCATTATTGGCGGTGGTGCTAGTGGTACCGCCCTTTTATATACCTTGGCTAAATACACCAATGCGAACCGATTGGTGTTGGTAGAAAAATATTCGGCTTTGGGACAAGTAAATTCACACGCCCGCAATAACAGCCAGACATTGCATGTGGGCGATATTGAAACAAATTATTCAATTGATAAGGTGCGTCAGGTTAAACCAGCGGCCATGATGGTGGCGCGCTACGCTAGTCAATTGCCGGCTTCGGACCGTGACTCAATCATGAGTGTGGTGCAAAAAATGGTAATTGGCGTGGGTGGCAAAGAAGTCACTGCGCTCAAAAATCGGTACGAAGCACTACGGGAATTATTTCCCGAAGTGCAAAAATTAAGCGGTCCAGAAATTGCCGCGGTTGAGCCAGCGGTAATGGCAGGACGTAATCCCAAGCAACCGATTATTGCGCTCTTTAATCCGCAGGGTTATGCGGTTAACTTTGGCCGTCTCGCCCAATCATTGGCCGATGAGGCCAAAAAAGCCTCGGACAAAAACGTGGAGGTCAAAGTAAACACGACTGTAGAAAAAATTATTCGCACTGACACCGGGTATATTGTAAAAACAGCCACCGGCGAAATTCACGCGCGCGCCGTTGTGGTCGATGCCGATGCGTACAGTTTGGGGTTTGCTAAGTCGCTGGGGTATGGTCGCGAATTTTCGCTAATTCCAATTGCCGGGACTTTTTATTTCACCAAAAATATTTTGAAAGGCAAAGTATACACGGTTCAGGAGCCGCGTTTGCCATTTGCGGCGGCGCATGGCGACCCAGATGTAAATGTGCCCGATAGCACACGTTGGGGGCCAACCGCACGTTTTGTGCCTGTGCTCGAAAGCTATAAACCACGTACAATGCTGGCGTATTTACGCGCCGCTGGTCTTGGTCGTCCGCGCACGTGGCTAAGTTTTACCAAAATTTTGTTACAACCAGTCCGCTTTTTTTACTTAATCAAAAACATTATTTTTGAATTGCCGATTGTGGGCAAATACCTGTTTGCGGCCACGGCGATTAGAAAAATTGCGCCAAGTGTGCGGCTTGGTGATATCCGAGTAGCCAAACATTTTGGCGGCATGCGTTTACAGCGCGTGGATACGCGTACGCACGAATTGCAGTTGGGCGAAGGCAAAATTATTGGTGACAATATTATCTTTAACATGACCCCATCGCCAGGCGCGAGTGTGTGTTTGTACAACGGCATGCGCGATGCCGAAAAATTAATGGAATTTTTTAAGGGCGAATTTTCGTTTGATAAACAAGCCATGATGCATGACCTTATGGAAAAACCGGTGGCTCAGACAACTGATGTGTCGAATAAAACTTCGTACGCGTCCTAGTTAATACGCCGTCCAATTTCCCACAGTAAATCAAATAGTTGTTGAAACGTTTCGCGTATAACTTTGCTTTCCACGGTCCAGGCTAGACCTTCTTCTTTGGTACTGAAAAAAGCGACCGTGTTGTCCCACATGAAGATTGATGCGTGGAATGTTAGTTGTGCGGGCAAGAATTTGGCTTCGCGCAGTTCACGGCGATTTGAGTCGGTATTGTAGTTTTTGATTTCACGTTTGGAGATACGCAAACTTTTTAAGTGAATATTTTTGGCCACACGCCGGCGCGTAAAGTGAAACTTTTCGCCAATTAGTTTTTGAAAATCCTGAGCCGCGACAATTTCATATATTGTTTTTTGCTTGGTGGATAAAGCATTATGTAAAATATCGGCCACGCGTTCACGGTAATAGACTGATACTTTGCTGATATTACGACCACTGGTTTCCAAGGTTTTGAGGAGTGGAATTATTGTAGTGACTTCGTGTAAACGTTCCTCGAGGATTTTCTTGAGTACGGCCGGGTCGAGCGCGCTATATACGTGGCGTGATTTATTTTTGGTAATGTTTACGAGTCCACGTTCGTGGAGGCGATTGGCAATGGATTGAACCGTGGTGATGGGGAGGTGGAGCGAGCGCCCCAATGGGGTAATTGTGTTAGGGCCACTACTTAGGAGGGCGAGATAAACCGCCTGTTCATTAGGCAATAAGCCAAATTTACTCAGGGCCTCGTTAATTTCTTGTTGCATATCTACGATATATTTCGTAGTAAATAATGACTACTTATTGCCTAATTATAGAGATAAAATAGGGTATTGTAAAGTTATACACAGATTTTCATCGTAGTAAAAATAGGGGTCAGGTATAGTGGCTATGTAATCGATTACACGCTCATTACAACGGAGGAACCAATGTCCAAGAAGCTGATGGTTGATATTGTAGTGACGGTCGAGCGTTCGGCAGTGCTGCTGATCGCCCGGGCCAAGCCGCCGTTCATGGATCGCCTGGTGTTGCCGGGCGGGCATGTGGAAGCGAACGATTCGTCGTTCGTCGAGGCAGCGGCGCGTGAGCTCGCGGAAGAAGTCGGGATCGTCATTGACCCGGCTGAACTCCACTGGCTCATGCGTCTCGACACACCTGGTCGTGACCCGCGCTACGACACGGCCTCGGTCGTGTACCACGTCGATGTTTCGGCAACGATCGCGGCTCAGGCTGCAGCTGGCAGCGACGCCCGCGCGCTCGCATTCCACCTCATCCATGAACTCAAGCCCGAGCAGTTGGGCTTTGACCACTGGCTGGCGATCAGCCGGCTCAAGGAGGTGCTCGCATGAAGGTCATCAAGGAAGGCAAGTGGACCGTGCCCTGGCAGCAGGAAATGACCTGCACTGACAAGCAGTGTGAGGCACAACTTCTGATCGAAGAGGCCGATGTGATCGCACCTGACCAGTCCGAGCTGTTCAAGGCTGTGTGTCCGGTCTGCGGCACGAGTCTTGTCCTGAAGTCCAGTGAGCTGCCGCGCCGCATCAAGGATGTGCTCAACAAGATGCGTAAGCCGCCGCCTAGAGCGTATTCTTCCTGGGACTAACCTCTGCAGCCACCCGAGCGGCTTACAATAGCTCGGGGATCAATAGTGTGCACACTTAGAAAAAACATCCCAACAAAGGGATGTTTTTTGTTTGCAATCATTTTCACTACACAATTTTGGAAAACTTTTTCTTGAGTAGCCACACCACAACCATCGCAATTATGGTACCAGTCCCGGCCAGCACTATGTCAGTCTGCGCGTCCCAAATATCTCCCTGCGCACCCAAAAACGCCATGCCTAACTCCGGCGCAACACGCAGGGCCGAAACCCATTCAATGATTTCATACAACGCTGAGAACGAAAGAATAATATCCACTGGCAAATAATACGACCAACCACCACGCACACCGGCCAAACGCACCACAATTTCGCGCGCTGGGTAAGCCATGAGCAAACCAAACAAAAAGTGCATCAAACGGTCATACATGTTGCGTTCCACATCAAGCCAACCACCAAGAATATCACCCAATGGTACGTGTTCGTACGTGTAATGTGAGCCCATCAAATGCAACACGGCCAAAATCAAAAGTAGTGTGTACGACGCATTAGAACATTTTAATTTTTTGCCAAAAATAATCAACAAAATCGGGATCAAAAACACGAGGAAATTTTCGAGCAACCAATCGTGCGGAAACAAAGGCTTAATTGCTGCCGCCACCCAAGTCCCCAGAAAAATTACGACTAAAAATAATCGGTATCTGGAAAGGCCGAATATATTATCTTGCTAACCAATAAATTGCAATGTTACCGTATTCATTGGTACCATTTGACCAGTCATCTTTTGCTTCAGTCAAACTGTTTTTACGATACAACAGAGTACCAAAATTTGTTTCCTGACTGAGACATTGATGATCTTTGAGTGCCTCGGCCAATGACTTCCGACTTGGGCGCAGATCTTTGAGGAGTGGGTCATTAGCCTTAAGATCAACCCAGTGGCTACTCGTCACATTATACGTCGCATACGTGCTGGTGTTGTAACCGGTTTTAAACACAATTGCACTCTCGGTCGCGCCCACCAACGCGGTTGCACTAATGGGATTTCCATCACCACCCGCACACTCCAATATATCAGGGTTATCTGGGCAAGCAATTTCCTCAATTGGTCTATATTTTGCGGGGATTAATACAGGGCTCAAGGTATTGTCAGCTACTTTGTACAAAGAATTGGCCACAAGCCCGCTTCCCAAACCCCATTCTTCGGTACTAAATAAAAACAAATCTGGCCCTACTCGCACTGCCTGCGCATCGTCCACAAGCGTTGTTGTGACTGTGACAACGGGTTTAATTACATTGTATCGGTCAGCTTCGGATTTGATTGTCATCAGGGTCGGTTGGCCAGGGTTAAGCACCAAGACCTGATTTTGTTCTGGATAAATAAAAGACGCAACACGTACCTGGACTGGTACTAATTTTTTTGTAGGGAAATTTTGGCTTGTTTCGCTTGGTTTAAAAGAAGCATCGAGTTGAATACAGGTTACGGTCGGTTCTGGTGCAGCTTCTTTTGGTGTGCTGGTGTTAATGGCCACTGGTGTTGCCTTCGTGAGACGAATAGTTTGCGTGCGGTATGTATAATAGGCGCTGCCTGCGAGCAGAGCAGCAATCATGAGCCCGCTGCCTACGAGCGCCGGACTAAACGGTTTGGCCATAGAATTTTTAGAAGATTATTGTATACTGTAAGTATTCCACAGTTTAGTGGGCTTTTCAAGAGTATGGAACGAAATAAAAAGATTGGGATTTTGTGGCTAGTCGTGCCTATTTTGACGTTGTTTCTGTGTCTAAGTTTGTGGGCGATTACCATCTTCGCACTGCATAATGTTAGCAGTGCTGCTGGCACGTCGTCCGCAGCTGGCTCTACTATCGCACAGCTAATTAATGTGGCTCTGAGTTTGGTGGGAATTCTAGCTGTGATTGGAATTGTTGTGGGAATACCGGTCGGAATTATCTATTTACTGCGTAAACCAGAAGAAAATGACGTGAATCGATTACAAAAATTGCCGGCATATACTGGCCTAACAGTAGAACAAATTCAGTACATTACGGGTTGGTCGTGGGGAGCATTTTTTGGCAACATTATTTGGCCGCTGGGTAATAAGTTATGGCTGTTTTCCTTATTGCGAATACTCCCACTAATTAGTTTATACGCTTGGATTAAGCTCTCCTTGAGTGGTCGTCAAATGGCTTGGGAGCAGGGCGGTTGGCAAAGTTTTGCGCAATTTAAAAAACGTCAGCAAATTATTGCTGGCGTTGTTTGGGGCTTTGTGATTTTAGGAATTGTACTAGCTGTTATGACTGAAGTAGGTAGTCGGTAAGTTATCCCCACCACGCTCTTGACCCTTACGTTACGTCATAGTTTATGCTAGGGTATAGGATATGTCCTACACTGTTCAAGCTCTAGCAAAACTAGCCAATACCAGCGTGCGCACGCTGCATTATTACGATGCCATTGGCTTGCTGGCGCCCAGCCGCGTTGGTCGGAATGGTTATCGTCAGTACGACGAGCCTGACCTACTTAAGCTGCAACAAATTCTATTTTTCCGCGAATTGGATTTTTCACTGGCGGATATTAAGCGAATTTTGTCTTCGCCGTACTTTGATATGGCTACGGCTTTGGCTGACCACCGGCATTTGTTGGTCTTGAAACGGAAACGGTTGAATCGATTGGTTGCTACCATTGATCAGACCATTAAGAAAATTAACCAAGAAACAAGTATGTCTGACGAAGAATTATACGATGCCTTTGCTGACGAGGAAACGAAACATTATGCGGCCGAGGCTAAACAACGGTGGGGGAATACGGATGCGTACAAACAGTCGCAGGCGCGTGTGAGCAAAATGACCAAGGCACAAATGGCCAAATTAAAAGAAGATGGGGTCAAACATACACAGGCGATTGCCGAGGCGATGGATTTGGGGGTCGATAGTCCAGAAGTCCAGGCACTCATTAAAAAAAGCCACGAGGGTGTGAACTTTTTTTATGACTGCAGCTTGGAAATGTTCCGTAATTTGGGGCAAATGTACGTGGATGACCCACGCTTTACGGCGTATTACGAAAAGTTTCGGCCAGGCCTGGCTATGTTTATGCGTGATGCAATCAAGCTCTATTGCGACAAGCAGGCAAAAGCTTAATAAAAAATACCAGCGTGACGGCTGGTGTTTTTTATTGACTGTTAAAGTTAATAAAGTTAGCGCTTTCGTAACGTTTGACGGCACGTTTGAAAACAAAAATAGAAAAACAAAACCAGGCAAAGGTTACGACTGTAATGAGGGCTGCCTTTGACCAATCTAAATCACGTACTGCTTCCACGGGCAAGGCAGCGATTACCAAAGAGGGAATAATGAATGTGTAGATGAAGCGTGCGGCACCTTGGAAAGCGCCACCGTGGAACATTGAAGGTGTAACAAATAAGTCAAATAAACTTGGCGTAATTGACGTCGCATCCGTGAATAAAAAGCTACTCGAGAAAATTACAATTGTCGATGCCAGGAAAGCAATCGTCGCCACAATGGCTATCATGATGATTAGTAGCGCCTGCAACCAGGACACTTTGATAAGTAGACCAAAAATCCCTAAACAAATTAAGCCAAATAGTATGTCCCCAACCGCCGAAGCACTGAATGAAGCGGTGGCAATGCGGAGCAGTAAATTTTTGGGTGACAGCATGAAGCGGTCAAATGCACCGCTGGCAATATATTCTGGTAGATTGCGGATACCAGCACCGATTGAAAATATAATTCCAAATGTTAAGGCCACAAAACCATTTAAACCAATAATATCAGCCACTGACCATCCATTAACTTCTCCAACTGATTGCACAAAAAAACCCCATAGAACCACAAACGAGCAATTGTTGATAGCCATCCCAACAATATTAAGCCAAAAACTGGTGCGTAATTCGGCACTGCCCTGTAAATTTTTTTTAATGGCGTAGAGTGCAAAACGAAATTCTCTGTACATATTAGCCACCGTTAATAGAAACTTTACGATGTGCTGCTCGTGACATCAATGTGATTACTGATAATAATACGATGAGCCAGAATAATTGAATTCCCATAAGAACAGGCCAATCAGTCTGCCACGAGTCATATACTGTGTGCGTAATGAACTGTGAGGCTCCAAATGGGCTGTAGCGGGCAATTTTGTAAAGAAAGTCGGGGAATAAGGCTACTGGCAAATATGAGCCTCCCAAAATCATTAGGGATTTATCAGTAATCCAGTACAGTGGATTTATCTCTTCGAGCCAGAAAGCGCAGAGGCCAATAATGGCATAGAGTAAAAAACTTAATGTAGTCGAGAGCAGGAGGGTAATTATAACAGTTAGCAGTAAAACGGGTGAATGGAAGGTTTGGGGTAGCCCAAACATTTGTGTTAAAACAATACTCCCTAAAAATAAGACTAGTATAAATTCGTGTAAGCCGTTACCAATTTGCCACCAAGCCCGATAAGGCAAGTACGAGATTGGTTTGTTGAATAAAACCTCGATCGTTCCAGATCGCACATCGTTCATTATGGTTCTGCACACTTCCCTAAGTCGTAAGGCATGAAATACGGTGTACATAAATAAGCCCCAGGCTGCAACTGAATAGGGAACGCCGTTTACTTCGCCACCACGCAGTTTAAAAACATACCAGTATAAATATAATACGAGCGCGCATCGAGCCGTTCGAGTAAAAGATTCGGCTAAAAAACGTCCGGGATAATGGATTCTTTCTTTTAGTAATGTGCGAATAATACTACGCGCCAGTCGCATCTCTTTCATAAATATGGCGGATTACACTTTCCAAATCAGTGTTATAAACATCAAGGTCACTCACCTCAAAAATTTCGAGCAAGGTTTGCAGTGCCGTTTTGACGGTGGTTTTATTGATGTCCACTGATATGGTGACTTTGGCTGCGCTTTTATTTAGGTAGGTAAGGCCGGCAGGTAGGGCGGGGAATTGTTTAAAACTATCGGCAGGTACGAGGTCAATATATTTTTCAAATACAAATGTGCGTGCTAGATCTGCAGTGGGAAGATCTTTAATAATTTGGCCATGATTGATGATAATTGTGCGGTCGCACAGGGTTTCAATATCGCCAACATCGTGCGAAGTAAGGAAAATTGTGGCGCCCTCCTCGCGATTAATGGTGAGTAGCAGATCGCGCAGTGATTTTTTGGCCACAACATCCAGGCCAATGGTTGGTTCATCAAGAAGAATGATTTTTGGTTTGTGAATAAGGGAGGCAGCGACTTCGGCGCGCATACGTTGACCAAGCGAAAGTTTGCGCACGGGTTGGTCAATAAAATCTTCGAGATTGAAAATTTCAGTTAATTCATTAATTCTTTTGGTAATTTGTTTATCACTCAAATCATACATGACGCCAAAGAACTCAAGCGAGTCAGTGAGCGGAAGATTAGGGAGGAGTTGCGAACGTTGACCAAACACGGTCCCAATTTGGTATGCTAATTTTTTGCGATCTTTGGTCGGGTCCAGACCAAGCACACTCATGCTGCCAGAGGTGGGAAATAGAATGCCCGTGAGCATTTTGATAGTAGTTGATTTGCCTGCGCCATTTGGACCAATAAACGCAATGCGTTCGCCCTTGGCCACAGAAAAGGAGATATTGTCGACCGCAGTCACCTCACGAATTTCCGGAGACAATAAATTTTTTACCCAATTATGATTGGGGTTTTTGACGGGAAATTTAAACTTTTTCGAAAGATTCGAAATGACAATTGATTTGGACATAGTCCTATTGTGCTGCGGCGCGACGTTTTTTGTGCCAATGACGATATGCAATCGCACCAACCACGATCACAAACAAGGCCGCGCCAATTTTGTCACCCTTGTCTGACCATTCGGCGGCTTTGGTCCAATTACTTTGCAAAGTGTAGCCGATATAAATTAAAAAAGTATTCCAAATAATTGAGCCAGCTGCAGAATACAACATGAATGGTGCTAGTGGCATGCGCGACAGGCCCGCTGGGAGGGCGACATAGCTGCGCACAATTGGTACGAATTTGCTTAGAAAAATCGCTTTGCCACCGTGTTTAGCAAAGAATTCTTCGGCTTTGGTAACATCTTCGGGCTTGACCCAAACCCAGTGTCCCCAACGAGCAATCACCGGGCGACCACCATAGCGACCAAGGGCATACAAAAAATACGCGCCACCCAAGCTGCCAATCGTGGTGGCCAAGAGCACGCCAACCCACGTGAATTTGCCGCTGCTAATCAAAAAACCAGAAAATGGCACAATTAATTCACTAGGAATTGGGGCAATAATCGCTTCCAAAGCCATTAAAAACGCCAGTCCAGCATAGCCAACGCGTTCGATGAACGAGATAATATAATTGGTAAGGGCAATAAACATATGCAATTAGTATACGGGAATTTTCCAGGTTGCGCTAGGCTTGCTATACTCTGGGAATGAAATTAAATCAATTCACAATTGAAACGCCAGTAGGGATTTTTTCAGTTATTTGCGCGCAAAAAAAGCCAGGAAAAACAGTTGTGTGCGCGGCTGGTTTTGCGGATTGCCAAAAATTGCAGGCACGCTTGCCGGTAGAGTGGCAAAACATAGTGGTGACCACGGTCCAGCGCCACCCATATAAAACCAAATTTCAGGCTTATTTTAAAGGGCAAAAACACGCTTTGAAGGGCATCCGGTGGGAACAGGCTGGCACTGAATTTAGCCGCGCTGTGTGGGCGCAGATTGCACGGGTAAAAGTCGGTGAGGTAATAACGTACGGTGAATTGGCGGCGGCGATTGGGAGGCCACGGGCTGTGCGGGCCGTCGGGACTGCGTGCGGTCGCAATTTGGTGGCAGTGTTAGTGCCCTGTCACCGCGTAGTTAGCCGAACTGGGGCAGGCGACAAATATGCGTATGGCGCTGCAGCCAAAGCATTTTTATTAGCGCTAGAGCATTAAGAATATTTGGCAATATACGCGGCCACATCGAATTTTTTGGCACAACCACTGCGCGCCAGATAGCGAATTTGCCCAAAAATCGGGCGCTCAAACCAGGCGCGGTCGTGCACGCCACCAATACTCCAGGCAATTCCCGTGTATCCATTAGGGTCACGACCATCGAGTTCGTATTTGTCATTTAAATAAATCGCAATTTTCATGGCATCGGCCGGTGTTTTGGTCCATTCCGTAATTTTTTTGGCCCAGTACATGCGCAGGTAGCCGTGCATTTTGCCAGTCAAAAGTAATTCACGTTGGGCCGCATTCCACAGGTCGTCGTGTGTGCGTGCATGTTCAAATTCAGCGCGTGTGTACACATATTCGCGCGGATCATGAGCGTGTGCGTGCAAAGTTTTTTGCGCCCACGCCGGGAAGCCGGCCGGTGTATCGTAGTGCGGATTGTATAAACAAAAATTATCCGCTAATTCGCGACGCACGATTAATTCTTCCAGGAACGCGGCCACTGGTGTTTCGCCAGCTAAGGCTTGATGGAGGCTAACGCCAGCCTGTTTTAGCACAGCCAAGGCAACTCGGTGTGCTGATAGTAAGCCGTAATGTAAATACGGCGACAAATTTGACTGCGCGTCGGCAAGCGCATTGTTACGGTCCAAATACCGGGGGAGTGTGTGGCGCAAAAAATGTTGCAAGGCGCGGTGGGCCGCTGCTTCGCCAGGGACAAAGTTGGTGGGCTGCGCGTCCTGATTTACCGCAGGGTGTTTTAGTAATTTATTCCAATTAATCGCTGGTACGGCGTGGCCAAATGGGATTGGGTGTTTTTTTAGTGAGGGAATTTCGGTCAAATATTCGGGTAGAGCGCGGTGTAATTTGGGGCGCAAGGTGTAGGCGCCGAATTCTTGTTTTGGCGAGGCTAACCACGCTGGCACAATATTGTGCGCGTCTACTTCGCGCAGTGACACGTGCAGTGATTTGGCGAGTTTTGCTTTCCAAGCGCGCTGAATTCGGAGTGGCGAAAAATCAGTAACTACCGCACCAACGTGGTGTTTCTCGCAAAATTCCTGGAGTAAACGGGGTGAATCTGTGCCAGTTTCGTCGAGAATAATAAAAAGCGGAATATCTTTTTTGGCTAATTCAGTCTGCAATTCCTGCAAACTACGGATTTTAAAATCCCATTGTCGGGCCGAGCCATGCAAAAAATTCACCACTAAGTTGTAAACTACTAATAGTGGTGCATGATTTTCAAGCGCTAGCGTCTGGGCTTCCAAAAGAGCCCAGTTATCCTGGGCTCTAAGGTCACGGTCGAGCCAATATACAATTGGTCCCGTTGACACCGTGTGCGGGTTGAGTGGGCGAATGCGATTTAACATAGTCGGTATACATCAAAAAAATGCCGTGATGGAAATAACCGAAATAAACATCTGCAGTATACTGACTATTTTTTGAGCCGACAATACTGGGCATTTATAAGTTGGGCAGTAGCTTTACCTACATTGCCCGTGCCTCTGGTATATCCGCCAGGGGTTAGGATAATGCTGCGGTACTTTTCTTGGTAGCGTATGATCGCTTTGCGTGTGGCGTTATCAAATACACCAGTGGTTGGAATATTTTTTTCATTCTCGTTTTCCTTAAGGAAGGTCTGCACCTTTTTAATTGAGTCAGGATTATTTTTTTGGCCGTAATTTAAAATTTTATCTGGATCTATGTAAATAACACAAGATGGTTTGCTTTGCTCACAAACATCCTGGTTAATTTGCAAAATTGTAGCCCCTCCGACTGTGCCTGTCCCTTTTAAAAGTTTACTAGGGTAAAGGATGGTTTGTTTATTCTTTAATTGGTAACGAACGACGGCGTCGTATGTTTTTCTGTCAAATTTGCCGTTCACTAAAAGATTTTCGTGCTCATATTTATTTAAAAAGTTTTGTAATTTCTTTACGTGGACTTGGTCGTTCTTTTTTGTTTGTGAGAGTATTAGAGATGGATTAAGATAATCAGCACAAGAACTCGTAGTGATTTCTCTTTGAATATTTTTTTGAGTAGAATTTGGAATTAAAGGGCGAGATATAAAATAATCATAAGGCGCCGTCATTATGCTGGGACCAGGAGCAGACGTATTATTTTGACTAATTGGTGTACTAACGCCAACTGCAACAAAGAGAGTTAGGTGATTAACGGAAACAGTTATACTTTGTTTGTCTGAAGCCACCGTGCCGCCATCACCCGCGAGACGGTATTGGTTGTTAGTGGTATCTAGATAGTATACTTTTATATTACTACTTTCATTACCCGGTAGTGGAATACTAAGCGTAATGTTTTTATCAAAAACTACACTGTCTGCTTGGGTTGTAATTTCAAGGCCTTGCCTAAAATTGAGTGACGAAGGAAGGGGGGTCGGCAGTTCCGACTCGATTTTATTTTCAGGAAGTCCAATAGTTAGTGTATATGTATCGCCATTTTCATTTTCAGCAGAAGTGTTTGAGTCTATGTATACCCAGGCTCCAGTAGTGGTGTTACGCATGGTGATGGGGGCCAATATCATACCACTGTTTGGTAGATCTAAAGGTTGAGCCATCTCGGCTGGGGTAGTAGTCGCAGTGGTTGGCAAATTGGTATCACGAACTCGGTAGGGTCTCCAATCGGTTTGCGGACGGTAGGCGCCGTCAAAATTAATAGTGCCCAATACACTTGAACTAGCGTACCCGGTAAATATCCCATTTTCGTCAATTATAGTGTGGCTAAAATCAATAAAGCCGGTGCTTTCACCCCAAGCATAACCAGACAGTTGACCCTCTGAGTTATTACTAACCCCAGCATTGCTGGGGTTAAGGTTAATCCAGCCATAGTTTGGGTTCCAAACAGAGCCGAATATCATTGAATCGGTAATGGTTACATTACTGTTTGTGGTGCCGAAATTTAGCCATCCCGCTCTACTTGCCCAGACGTATGTGTTGGTTGTACTAATGGTTCCGGTTGTAACCGAAGCATGTGATGGGGGGATGCCGAGGACTAGGCTTATACTAAACAGTATGAGCATCCAAATCCGTCTCATATTAATTAATTACGTACCAAGCGCTGCCGTTTGAGATAATTTGTTTGCTCGTGTAGAGTACGCTCATGACAAGTGTTGAAGCGCCTTCAATCTGCCCGCTTGCTGGGCTCAGTGTCACGGTCTTGAGAGAACCCAGGCTAATTACTTTAATTATATACATTCGACCAGGTACGGAACTGGCAGTTGGGAGTGTAATTGTGAGATTAGCACTCGAAGCGTCAACGAGAAGAATATTATCATTGGCGGTTAGGGTGTAGTTGCTACTAACAGAGCGGAGTGTGTGAGAAATTGAACCGTTTACGTGCAACGTGCTCGATGGTGCAGCGGTTCCCAAGCCAAGATATCCATTGGCACTGTCCCAATATAATTGGGAATTGCTTTGCGCAAAGTTTCCGCTTGTGCCCGCGTACACAATCGAGCCCGCGGTTAAGGCTGTGGTTGTGCCTGTGCCGCCGCGTGTAACTGGAATTACACTGCCATTCCAAACACCACTCGTAATTGTACCCAGTGTAGTGATGTTGGTGGATCCAGTCCATGTGGACAGGGCTGTGTTTTCTACACTCCCCAAACCAACCACACTTTTGTTTAGGCTCGCCCAGGATTTGTCGCCGCGCCAATATTCGGCAATTGTGGACGTGCTTATAAGTGGCTCTTTGCCAGCCAATGTCGCAGTGTAATCAGTCTGCGATACTGTGCAGTTTGTTTCACCTGGTGCACAATCAGGGTTCAATGTTTCTCCTGCACTATATGGTGTTGAACGTGCCAAAACTTGATCAGCGGACACTATTAAATACAAAAAGAACAGCATGGTGGTGCTGGCAGCAAACGTTTTCCGCCAGTTCATAAAAAATGAAATGAATTTTTAGTAGTATACCATAACCATGGTTTAATCCCAAATTCACGGCGAATATCTTGAAGCGGCATGTTTAAATAAGCCTTATAATCGAAGTGCGGTCATTTTTTCTTTTGTTGTATAGCGCGGATAAAGGCGCGGAAAATACGAGGTGAAGTCAAGACAAAGCGACGGATCATGCGCCATGGACCAAATGTTTTAAGGAGCTCAACCGCGAATTTTGTTTTCGGCATTTCAATCACTTCTTTTATTTACGGAAAAGAGCCTTATATTTATCCCAGTAAGCGTAACCAAGGTAGATGGTAAGCGCAGTCACAAGAAGGCCTCCCCACATGTCAGCAATAGCTGGAGCCACAGATAGGTGAAAAACCAAAATGCCAACGCAAATTGGAGCTACAAATAAAGTGGCGAGTGCTGGTAACAATCCGATTACGAGCATGATACCAGCCACAAGTTCAGTGATTTTAATCATGTGGAAAATCCCTGTATCGATGAGGGTTTTCGTGTAAGGCAATAACGGTGCTGGGATCTCTTCGAGACCATTAGCTGCGGCCATGAGGCCACCGACGCCACTCATGATCAAAAACAAACCGAGCAAAACACGAACAGCAATGACCAACTTGCGATTACGATAATCCATAAAAATAAAATGACTAATTATTTTGCGTTAGGGTCAGCCTGGTGAATACCAAAGGTGTTGCCTTCGGTATCTAGGTAGTAACCCTGCCAGGCCATGCCAGCGAGCGCGAATTTCGGCATGGCCACTTTGCCGCCAGCGGCGAGAATTTTTTCATGCATGGCATCGTAATTCTCCACATCCATGGTGCAAACAAACGCGTTTGTACCGCATTGTTCTGGCGGCATATCAGCTGGACGCTTCAGCAGACCGCCATTAATACCTTGGTCTTTGCTGTCTTTTGGGGCTGTCATAATTACCCAATAGTCCCAGCCTAAACCTGGCCATTTACTAATTTCCCAGCCAAAAATATCTGTGTAAAATTTGGCGGCGCGTTCAGGTTCCTGAGCCTGAATCTCAAAGTGGACGGGGCGATTCATAAAAAATAGTTAGATACTTAAACCCTATCATGCACAGCCCCGGCGGTCAAACTAGGTTGGTTTCAAAACAGTAACATGGTAGTATATGGCCATATGGCTCAATCTCAATCAATTCAAAATGTACGGCTAGAAACCATGAAAAAATTTCGCCAAGCCTGGTGGCAATTTTTGATTACATTTTTAGTCACCAGTGCAATAGGGGTTTGGTTGTACGATGGCACGGTAGACGATGCGATGGATGCGGTTAAATTGGTTTTGGTCGTGCTTAGCCTCCACATTAGTTGGGTTTGGTCTCGTCATTATGGACAGTTCCATAGAAGATTTATGTCCCAATTCGCGGCCGAACATAAACTTGTGTTCACCGCGGTTGGGCAGACAACTGGTCGTCATGGAAAATTATTCAAACACTTGCGATCCGGCAAATTGTTTAATATTGTAAGTGGTACGATTTTGGGTTTACCATCTGAATTGTTTAATTACACCTACAAATCGGGGAGTGGTAAGGCTACGGTTACACACGAGGTAACGGCGCTCCAGGTTACGTTCAAGGGGTTGGTACCAAATTTTGCCGTGATTGAGAAAAAAGAAACAATTGATTCGATTTTGCGTCCGGGCCCGGGACAATACACACACGAACTCGAGGGCGACTTTTTTAAATTTTACAAACTATACGTGACTGACAATTTTGAGATTGAAATATTGGAAATTTTAACGCCCGAAATTATGGCGTTTATGATTGACGAGGGTAAGCATTTAAGCTTTGAATTTATTGAAAACCAGCTGTTTATTTACCAGGACAAGTATATTGGTGAAAAGCAAGAATTGGTAAATTTTGTGACACTGGCGCGCCTGCTTTTGGGGCGTCTGCACAAAAGAATTGGCCGCCTGCATGATGACGTGGCCGCGATGAGTTCGGTCGCAAAGTAAGTGTGAGTTGAAAATTGGCGGAGAGGGAGGGATTCGAACCCTCGAGGCCTTGCGGCCAACCGCTTTTCGAGAGCGGCACGTTAGACCACTCTGACACCTCTCCATAGGTAGGCAGAGGGTATCATGTTGGAAGAGAAAAATCAAGTCCAGGACTTTTTTGATTTTGCTTTGGGTTTTGGGGTGGGGAGAGCGTCGGCAGTGGTGATGATAAGCTCGTTGAGCCAGTCGGCGTCTTCGATGTGTTCGGGCGCAATTTTCATGGCTGGCTTGGCGCCAGGGTAGGGGAAACCTTCGTGGTAGGTAGCCCCGACAAACTCTTTGCCTGGTGGGGTGATTTTTACAAATAAAGTATTGTCACAAACCAAAGCAACGACTTTTCCGTGATAGTATAGTGCGTATTCACCAAACATTTTGCGGGCCGAAGCCTCGGTGGAATTCAGTTGGTCGAGGATGTAGTCGATTGTCGATGGAGGGGTAGCCATATAAGCAGCCAAAAGAAAATACCCCAATCATTTTTAATATAGGGTGAATCAACTAGGCCCATCATTAACCAGGCTGCGAGGGCCGCCAGTAACATAATTGCAAGATCGTCGTGTGTTTTGAAGGCCGGAGTGAGTAATTGAAAAAATGAAATTACGATGATGCTGATAAATCCGATTAAGCCAAGTAGGCCAATATTAATCCACATGGTTAAAACGATGTTGTGCGGATGGTGAAAGACCTCAATACGTTTGTCCTGACGGAACGGGCGAATTTCATCGGAATACGTCGCGAGCCCGGCGCCACGAAGGGGGTGGATTTTTAAATAAGCGATAGTTTCGCTCCACATGTCGCGACGCAATTGGCCAGAACGATTTTGTGCAAGCAATTCTTGTTTGAGACCTGAATTTATAGGTAACAAATACACGCCAATTAGTGCGAGGATCGCTCCGGCAACTGCAAACCAACGTGTTTTGCGCCATACAATTAAGGCCACGCCAATTGCCGCGGCTACGCCCATTAATCCGGCGGTTGATTTGGCAAATATAATTCCGGCTAAGCCAAGTGGGATGTAAACAAGGCCGAGCGCGCGATACAAATTATTTTTTTGCAGTGCTAGATATGCAGCAATTGGCATTAACATCGCCAACCACAGACCAACCGCATTTGGAAAACCATACCAACCAGTGACGCGATAAGAATTTTGGTTGGCCCAAAAGCTATATGGCACCAACCAGCCGGTGAAATGCTGGTACATAGCAAGTGCGGCCGTGACAATGCCACCTGCAACTAAACCTACTGCGAGTTTACACCAATCAGCGCGCGTACGCACAACCGTGGCCGCAATCAATGCCACAATAATTGGCTCAACGTAAAATGCACGCCATTCACCAAGCGCGGCACGTAGGTTGGGACTTATGAATGCGTTAATTGTTGCACCAAGCAAAAATACACCCGAGGCAATTGTTAGAGCGCGATTATTTTTGATGAGTGAGCCGAGTTCGCGCCAACTTTGTTTACCTCGCGCCAGCCACCAAATAATCAGAACCCAAATCATTACCTCGAGCAATGTTGTGGGTAGTGGTCCAACCGAAAAACGCACCAAGTACGTTGGTAGTAATGCGAGAATGAGGGCCAAAAAATTGATCATATTAACTGCGAGCAAACAATTCTTTGACTGTGCTAAATTTTATAACCCCAAGTCCTAGAATCGCCACAGCATATGTTGCACTGCCAAGGATAATTGTAATTGTGAGTGCCCAAGTACGTGTAGTCCATAGCACGGCGCCCATCAAAAGCGCGGCAACAATTGTTTTGCCAAGTGGTTTGAATGATAAATGATTGGGGATTAAGCGAGTGACCGTAAAGGCAAGCAAAAGTCCGGCATACCATTCGGAAAAAACCGTGAGCGCGGCTGCGCCCAACCAACCAAAGCGAGGGATGGCCCACAAATATCCGCCGAGTGTGATGATTGCGTTGGAAATATAAATCCACATGGTCGCTTTTTGACGATTGATAGCCACTGCGGCATGACCAAACACTGCGCCCACAAAAACTCCAAGCACAGCCCACGAAAGCAAGCCAAGCATTGGGCCAGCTGAGGCAAATTCAGGTCCAAACACAAGCGTCAAAACACGTGGCGCGAGTAGGGAGCAGCCAACCGCAATGGGAATTCCAATCAACATGAGGACGTTAAAACTTTGTTGGTAGCGTTCGCTGAATTCGCGTTCGTCGTGTTTGGCCCAGCTGGCGGCCAGGAGCGGCAGCATGACGCCCATAATCATCATGGCAAGTTGTGACAAAATATCAATTACGCGATACGCGGCTCCGTACCAACCAACTTCAGTTTGTGAACGGAAAAGCGACAATAAGAGTGTGTCACCCTTTAAATACACCACATTAAATACAATGGACACGGCAATTGGCCACATTTTCACAGTTACTTCGCGCCAAATTGGACCACTAAACGCAAGTCCAGCTGGCTGTTCACGTTGTGCTTGCCACCATAGTACAGCGGTAAAAATTAAACTCGCGCCGGCCACTGCCGCCATAAGTGGCAAAAATCCAGCGCCAAAATGAATCAACAGCCACATGGCAATTACCAAGGCCACACGTCCGGCTACTTCACCAAGCACCACCACGTGCATGCGCAATCGATATTGGTAAAATCCGGTTAAAACTTGGTTCAGGGCCGTGGCCACAAACGAAATGGCCATGAGCGCAATTGCCCATTTAACGAGTGGCGGATAGGGGAATAGCAAACTCGCAAGTGGTGCGACTAAAAAAAACACCCCGGCAGTGACAAACCGGTACCCTAATAAATTTGGCAGTAACACTTCCTGCTTGTGGCGCCCTTCGCCCAACATCTGGGCGGTGACGGGGATTAACCCAAAATCAACCAAAATTCCGGCAAATTGCAAAAACGTAATTGAAGTTGTGTACCAACCAAACTGCTCTGGCCCCAAGTATCGCCCGAGCATCGCAATCGCGGCTAGACCCAAGATTGTGGATACAATTTTTCCAACGAGCTGCACACTCGTATTAAAGGCCAATTTCTTGGTTAAACTCATATGCGCGAGTATAGCATGCAGTCATTTTTTTTGGTATACTGCAAAAACTATGCGTTACTTTTCTATTTCCAAAATTGCACGCTTAGCGGCTGTATTTGTAACTCTTTTATCTTTAGCTGTTCCGAATTTTGCCCTGGCCGCTGCTCCAGTGGTAACCATTAGTGACCCGCGGTATGCGGCGGTCATGACTGCCCAGTCGCTCAAAGACCCGGTCAGTGTTAAGGCTGGTCAGGCTGTGTCAGTGACGTTTTCGTTCAAAAATACCGGTACCGTGACTTGGGACAATACTGGTAAAAATTACTTGTCTGCATACACCATGGAACCACGCGATCGGGCCTCGGTTTTCAAAGGCACTGGTTGGGTTAGTGCTAAACAAACTGGCAAAATGACGGGCACGATTAAGCCTGGTCAGACAGGCAAGCTAACGGTTTCGTTTAAAGCCCCAACCAAGGCAGGCGCGTACACGGAAAAATTTTATTTGGCCGCAGAAAACAAAACTTGGGTAAAAGGAGGTTATTTTTACATTAAGTTCAATGTTACTGGTACTGCGACCACTAAGCCAAGTACAGATTTAGAAGAAGCTGTACCAGGCAGCGAAGATGAACAAGTGGCGGCGATTAGCGCAAACCGATTTTTCCTTGGTCAGCGTACACTCAGCGGCCAGGGCGGCACGCCGATCTCGTTCATGGTTGGGTACCAAAATACGGGTAGTTCGGCTTGGAACAATTATCGCTTTGTCCTCGCGAGCGCGACTGGTACAAACCAGAGTGCTTTTGCCGATAGTAGCTGGGCAGATGGGCAAACAGCCGTAAATCGGACAATGCCAATCGCTGCCAATGGGTATTTGCGCGATACTTTGACCTTGCGCTTGCCGCAACAGACTGGTACATACACAGCCGCCATTGACCTGCTGGTAAATGGTCAGCGTGTACCAGGGGCTACTATTTTCTTGCCAGTAACCGTCACTTCGGATGCACCTCCAGGCTACACTGTTCCCAGCTTTGGCAGTGCAATTGATACTTTAGCTAACCAAATTCCACGCTTGACCGAAGAGCCAACCATCCGTGTTGGTTTGTGGAAGCCAGATGGCGACGTGTACTTTGTTTCTAATGATGACGATTATCAGATTTACCAAGGCACCACGCTGGTCAGTACCACTTTGCCACGAGGGTACAGCGCTTTGCTTGCGTTTGATGGCTCTACATATAGTCTTAAATCCGGCGACATTACTATTGCCGGACCGGATTATATTCGGTTAGTGCCAGTCACAAACCTTCATGCTGTATTTACATTAACTAATTTCGACCGTCCAATTGCCGGGCGCACAGGTGTGAACTTTAATAAATACCGGGGTGCAATGGAATTGCGACAAGCACGCGACGCCGAGAAAAATCTCTATGTCATTAACGAGTTACTCATGGAAGACTATGTTAATGGAATTGGCGAAAATGCGAATGGCTCACCAATTGAATATCTTAAGGCCCAAGCCGTGGCCCAACGCACCTATGCCTATTACACCATGGAGTACACGGCCAAGTATAAGACGCGTTATTTTGATGTGGTTGCGCACACAGGGGACCAGCTATATTTGGGCTATAACAGCGAGCAACGTATGACTAATTTTGTGAGTGCAGCCCAAGCTACGCGTGGGTACATGGTTACATACAATAGCGAGATTGTAATCACGCCATACTTTGGCAACGCTGATACGCGCACTCGCTCGTGGACCGAGGTCTGGGGTGGTAAAGCCAAACCATGGCTTGTGCCGGTAGCCACAACTTACGATGCTAAAGATGGCAAAAAATTGTACGGCCATGGTGTGGGCATGAGTCAACGTGACGCGGCCTATCGTGCCGATGAAACTGGTGCTGATTTTATGGCCTTGCTTAAGTACTACTATACAGGTGTGGACGTAAGTAAAATTTACTAAGAGATTCCACAAAAAAGACGGCCTACGAGGCCGTCTTTTTATTTGTATGTAGATTATTCAGTTGGAGGAGCTTCTTCGCCCTCAGCTGGAACGTCGAGTTCTTCTGGGGGCGCAGTTTCGCCACGTTCCACTGCTTCCCAAACTTTTTCATTGATTGAAGCAATGAGTTTAGGGTTTTCACGGAGGAACTGCTTGGCTTTTTCACGACCAACACCAAGTTTTTCTTCGCCAAACGTAAAGCTGTTACCAGATTTGGTTACCACGCGGTGGAGAACACCTGTGTCGAGTGCATCACCCGAAATGGAAATACCCTCGTTGTACATGATGTCGAATTCAGTCGTGCGGAATGGGGCCGCGACTTTATTCTTAACGACTTTAATTTTTACGCGGTTACCAATGACTTTCTCACCCTGCTTAATTTGGGCTGCACGACGAATTTCAATACGGACCGAAGCGTAGAATTTAAGCGCATTGCCACCAGTGGTTGTTTCTGGATTGCCAAAGAACACACCAATTTTTTGGCGGATTTGGTTAATGAAAATAACCACCGTGTTGCTTTTGCTAATGATGCCGGTAAGTTTGCGCAGCGCCTGACTCATCAAACGAGCTTGCAAACCCATGTGCGAGTCACCCATTTCACCTTCGATTTCGGCTTTTGGCACCAGTGCCGCGACTGAGTCGACCACGACGACGTCCACGGCATTCGAGCGCACGAGTGTTTCTACAATGTCGAGCGCCTGTTCACCAGTGTCTGGCTGCGAAATAAGCAAATTGTCCACATCTACGCCAATTTTGCGCGCATAGTCTGGGTCGAGTGCGTGTTCCGCATCCACAAACGCGGCCATGCCGCCTTTTTTCTGTACCTCGGCAATAATATGCTGAGCCAAAGTCGTTTTACCACTGGCTTCTGGTCCAAAAATTTCAATTATGCGACCACGTGGTACACCACCTACGCCGAGTGCAATGTCGAGTGATAATGAGCCAGTCGAGACCGCATCCACCTGACTGCGTTTAGCCTCGCCAAAACGCATAATTGCATTTTCACCAAATTTTTCTTTAATCAGCTCAATTGCGCTAGCCGCAGCCTTGAGCTTGGCTTGTTGTTCGTCAGAAGGTTTATTTTTTGCCATACGAAGAAATTAAAAAACAAGTACCACGCTCTAAGTATGATACTTGTTTGAAGTGGTGCCGTCAAACGTCTAGCTGCCGCTGGCAAGGACTTCGGCTCGACCCACCTGCGGTGCCTCGCGATAAATGATGTGGCGCGTGGTTTGGGTGGTTTTACCGTGTTTTTTTTCGGCCGTCACCACCACTGTATTGATTCCCGGCTGGAGTATGAGAGGTTGGTTAAATCGACCCTGTTCGTCACTCATGACTGATTGGCCGTTGATAGCGATTTTAACCTCCGGTTCAGTGAGGCCGCTCACGTTAACTTCGTGTGTGCTTGAAATTAAGCCTTCATTGGGGCCGACCAGGGTGAGCTCTGGTGGGCGTACTGTTTGCCTGACTTGCAGCCCAAGATAACTTAGACAAATAATCGCAATTACGCCGGTTGTGCTCCAGCGGAATAGACTTGGTAAATTGGATAAATGCCAACGGCCAAAGCCTTTTGGTTCGGCTACAGGCGTGCTTTCGGTCAAACAGGTTTCGGCCAAAAGTGGCTCTGGGTCCAAACCAAGGGCTTGGGCGTATTTTTTTACAAATTGACGGCGGTACAGGGTGGAGACACCCACACAATTACCGGCTTCGAGTGCAGCTAGGTGCTCTTTCATGAGTTTGGTTTTGGCGCTGACAATTTCCAGAGTCCAGCCTTTGGCTTGGCGCGCTTCGCGTAACCGAACACCAACCGGGATTACCTGGGTTTCAAGAGTTTTTTTAATAAATTCGGCCATAATTAGAATGGCAGGGCTTTGCCTTTAGCGTCTTCCTCTTCTTCGTCTTCTAATTCCTCATCCTCGGCATCTTCGTCGTCTAGTTCGGCTTCTTTCTCATCTTCGGCCTCGGTTTCGGGCGCGCTAAAAACGTTCAGCTCCTGACCTGTATTCATTGTACCAGATTCGCCTTCGTCTGTCACAAATACCTCGCGTGGTTTGGCACCATCAGCCGGTCCAACAATACCAGCTTGCTCTAATTCATCGAGCAAGCGGGCCGCGCGTGCGTAGCCCACCTTCATGCGGCGTTGCAACAGCGAGGCGCTAGCTTTACCAGCCTGGATAACAAAACGTTTGGCATCTTCAAACAATGCATCTTGCTCGTCAGTTGGGCCGCCGAACATACTACCTGTCGCACTGCCAGTTTGTGAACCAACAATTGATTCATCGTACTCTGGCTCTTCGTCACCTTTAAGGTAATCAACCACACGCTTCATTTCTTCTTCAGAAATAAATGCACCTTGAATGCGCACTGGGCGCGACAATTCCGCACATGAATACAACATGTCACCACGGCCTAATAGTTTTTCCGCACCAGGCGAATCTAAAATCGTGCGTGAGTCAATCACCGACGCAACCGAGAACGCAATGCGGCCTGGAATATTGGCCTTCATTAAACCAGTAATTACGTCAACACTTGGACGTTGTGTGGCGACAATCAAATGAATACCGACCGCACGAGCCATTTGCGCTAAACGAATAATGCCAGATTCAATTTCATTTGCAGCTGCGGCCATTAAGTCGGCCAATTCATCAATTACAAAAACAATGTAAGGAATTTTCGCTTCAGGATGTTTTTGATTGTATGAACCAATGTCGCGACTACCAACTGAAGCCAGCAACTCAAACCGACGTTCCATTTCACCAATTGTCCACTTGAGCGCGTTTACGGTTTTTTGCACATTTGTAATTACGGGCGTCAGCAAATGTGGAATGCCATTATATAGCGTTAATTCAACGCGTTTTGGATCCACCATAATTAAGCGCAATGTTTCAGCCGTGTTTTGGTACAACAAGCCCATGATAATTGTGTTCATGCACACGGTTTTACCCGAACCAGTCGCACCAGCCACGAGCAAGTGGGGGAGGCGGGGTAAATCACCAAACCATACTTTGCCCGCCACGTCTTTTCCGAGCAACAACTTGATATTGTGGTTGCGTTGACGGAAATCTTTGTCTTCGAGCAATTCTTTGAAGCTGACGAGCGCGGTTTTTTCATTTGGTACTTCTACACCCACCAGCGACTTGCCCGGAATTGGGGCTTCAATACGAATTGGATGTGCGGCAAGCGCGAGCGCTAAGTCATTGCTTAGGCCGGTAATGCGCGACAATTTTACACCTGCGGCTGGTTTCATGGTGTATTGGGTCACAGTCGGTCCCACGCGCACTTCGCCCATGTCCACGTCAATGTTGAATTGTTCAAACGTATCTTTGATAATAGCGGCATTCGCATCAATATCACCGCTCGTTGGTTTGCCACGTTTATCAGATAACAAATCAAGTGGTGGCAAATTTTTGATCACCACTTTTTTGGACCACACATCATTGGCCGCTGGTTCTTCTGTTTCCTCATCCTCGTCTTCTTCCTCATCACCGTTTCGCACTACCAATGCTTTTTTCTGGAATTGTGGTGCACCGGTTGTTTCCTCGGTTTCCTCGTCTTCCTCAGACTCCTCGTCTTCTTCACTTTCTTCCTCTTCTTCTGGTTCTTCCTCATCGTACTCTTCGTCATCATTAGCTACACGTACGCGCGCCATTTGTTTTTGTTCACTTGGCACAAAAATTCGGTGTACACCGCGGGCAATAGCCTGACCAAGGCCCACAAAAATCGATAACACCGCGCGATACATGTCCAAAAAACTGCCGATGAAGGGCTGAAACACGAGTAACACGCCCACCAGTGCCAAAGCAATCAATACAATCCACGCTGCAATCATGCCAAAGTATGTTTGCAACAACCAGGCTGCCATACCAAGCACGCCACCACCTTGGCCAGCGAGTGCTGCGTCCCACATTGCATCAGGTGCAAATTGCAAATGAAACAAACTGCAAACCGAAATAAAAAATAACAATCCGCCGAGCGCATGGGTCGGGTGATATCGGTAATCTTTGCCAAGCACCATGAACCACGTAATGAGCAAGATTGCGGGTGGCACAGCATAACGCATGCCGCCAAACAGTGCGCTCAGTACATAATCATTCAGCATAATGCCCACCACGCCTGCTTTGCCAAAAAAACTAAGCGTAATAATAATTGCAGCCAAAGCAAGTATAACCACAATAATCCCACGCGAGAGCGTAGGGTTAAGCATGGAATCAGACTGCCGCCGTCGTGGCATAGAAGGTTAAAGACTGACCAGAATTATAACACAAAATTTGTGAGGTGAGTAGTTTGGCGATGGCTTGACAAACAAGTGTGTTTAATTTACGATTATCCGCCGTGCGTTCACATTCACGGTATAGGTACAGGAGAAACGGAGCAATGGATATCGCAAGCACAGAAAAGGGCCGAGCAGCGGCGAGCAAAATCCAGCAACAACGGATGGAGCACGCAAAGAGGGTGCGTCAGCTCCTGGCTGGGCATTTCAGACATAGCTCTTTCACGTACCACGAGGCCCACCGACATGTGTTGGGTCAGGGTATGAAAATCTCGTCTGGAAGTTTTCAGGCAATGTGGACTGATTTCAAAAATCTGTCTGTCCTTACCGGCCGAGGTTGCGGGCCGGGTCAATGGCGTTTCGATCCGGACGTGTACTTTGACCGGTACCGGCAGTCGATCGACTGTCCGGCACTGTCTGAGTCTGCGCCAGAATCGGTAGTGGATCCACCATCTTTACCACGTCGACCAGAGAGTCTCCACGAGCTACGCAAGCACTTGCCTGCGCTGTTGGATATTTTGCCCACCGGTCTGGTCATCAAGAGCTTACGTAAAGTCAGAGGCTCAGATAAAGCCGAGACAGGGCAAATCAAACGACTCCGGCGAATTCTAGAATTACGGATGTCTGGCTTGAGCGATTCGGAAAAGGAAGAACTTCTTACCGAGCTGCTCGTCAGGATAGCTGACCGTATCCCACCACATTCGGCTGATTGAAATCCAATCGGCCAATCCCAAAAACACACCACTAATGGTGTGTTTTTAATTTGCATAATTTTAATTATATAAATTTTTTATAATTAAAAATATCCGGACCACTTTGAATTTCTGAAGCTTTTTGATTCCGTCGTGTCAACTGAGTCATGAGGCGGCAAGATTTAGGGAAAAAACTTCTCGCGCAGTAGACTGATTTTATGGATACGACTTAATGTTTTTTAGTCTTGGATACGGAATAACGTCTTTTATATCGTCTCTGCATAGCAGCCACGTAATATATCTTTCTATTCCCATGCCAAATCCTGCGGTGGAAGAATACTGTGGCATGTCGCGTAAGTTTATATACCAATAGTATGGATCCGGTGGTATGTTTTGTCGCTTTAATGATTCGTAACATTCAACTGCTCTATCTTGCCTTTGACCACAACCAACTACTTCACCTCCAAATGAAAACTCTGTTAATGGGGGAAATATTAAATCAGCATTTAATACTTGGTCAGTATTTTTAGGATCTGGTTTTTGATAGAAAGGGACTCTGTCTCTGTCAAAATTAGTAATCCAAAAAGGTTCATTTGGAGAAAATATCTTTGATAACTCAATTTCTCCGATACTAGAAATATCTCTTCCATGATCTGTGTAATTTATATATTTTGTATAGCCATGCTCTTCAAGAATTTTTATTGCAGAATTAAAATCTATTTTTTTAAAAGATTTTAGGGATGCCAGTATTTTCATTGCCTGTTTAGAATGTTCAGGCGAACCACTTAAGCAATGTATTAAAAATGGTATATCTAGCATTGTTTGAGTGATATATTTTATATATTTTTCAACCAATTGCATGATGTCCGTCAAATTACCCCGCATTTCTGCCTCGCAGTGGAAAAATTGATTAAGGTGTCGTTTGTCAGGTTTCTCCCCTCGCATCGATGGTAAATAACAGTAGAGCAAATTAAAATTATTCATGAGAATTGGCTCAAAACCAAACTGTGATGAATCTACTAGAAATGTATCTAGGTTTCCAAACTGTATAGCGACAGCTTCACTGTCTGATCCTGGACCCATAGGACTGGATACAGAAGGAGTAAGCATAAACAAATCAACATTTATTCCATTCTGTTGGACAGAAAAAAAATCATCAGAGGCAAGTTTTAATACATGACGTAAATATAATATTGCATTCCAATATTTGTCTGTCGCTAGATCTTCGGTGTGACTTTTTGGATCGTATTTTGGCGGTTCCGTACCCCCTGCTTTTTCAAATAATTTGTTAATTTTTCTAAGCAAATCTTGGTTCATAAAATAACTAGTGTGTAGTAATTATTAAAGAAACTTTGTCATTAATTGCCGATATTCTTGCCGTGCCCCCTATGGGAAATGTGGCGATCGGCATGGTGTGTCCTAATGTCATATTGGCAACAATCGGTACAGACGTAAGTTCCTTTTTTGCTGCAATAATTTTCTTTAAAAAATCGGGTGTAATTTTTGTGATTTTTTTAAAGCGACCTATTACAATACCCTTAATACCATTGAAATTGGGTAATTGAATAATTGATTGCAATAAGCGGTCAAAAATCATTGGGTTTATTTCCTCGTCCTCTTCTAAGAGTAATATTGAATTTTCAAGTGATGGGAAATATTGTGTTCCTTGTAAGGAAGCAAAACAGCGCATATGTCCACCAATCAATGTTCCGGTTGCTTCGCCAGCTTTAATAATATCAAAACCATTTGATTGGATGAATTCCCTTTTTTCTTGATCCAAGTACCAATCATCATCGCTCCAAAATTCGGAAGGGTTGATTTGATATTGGCCATCCTGCATACAACATTTCTCAAAGTATTCTTTGCTATAATCAAACCCTTTTTTTATGGCCCATGAAGAAAAATGTGGGCCATTACACCCCACCAATCCTGTTTTTGCATAAATTGCATTAGTTAGAACCGTTATATCTGAATAACCGCAAAGATATTTTGGATTTGATTTAATTAAATCATAATCAAGATAATCTAATAGTTGGTTTGAGTTATATCCGCCTATAGTCGTGAGTATTCCATCGACAGATGGATCTGAAAATGCATCATGCAAATCTTGCACCCTTGATTCAACTGATGAAGAAAAGAATTCATTAAATTCATTCACGTTTTTTCCAAAACTTACCCTAAACCCCGCATTTGCAAGTGCCTTTTCGGCTAATTTTACGGTGTCATTTGAAAGTATTTTCATACTTCTAGAAGGAGCGATAACTCTAATATGCGAACCCTTTTTTAATTTTTTAGGTAGGATTGTTTCCATATATTTATTAAATATTTTCTTTAATTGCTGACAAGAGGAATCCTTCTTCAGGAGACAGCGCATCCTGTATAAGAATTTTTTTTTCAATTTCTGGAATATACGAACTAATAAATTCTGACCCCTGATGATTAATCCCTCGGCACTCTTCAAATTCTCGCATCATCTTTATTGTTGCTTTGGTTGATATTTTGAATTTATTTTTAAAATAAATCATTGCTCTTAGGTAAGATCTCAGAATTCGTTCTCTATTTTTATTTGCAGACGGCCGTAATCCTTCTGAGAGTAACATGCTAGATGTAATAATTGTATCCTCAAATTTAAATTTTAGTGGATCGTTAATCTTTTGAATGCCCAAAACAGGATTTGCAGAATTCACATGGTCAAGTGAAAAAAAATGTTTAAGAATAGTTGACGTGCCTAGAGCGAGCTCAACACCTAATTGTTTTTCGTTGTTTTCTAAAACAATCAAGTTGCCTATATCATGAAGAACCCCTTCTTTTTTAATGGAATAATTAAAATTTCTACCCCACACACCGTTAACACCAACTTTATGTCTGTAGTATTTTTCAGGCATGGTGGTATCATCAAAACTTATACCTAAATTGGTATAAGTTTTTGCAAGCCGATACAAATCTTTATCAGTATTATTTACTCGCAAAACTAGATTTTCTTTTGGTATATTTATAACATTTAACAAATAATCTAATGATTGGTCGCATAATTCAGATATTTTCTCGGGTATAACCAAAACACCCAAACTTTTAAAATAAGAGCCCCATGCTGGCACAATTGAGTCATTAAATATTTTTTGTAAATTTTGAGTTCTTACGCATTGCTGCGACATGACCAATCCGTTTTTAGGTATTTTGTTTTCCAAAAAATACTTTTTCATTGGGCTAATGTGTGAGCCAACAAATCTTACCGTTGGATCTATGCCTGAAGTAATGGTAACTGAGGGTATCTCCTTATATCCTTTTTCAGAAAAAAAGTCTATAAACGCCCGTATCATTTTTTCCGTATATTCATGCATTTCTTCGGGGGCTGGCTTATATTCGCCAAATCCATAATCGAAAAGTGATTTATTAAAGGCAGGCTTTTTTGTATTTTTAATCATATTATAGTAGTATGAAGTATAAAATACTACACTAACATTATGCCTATTCAGAATGAAAAATACAATATTAGTATTATTAACATGGAGACACATCCTAACCTAAAATCTATTTCGGAATTAGTTCAACTTAAAATAGGTGATATTCTTGATTTTAAAAAGATGTCCGGCGGAAGTAATGAAATTTTTTATATTAAAACCAATCATGGCGAGTTTATTGTAAAAATATACAATGAAGACAGCTCACAAAGAACTAATTTAAGTCGAGAAATACAAATGTCTAGCATATTGAAAGATTTTCCTGAAATAAGAAGTCTGGTTTTTTCTGATACAACAAGAAGTCAGATACCGTATGAGTTTGCAATATTTGAATATGTGGACGGCCAAACCTTACGATTTCTCGTTGAAAACAATCTTTTAACAGATGAACAATTAGAAGTAATTGCTGATCAGATTTTTGATTTAATTAAAAGAATTATAGAAATTGCAACAAAAAAGTTTGGACAGCTGGATGAAAGTGGTTTGATAGGGACGTCTCAATCTTGGGTTGATTTTTTGGGTGGCATGCAAGATCCGACTACAAAAACATTTGAAAATAGTAACCTTTTCCCGGACAAAGAATATTTAATACCGCAAGCAGTACTGGATAAACACAAAAGTGTATTTGAGCTAGATGATCCAAGATTGATCCCGATGGATTTAAATATAGACAATATAATTGTCACTCCCGATCAAAAAATAAAGTTTATAGACCCAGAAACTTTTTGGAGCGGTGATCCATTATGCGCATTTGCTCAATTTTATGCCCTAACAAAGGGCACCATATTAGGTGATAAATTTTTTGGGAATTTGGAGCTTTCACCAGATGATGAGTTCAAAGTTCGACTTTATGCACTCCTAGATAATCTGAATGTTCTTGCCTTTATAACGAGGGTTAATCCAGAAGGTGCTAAAGAAGCAAAGCCATATGGAAACCCAAACAAATTTTTTGATTTGATAAACGAGAATGTAAAATTCTTTGAACAAAGTTTATAAAATGCAACGTCCATGGAAAAAGTTTTAATTATTGGCAGCGCCACAAGTCGTGAATATGCTCTTGTTAGAGAGTTGTCAGTTTATTGTAAATGTAAAGTGAGTGCTTATTTATGGAGGGATAGTCATTTTATTAAAAATCATTGTACCAATTATGAAGTTGGCGATGTTCAGGATATTGATAGAATTATTCAGTTTACTAAAAAGGTAAAGCCTGATTTTGTTATTGTTACACAGGGTGAAGCAATGCAAGTTGGAATCAGAAACCACTTAGATTCTATCAACATACCGTGTATATCGCCGACAAAAGAGCAAAGTAAATTAGAAAATAGTAAGATTTTTTGTCGACAATTTATTAAAGAGATAAACGAACACTTTGTACCAAAACACAAAGCGTTCGACGTAAAAAATATTGCTGATTTAGATGGTTATATTAATGAATTAAAATCTGACAAGGTAGTATTAAAATTTGATGGACTCATGAACTCTGAAGGGGTGAAGATTTATAACTTGAAAAAAGATTCAAAAAAAGATTTAAAAAATCAAGCAAATACATGGATTAAAAAAGTCAACGGCAAAATAGTTGTGGAAGAATTTGTTGAAGGAGATGAAGTTTCAATAATGAGTTTTGTCGATGGCACGAATATTGTACACATGCCCCCTGTTAAAAATTATAAGAAAATCTGGGAAGGTGATGGTGGCGATAATACTTCTGGAATGGGTTCAATTACGATTGGCAAAACATTGGGTTTTTTAACAAATAAAGACGTCCTCAAATTAGAAGAAGTTAATAACCTAGTGTTTGAGAAAATAAAAAAGGATTTTTCAGAAAAATATATAGGTATATTGATGGGTGAATTCATAATTAATAATGGGGAAATTAAGGTTATTGAGTATAATACACGTTTTGGTAATCCTTCAACAATAAATATTTTAAATCTGTTAGATACTAGTTTTTTAGAAATTTGTAAATCAATGATAAGTGGTACGCTAAATAATACGCCTATTAAATGGAAAAATTTAGCATCAGTTTCTGTGTCGGTTGTACCAAAAGGTTATCCGTACTCAAAAGAAAATGTTGGAAAAAAAATAAATTTAACCAAACTAGAAAAAGAAGAACTGGGGCATATATTTTTTGCAAGCTTAAATGTGGATTCTAATAAAGATATCACACTTATGAATTCAAGAAATTTAACAGTTTGTGTTGTTGGAGAAGAAATAAATAATTGCCGAAGCAGAATAATAAAAATTTTAGATAAAATTGGTGGGCCTATATATTTTAGAAAAGATATAGGAACTTTTTAAGGCCTTTGATTATTTAGACATAATTTATGTTAAAAGTTGGGTTTGACATGGATGGAGTTATTATTGACAACACAGTGTTTAAAAGTGATTTGTACCGTCAGAAAACTGGTATAAAGCTTGAATGTTGGAAGTTTAATTCAAATGTTATTGATGATTACATAACTAATACCCCTCTTCGTAAAGAAATAGACAAAATTAGCGCCATATCTGTACATCATAAAACAACTGAACAGAACATGCGCAACATTTTATTAGAAATAAAGTCCCACGCAGACATTTTTTTGATTTCCTCAAGAGGAAAAAGTGAAGAGGGCGTGTTGGCAGCGCGACAAACCATTAAAAATCTAAAATTAGATACTATCTTTGGAGATAATATTTTTTTTACAAAAAACGATGGAGATAAAATTGAAAAAATTAAATTTCTTGAAATTGATTTTTTTATAGAGGACAGATTCGATGTTATTAGTATGCTACCTAAAAAAACAGCCATACTATATGATCAATTTTTTCAATGGAAAAAATATAAAAAATATATTATTATTAAATCACTCTTGGACATTATTCCGTTAATTAGATTTCAGGAGTACAGTGATAACTAAGATTGGGTGATGAATGTTACTATATGATCGGTACAGGAATTATCTTAAAACCAAATGGCGATGAAATTTTTATTAAGGATGATGAGACTTTGGAATCTCTTATAAAAACAAAAATTACGAAAGAAATGGGAGCTTACTTGCGGAGAGCAGAGTTAGGAGGAAAAGTGAATGAAAGTATGGTTGTGCAAAAAGCTATAGATTTGGGTTATTTATCTCACACCCTAAATACAAATGACGGTAGTGCAACATTTACCTCTAAGGGGAAAATAATAAAAGAATTGATAACACAGTGGAGTAAATCAATCGCCAAAAATAAATTACAAGCTTTAGAAGTAGAAACTCCGGATATATATAAAGCTAATAAAGTTATATTATCAATGCAAGATCAATTCGGCGAACCCCCTTTTTATATTAATGAAGAGGAAATATTAAGACCTGCATCTGATTTTGGGGTTTTTTCTTTGTATGGAGGGAAAATATTACAAGAATCAATTATTCCGCACAGAATTTTTGAGCTGGCAAATTGTTTTAGGCAGGAAGACGTGAATAGGGTTGATTTATTAGCAAGACCTAGGAAATTTTCCATGCCTGATCTACACACATTTATTCAATTGAAAGATCTAGATAATGAACTAAAAATTCAGGAAGATGTTTATCTAGATGCAATGAGATCCATTGAACTTGAGTTTCTTGTTTCTGTTAGGACAACAACAGAAGAATACACTCAATTAAAAAAACATTTTTTTTATTTAGCTCAACAAACTAATAAAGAAGTTTATATTAATATAGTACCAAGCAGGAAACGTTATTGGACAACTAAAATTAAATTCATCTACGTAGATAGTCTTGGCAATAATTTACAATTAACTACTATACAAACTGACCACGATTCTGCCAAACTTTTTAATATCAAATTAAAAGATACTTATCCGAGTGTGCTTCATTCGTCGCTTGGCAGTATAGAGCGGCTGATGTATGCCCTTATTGACGAAGGATTAAAGGGAAAACATTTTATGTTACCACTATGGATAAGCCCCGTTCAAGCTATGATTTTTGGGGATAAAAAAAATTTAATGATTGGGAGATTAGTGAGATATGAAAAATGTAGTGAAACTAGTATAAAATCAAATATGTTTGAAAGCTTTTTTAAAATTGGTATTCCTTATGTAATTGATGTTGATAATAACATTGCTTATAGCAGAGATGACCAGGAACAGGCTGACATGGTAATCAATAAAATTGAAATTATTAATAAAAATTTTTTGAATCTACCTAAATCAAATAAATTTTAATATGGCGAAAATCATACTGACTGGGCCACATTATTGTGGAAAAACCACTGTACTTAGAAAATTGAAGGATTACTTTTTAGATAACCCTGAAGTGGGTTTTATTGAAAGCGATGGAAGTCGCTGTCCAATTAGTTACAAAGATGTGGATTATTTGCGAGCAAATCCCAAAACAGAAATAAACATAACATATTGGATGATTGCAGATAACATAAAAAGAGAGATTGAGGCAAAAAATAAATATAAAAATTTAGTATTTGATCGCTGCGTCATAGATCAGCTTGCATACCCCGCAGAAATTACCGGTAAAGATAATTTACCAAAATCCATAAATTTATTTATACGAGAATGGCTTATATTTGAACCATACGATAAGATATTTATATTTCCCGCAAACCCTGATTTTTTGAAAGCAGGTACAAATAATACTGGAGATGTAAATTTTCAGAAAAATATTGAACAAAGATATTTAGAATTAACCAAAGAATTTAATCTTTCGTCTGAAATACTCCCCTTAGATCAAGATAGACAAATTGATTTAATTTTAAATTATTTGAAGTCTAATTTATAAATTGCCTGAAGCTCGTGTTTTTGTGTAAGTTAGAAAAATATAATCCGTTTTTTTGGCGTGTCGTCAATTATGGAAATTGGCGTGCAAAAGTTACAAGATTCCATAATCGGTGGCCAATTGAAACTTTTTATTTTTACGGTTTGCAAAAAATCCCCGCATTACGGAGACTTTCGCCCTGCACGGCTGATTATATTTTTCAAAAGTAACTCACTGATCACTGCACCAACAAGTGGTTAAGTAATCAGTGAGGGGGAGCGTCGTGCGAAACGATTCATACTCCCGACTGTGTCATCCGCTTGCGCGATTGACTCGGGTCGGAGCGTGAGCTCCCCAACACCTCCTTAGTTGCCTACTCCTCCGGAATGCAGCCCTCGATGGGCTCGTTGTACCGGCACTCGTTGCCCGACCCTGCAAAGTGCAGACAAACATTCTGCAGACAGGGATCATCGGTGACCCCGCAGTCCGTATCCGTCTGGCAAGTGTCGATGCACTTCACCTCGGGCTCGGACGTGCACAGATTGTTGCAGAACTGACCGACGCCCATGCTGGGCTGGCAGGTCGAGTCTTCCTCACAGGAGTAGAGCAGCATACCAACACTGCTCCCGTTGCAGACCTTGTCAGCTTTGCAATCCGCGTGCGTCTTGCATGGCTTGCATCCCTCCACTGTTGCGTGGGCGCAGAAACCCCCATCGCAAGTTTCAGTCGTGCAGCCCTGGCCGTCGTCGCAGTCCTCGTCGGACTGGCACTGGACCTCGCTGGCCCAGATCTCTGGTGTGTCGGTCGGCTGCGACGCTTCTTCCTCGGCCTTCTGGCTCTGGAAGTACATGATGAGGTCTTCGAGCATCTCGTCGGAGAGGGTGAACGTGCCCTGTTCCACCGAGAACATGGTGGGTGCTCCGACCTGACCTTCCTCACCCGTGAGGTCGGTACCGTCAAAACCAACGGCCGGTTCCGGCCAATCGACGCCCGGCTCACCCATGGGACCGTCGACCCCGTGGGTACCGTCGCCGTTGTTGGTCTCGTCCACGCTGTTCGCGGTGGTACACACCGGGTCCGGGCTCACGCAGTCGCGCGAGCAGGAAGAGACGAGGGCAACGAAGACGGACAGCGTGTTGAACTTATTCATGACTGACTCCGATGCGGCCGTGTAGCGGTCCGCGTTTATGCCCCACAGGGCTAGATTGGAATGGTCCGGACTGGCTGACGAGTGTCATCCTGCCCAGAGCTTTGGGAGGGTCAAGCACTACCCTGGCAAAGCTGTAGGAAGGAAAAGCCGTAAAATTTTAACCGCGGAGTATACCTTTTTTTCAACCCCTTAGGACGTCAAAAGACCGGTTAAAACCGGTCTTTCTTGGCTAGATTAAGCCTTTTTGTTGGCTGCCTCCTTACTCCTCGCCCAGTCCCAGCTTTTCCTCTATTAAGGTAAGGCTGCTGGCCATGGCATCGGCATCGGCCCGGGTGCGGTCGTCCAGTTTGTGGAGCTGTAGGCGGAGGTCGGTCAGGCCGCGGTCGAGGTTGGTGCCCAAGTGGCCAATTTGCTGGCGGCATTGCTGGGCCGTGACCTCTAGGTTTCCCAGGGTATCCAGGATGTCTCCTAGGAGGCGGGGGAGGTCACTAAGGTTAACGTCAGGTACATAGGTTGTGGTTGCCATAAAGAAAGTAGGCTGCTGTGGCGCTCCCACACGCAGCGTAGATAGTATCAAACAGCTGGGTTTGACTGTCAAATTAGCCTAAAATACGTAGGGGACTGTGGATAACCACAGACTTATCCACTATTTATCCACATTCTCTTTTAAAAATCCCTTATTTAAGCTAAAATAATAAACAACATTGACAAAAACTAGCGATTCGTTCTGTCCTTGACAATCCACGCTGCTTCGAGTATGATTATGGAGCTAATTTAGCTCGTGGTTCTGGCTCGGCCAAGAGCCGGGAGATTGGTAATATCATGTCCGCCCTACCAACCCCATAAGCATCCCACTATAATAATCCTTTGCCCAAGGAATTTTTTTGTTTATTACGTTGACCAGACTATGCCTCCAGTCTATAAGCGCCAACCTGGTACACAGCCAGAACGCAAGTTTTTTACTCCAATTCGCGACGCCGTGGAAACCCCGGATCTGATTGAAGTCCAAAAAATGTCGTACGATTGGTTTGTAAAAGACGGTATCCGCGAATTGTTTGACGAAGTTTCGCCAATCACTGACTTTACGGGTCGTGATTTGGAGTTGTCGTTCGAAGAATACTACCTCGACGAGGCCAAGTTTGACGAAGCGCACTGCCGCTCCAAGAACATTACCTACGAAGCACCACTCCGCGTGCAGGTAAAATTGGTTAACAAGCGTACTGGTAAGTCCAATAAACAGGAAATTTATTTGGGCGACGTACCGCTCATGACCAACCGTGGTACATTCATGATCAACGGCATTGAGCGCGTGGTCGTGTCCCAGCTTATTCGCAGTCCTGGTGCTTTCTTTACGGCTGACGCAGTTCGCGGTCGCCGTTTTTACGGAGCTAAAATTATTCCAAACCGCGGTGCTTGGATTGAAGTTGAAACTGACCAGAACAATGTTATCTGGGTAAAAGTTGACCGCAAGCGCAAAGTGGCCGCAACATCACTCATGCGTGCCTTTGGCATGTCCAACGACGATGATATTCGTGCCGCGTTCAAAAACGTAAACAACCATCCAAACATTGATTACATTGAAGAAACTTTGAAAAAGGACGCCTCTTCGAGTGAAGAAGAAGGTTTGATCGAAGTCTACCGCCGCATTCGTCCGGGCGATCTCGCCACCGCAGACAATGCCAAGAGTTTGATTCACGCCATGTTCTTTAACTTTGACCGCTACGATTTGGGCAAAGTTGGTGTGTACAAATTCGCCACTAAATTTAATTTGCAATATACCGACGAGCAATTGGAAAGCAAAGAAACTCGCGTGCTTTCGCTCGAAAAACTGATTCAGGTTTTGTCCGAAGTAATTCGCCTAAACGTGACTCAGGAAATTCCTGATGATATTGACCACCTTGGTAACCGCCGCGTGCGCGCCGTAGGTGAACTCGTGCAGAACCGTTTCCGCATTGGTTTGGCTCGCATGGAGCGCATTATCAAGGACCGCATGAGTACCATGGACATTGATAGCATTGTGCCAAACAAGCTCATCAACGCCCGCCCAGTAATTAGTGTCATCCGCGAATTCTTTATGAGTTCGCAGTTGTCGCAATTCATGGACCAGGTTAACCCGCTCGCTGAATTGGAGAACAAGCGCCGCGTGTCGGCTCTTGGACCTGGTGGTTTGTCCCGCGACCGTGCTGGCTTTGAAGTTCGCGACGTACACAGTACGCACTATGGTCGCATTTGTCCGATTGCCACTCCAGAAGGTCCGAACATTGGTTTGGTTGGCCACTTGTCCATGTTCGCACGCATGAACAATTTTGGTTTCCTGGAAACTCCATACCGCCGTGTTATCAAGACCGTTGCCAACACCGCTGAATTTACGACTGGTGAAATTGCCAACGAAGATGTGGCCGGTGTGGTAAAAACAGGTGAGCACATTACCGCGGACATTGCCAAAAAATTGGCTGCCAAAAAAGATATTACCCAAATTGCAGTTAAGCCACGTGTAGGCAGTGAAATTGTGTACCTGAACTCGTTTGAAGAAGAACGCGCGGTGACAACCAACGCCAAAGTGGCAACCGATGAAAAGGGCTATTTTGTACCAGGCAAGATTCCGGCTCGCGTGCACGGTCAACCAGCGATTGCCGATGTGCAAACCGTTGATTATGTTGATGTAAGTTCGCACCAGATTTTGTCTGTGGCCACAAGTTTGATTCCATTCCTCGAACACGACGACGCTACCCGCGCCCTCATGGGTACGAACATGCAGCGCCAAAGTGTGCCATGTATTAAAGCCGACCCACCACTCGTTGGTACGGGCGTAGAACGCGCCGCCGCCATGTCGAGTGGATATGTGTACACAGCTGACGACGACGGTGAAATCACCGCTGTTGATGGCAACCACATTGAATTGACCAGCAAAAAAGGCAAGGTGTACACGTACCGTTTGCAGAAGTTCATTCGTTCGAATGCTTCCAGTTGTATCAACCAAACACCAACCGTGAAATTGGGCCAGAAAGTTAAGAAAGGCGACCCAATGTCCGACGGTCCATCGATCAAGAACGCAGAATTAGCGCTTGGTCAGAACGTCCTCGTGGCCTATATGGTGTGGGATGGTTTCAACTACGAAGACGCCATTATTTTGTCTGAACGTTTGGTGCAAAAAGACCGCTACACTTCGATCCAGATTGAACATTACACCACTGATGTTCGCGAAACTAAGCTTGGGCCAGAAGTGGTTACGAGCGACATTCCAAATGTAAGTGAAGAAAAACTCAAGAATTTGGATTCCGAAGGTATTGTGCGCATTGGTGCCGAAGTACACTCGGGCGACATTTTGGTAGGTAAGATTACACCAAAAGGTGAAACCGAATTGACTCCAGAAGAGCGCTTACTCCGCGCCATCTTTGGTGAAAAAGCTCGCGACGTGCGTGATTCTTCGTTGTACTTGGAACACGGTGAACAGGGTAAGGTAATTGATGTGAAGATTTTCTCGGCCGATGCCGGCGACAAGTTGCAACCTGGTGTTATCAAACAAGTGCAGGTAACTGTAGCCGACATGCGCAAAGTGCAGGTTGGTGACAAGATGGCCGGTCGCCACGGTAACAAGGGCGTTATTTCCCGCGTGGTCCCAGTGGCTGACATGCCATTCCTCGAAGACGGTACACCAGTCGACATTATTTTGTCGCCACTCGGTGTTATTTCTCGTATGAACTTGGGTCAGTTGCTCGAAAACCACTTGGGCTTGGCTGCCAATGCTTTGGGTTACCGCGCCGCCACTCCGGTTTTGAACGGTATTACCGAAGAACAGATTACTGAAGAGCTCAAAAAAGCCGGCTTGCCAATAGATGGTCAGTCCCAGTTGTACGACGGTCGTACCGGTGAACCATACGACAACAAGACTACGGTGGGTTACAACTATATGCTCAAACTTAACCACATGGTTGAGGACAAGATCCACCAACGCTCGATTGGTCCTTACAGTTTGATTACGCAGCAGCCACTTGGTGGTAAGGCGCAATTTGGTGGTCAGCGCTTTGGTGAAATGGAAGTGTGGGCCTTGGAAGCATACGGCGCCGCACACACCCTCCAGGAAATGCTCACAATTAAGTCGGACGATGTGCCTGGTCGCGCCAAAGCTTACGAAGCGATTATTAAGGGCGAACCAATTACCAAGATTAACCTACCTGAATCATTCAACGTGCTCGTGCGCGAACTTAAAGGTCTGGCGCTCGATGTTGAATTGCAGGATAACCGCAGCGAGGCCGAGATTGCCGCGTCAATGCCACCAGCAGAGACATCGGCTCCTGATGCGTCCGCTGACGCAGCTGAATAATTGGTGATTAACTTCATACCTTTATGAATAACCCCAACCTCTCCAGCGCTTTGCAGTTCGACGCGCTCCGCCTCAAAGTCGCCTCGCCAGAAGTGATCAAGCAGTGGTCATATGGTGAAGTGTACAAGCCAGAAACCATTAACTACCGTACCCAGAAGCCAGAAAAAGGTGGTTTGTTTGCCGAAGAAGTATTTGGTCCAACCAAAGACTGGGAATGTTATTGTGGTAAGTACAAAAAGATCCGCTACAAGGGTATTGTCTGTGACAAGTGTGGTGTAGAAGTTACCCACTCACTGGTGCGCCGCGAACGCATGGGCCACATTGAATTGTCCACACCGGTGTCGCACATTTGGTTCTTGCGCACAATCCCATCTCGTTTGGGTTTGGTGCTCGACTTGTCGATTCAGGCACTTGAAAAGGTTATTTACTTTGCCTCGTTCATCATTACGCATGTCGATGATGTTGAAAAAGATGCGACAGCCGAAGCTTTGAAAAAAGAATACAAGAACAAGCGTAAACAGCTTGAAGCTTTGCCAGCTGACCCAGGTCGCGATGCAAAGATTGAGGCACTTGATGAAGATTACAACCAGGCCGAAGGCGAACTCAAAGAAATCGCCATGCTCAACATTGTGTCCGAAGCGCGCTACCAAGAATTGTCTGTGCGCTATGGTCACTTATTCGAAGCGGGGATTGGTGCCGGTTCAGTGCGCCAACTTTTGGAACGCTTGAATTTAGAAGAAACAATTAAAAATTTGGAAGCCGAAATTGAAAAGAGTAAGGGTGCAAAGCGTGGTCGCCTCGTGCGCCGCGTTAAACTGCTCACTAGTTTGAGCAAAAACAACATCCGCCCAGAATGGATGATCATGACCGCAATTCCAGTGGTTCCACCAGATTTGCGTCCAATGGTTGCACTTGATGGTGGTCGTTTTGCCACTTCGGATTTGAACGATTTGTACCGCCGCGTGATTAACCGCAACAATCGTTTGCGTCGCCTCATTGAACTCAATGCGCCAGAAGTTATTTGCCGCAATGAAAAACGCATGCTCCAAGAAGCAGTTGATGCGCTCATTGATAACAATGCTCGCGCTACCAAAACTGTGCGTGCTTCGACTGGTCAAAAGCGCCAACTCCGCTCACTTGCCGACATTCTCAAGGGTAAACAGGGCCGCTTCCGCCAGAACTTACTTGGTAAGCGCGTTGACTACTCTGGTCGTTCGGTGATCGTGGTTGGTCCAAAGCTCAGTATCGACCAATGTGGTTTGCCAAAGATCATGGCCCTCGAGCTGTTCAAGCCATTTGTGATGGCCGAAATTATTAAGCGTGGCCTCGCTCACAATGTGCGCAGTGCCTCCCGCTTTATCGAGAGCAATGCCCCAGAAGTGTGGGATATTTTGGAAAATCTTACCAAAACCACTCGTGTACTCTTGAATCGCGCTCCAACCTTGCACCGTCTTGGTATCCAGGCTTTCCGCCCAACACTAGTCGAAGGTAAAGCGGTTCGCTTGCACCCACTCGTGTGTGCGGCGTTTAACGCTGACTTTGACGGTGACCAAATGGCTGTCCACCTTCCATTGTCCGAACAAGCCAAGTGGGAAGCCGAAAACCTCATGGCCTCGGAAAAGAACTTGCTTAAGCCAGCTACTGGTACGCCAGTAATTACGCCGCAGCAAGACATTGCGCTTGGTTGCTATTATTTGACTAAGTACGATGATACAGATAAGGCTGAGGTGAAAAAATACTTTGCCAATGTAACTGAAGCAAAGTTTGCGTACAAAACACGCCACATCAAGCTCAAGGAACGCATCAAGGTCCGTTTGGGTGCGGCTGACATGGCCAAGTTCCCAGCTGGCACAAACCCAATTGTTGAGACCTGTATTGGTCGTATTTTCTTCAATGAAATTTTCCCAGACCTCATTCCGTTCTACAACGAAACCATTACCAAGAAGCACTTGTCGGCCATTATTCAGTCGCTCCTTGAACATTATGGTCAGGAACGCACGGCCAAGTCGCTCGATGATATCAAGAACTTGGGTTACCGCTATGTGACCAAGTCTGGTTACTCACTTGGTAAAAACCAATTCCCAGAAATTCCACAAAAGGCCGAACTCTTGGCCGAAGGTGACAAGCGCATTGAAGAAGTGGAAGAACAGTATGCCGAAGGTTTGCTCACTGACGCCGAACGTCACGCCAAAGTGCTCGAAATTTGGACCGAAATTAAAGACCGCTTGTTAACGTTTACCAAAGATGTACTTAACAAGAACGACGCCGTATTTGCGATGATTGACTCTGGTGCTCGTGGTTCGTGGGCCCAGCTTGGTCAGGTGATTGCGATGAAAGGTCTCGTGGCTTCGCCAAGTGGTGAAATTATCGAACTCCCTGTTAAAGGCAACTTTAAGGAAGGGTTCGAAGTGCTCGAGTTCTTTATTTCGTCCCACGGTACTCGTAAAGGTTTGTCCGATACTGCGCTCCGTACTGCTAACGCTGGTTACTTGACCCGTCGTTTGGTAGACGTGGCTCAGGACGTGATTGTGAAGATTGAAGATTGTGGTGACACGGACGGTGAGCACTTCAACAAAGCCGAATCCGAACAAATGGGTGAAAAATTATCCGAACGCGTCGCTGGTCGCTTTGTGCTCGCCCCAATTGTGGTTGATGGTAAAACAATTGTTGAAAAAGGTGATGCAGTAACTGCCGAAGCTGCTCGTCAGATTGAAAAACTCGGCGTGACCGAAGCTCATGTGCGTTCTGTGCTCCAATGTAAGATGGCCAAGGGTGTATGTATCAAGTGCTACGGCTACGACCTCGCCAACAATATGCCGGTTAAACCAGGTGTGGCTGCCGGTGTAATTGCTGCGCAGTCCATTGGTGAGCCTGGTACGCAGCTGACCATGCGTACGTTCCACCTTGGTGGTGTGGCTGGTGGCGATATTACCCAAGGTTTGCCTCGTGTTGAAGAATTGTTCGAAGCTCGCTTGCCAAAACGCAAAGCCATTTTGGCCGAAACCGCTGGTAAGATCGAGATCGAAGACGCAGACGGCAAAGTAATCACGAGCCCAACAGGCCGCAAGATTTTCGAAGGCCGCCGTGGTCAAAAGATTATCAAGATCCACAGTGAAGGCGAGTCCGAAATGACATTCGAAATCAATGCCGAAGACGAAGTGAAAGTTGCGGATGGCGACAAGATCAAGAAAGACGATGTGCTCTTGGTCCGCGGTTCGTCGGGCGAAGAAATTTTGGCCAAGTACAATGGTTCGGCCGAAATCAAGCGCGGCAAACTCATCCTTACCTACGAAGGTGACTCAACTAAGGAATACATTATTCCAATGGGTTACAAATTGTGGGTCAAGACTGGTGACGAAGTACAAAAAGGTGCTCAACTTACCGAAGGTAGTATTGACCTGAACGAGTTGCACGAACTCCAGGGCCGCGACGCTGTGCAGCGTTACGTGCTCACCGAAATTCAGGAAATTTACGCCGCTCAGGGTCAACGCTTGAACGACAAGCACGTAGAAATCATGATCAAGCAGATGTTCAGCCGCGTGTATATCGAAGAAGCCGGTGACACTGACCTCTTGCCAGGTGAAGTGGCCGAAAAGTCACAGCTCATCATTGCTAACCGCGAGGCCGAAGCTGCTGGCAAACGTCCAGCCAAGGGTCGCGAACTCTTGCTTGGTATTAGTAAGGTTGCGCTCTCGACCCAAAGCTTCTTGTCGGCTGCATCGTTCCAAGAAACTTCGCGCGTGCTCGTCAACGCGGCCATTACTGGTAAAGTTGACCACCTCGAAGGCCTCAAGGAAAACGTTATTATCGGCCGCCTCATTCCAGCCGGTACCGGATTCCGCGAGTAAGATTGCAAATAGTGAAATCAGGATACTGGCCCCGCTGGTATCCTGATTTTATTTCTATGCCATTTTTATTAATCAACAAAGCTGCGGGTTGGACCTCGCTCGATGTGGTTGCGAAATTGCGCGGCCTGATTCATGTTGAGCGGATTGGTCATGCGGGCACGCTCGACCCATTTGCCACGGGCTTGTTGATTGTGGCCGTGACACGCGATGCCACTAAGCGACTCGATGAATTTAAAAATTTAGAAAAAGAGTACGAAGTTGAACTAAAGTTTGGTGCGACCAGTAGCACGTATGATTGTGATGGGGAAATCATCAAAAGCCCGAATTCACGGCCAATTACGCGCGAAGAACTGGAGCGTGTGCTTGAACACTATCGTGGTTCAATTCAACAAATTCCACCCATGCACTCGGCCAAAAAAATTAATGGCCAGCGGCTGTATGAATTGGCATATCAGGGGATTACTGTTGAACGCAAATCACAAACCGTCAACATTTTTAGTTTGGAAATTTTAGATTTCACACCCGAATCCGCGCGCCTCCGTGTTGTCTGCAGCCCCGGCACTTACATCCGTTCACTCGTGCATGACATTGGCCAAGACCTTGGTGTCGGTGCGTACGCTACAGCCCTCCACCGCGCCCGCATCGGTTCATACCACTCCAACCAAGCGCACACACTCGACGAAATTGCTGGACACCGTGAGGAGTGGGAGACGCTGGCAGTTGAGATGTAGAAAATTGACGAGTATAATTTAGATATATGGCTCGACATTCCAAATGGCACAATATTCAGGAGCGCAAGGGGAAGCAAGATAAAAAGCGCGGCGCGACATTTACGAAGCTGGCGCGATTTATTACGATTGCGGCGCAAAATGGCGGCGATCCAGAAATGAATTTTTCGTTGCGTTTGGCGATTGAAAAAGCGCGCGCCGCCAACATGCCCAAAGATAATATTGACCGGGCCGTAAAAAAGGGGACTGGCGAACTGGCGGGCGAGGCGCTCGATGAATTAACATACGAAGGGTTTGCGCCAGGTGGCGTGGCCATGCTAATTGATGTGGTGACTGATAATAAAAATCGGTCAGTTGGTGATGTAAAAATGATTGCCAATAAAAATGGTGGCTCAATTGGTGGGCCCGGCAGCGTGCAGTGGCAATTTGATCGTCGCGGGGTGGTGCGCGTGAGTGTTGATGAGGCTGCGGCGCATCTGGGTGACAAAGAGACAATTGAATTAGCTTTGATTGAAGCCGGAGCCATTGATATTATTTGGGATGAAAATGGTTTGGAGGTTGTGAGTACAATTGAAGATTTAAAAAAAGTAACCGCTGCGCTGGGTAACTTCCGTCTTACGCCAAGCGAGTCTGGCCTAGAATGGATTGCGCGCGAAACCATGGAAGTGGACGAGGAAACCGCGAGCAAAGTTATGGATTTGATCGACGCGCTCGAGGAACACGATGATGTGCGTGCCGTGTACACTAACTTGTAACATGAAGCCGCTCCGCGTTATTGGACTTGACCCAGGCTTTGGTCGCTTGGGGTTTGCAGTGCTCGAACGGCAAGGGCGCGAATGGGTGGCGCTGGAATATGGCGTGGTCGAAACTTCGGCCAAAGACCCGTTTTTGGAGCGTCTGACTGCCGTATATGATGGAGTGGAAAAATTAGTGAAAGAGTACAAACCAGCCATCGCGGGGGTGGAAGAGCTCTTTTTTGCGCGCAATGTGACCACGGCAATCAAGGTTGGGCAGGCCCGCGGGGTGGCCCTGTTGGCCCTGGCCCAGGGTGGGGTTCGGGTCAAGGAATTCACCCCCCAGGAGATCAAGCAAGCGGTAACCGGTTATGGCAAGGCCGACAAGGCCCAGGTAGCGGCTATGGTGAAAATTTTGCTAAAATTAGGCAATAAAAAGCTCCTCGACGACGCCACCGACGCCCTAGCCATTGCCCTGGCCGCGGCCCCAGGTTGACAAAACACCCCCTCTCGGGTATACTTATAACGTTATTAATCCTCATTTTCGGGGACCCAGACCGTTGGCGCACATGCTCCCAACCGGCCTGATAAACATGTGGCATGTATGTTATCTAAGCAAAAAAAGCAAAACGTCATTAAGAAGTTCCAGACTCACAAGGGTGACACTGGTTCGAGCGAAGTTCAGATTGCGATTTTGACTACCGAAATCGACGAACTCGTAGGTCACCTTAAAGTTCACGCCAAAGATCACTCCTCCCGCCGCGGTTTACTCCGCAAAGTAGGGGAACGCCGCCGCTTGCTCCGTTACTTGCAGCGCGAAAACGCCGCTGCTTACGAAGAGCTCGTAAAGAAGCTTAAACTCAAGCAGGCTAAACAGTTTGGTCCAGTAGTCGAAGATGTCGACACCGAACCAGACATGGAAGAAATTCATGAAGAAACTGAAGCCTAATCATAATCCTCTTAAACACCCCGACCAACGCGTTGGGGTGTTTATTGATGTTCAGAATTTATACTATTCGGCTCGCAACATTCACGGCCGCAAGGTAAATTTTGGTAACATTGTTAAAGAAGCGGTGGCTGGCCGCAAACTAATTCGCGCCATTGCCTACGTTGTTCGTACCGAGACCCAAGAGGAACAGCCATTTTTTGAAGCCCTGTATAACCAGGGGATTGAGACGCGCGAAAAAGATTTGCAAGTATTTTCGAGTGGTCTTAAAAAAGCTGACTGGGATGTAGGTTTGGCGGTTGACGCTATTCGTTTGGCCCCAAGTCTCGACGCAGTCGTGATTGTCTCTGGCGACGGCGATTATTTGCCGCTCGTTGAATATTTGCAAAAAAGCAGTGGCAAGCAAGTTGAAGTAGTCGCGTTTGGTGAAGCTACGAGCAGCCGACTGATTGAAGAGGCTGATGATTTCTTAGACCTTAGCGAAAGTCGTGATAAGTTTTTACTCTTTGACCGACGCGCGCCAAGGGCCAGTTAATTAATTTATTCCGTTCGTCACAAGACATCTAGGTCCCCCGGGATCTATCGCCTTGTGATGAACTAACTATATAGTATGTTGGACATCAAGTCTTGGTCACTCCCATGGGGTGGCCGCACACTGACCGTGGAAACAGGGCGTTATGCTTTGCAATCCAATCGTTCGGTGACAGTTCGTTATGGCGATACCGTAATTATGGCCACAGTGGTCAAGAGCCCAAACGTTCGCGCGGGCCTGGACTACTTCCCACTCATGGTCGACTTTGAGGAAAAGTTGTATGCCGCGGGTAAAATTAAGGGCTCACGCTTTATTAAGCGCGAAGGTCGCCCAAGTGATGAAGCGATTTTAATGGGTCGTTTAGTTGACCGCACCATTCGTCCGCTTTTTGACGACCGCATGCGCAATGATGTGCAGGTTGTGGTTACTCCGCTGGCCGTTGATGGCGAAAATGATGCGGCCATTGTTGGTTTGGTGGCTGCTTGTGCTACACTTACTTTGTCATCGATCCCATGGAATGGTCCAATTGCGGGTGCTCGCGTGGGCATGGCCAAGAATGGTGAATTTATTTTGAATATTACTCAGGAACAATTGGCTGAAAATGGTGCACTTGACCTCGTGGTCACTGGTACCAAAGACAAGCTTGTGATGGTCGAAGCTGGGGCGAGTGAAGTGCCAGAGGCAACTATGCTCGAAGCCATTAAATGGGGCTTGAACCAATTACAGCCAGTGGTTGAATTCCTCAAACAAATTCAGGCCGAAGCTGGTTCAACAAAAGAAACCATTGATGCGGCGATCGAAGAAACGCCAATTGCTCAGGCCAAAAAAATGGCCAAGCAGGTGATTGCTGATTCGGCCGATAGTTTAATTTTCAACACCCCAAAAATTACACGCACCGACCGCTTTGCCATGGTTGACGCGCTCAAAGTTACAGCCAAAGAAAAATTGGTTGCGGCTGGTTTTGAAGAGGGTGTAATCGCCGGCGTGATGGCCGAAATGAAATATTTGGTTGGGGATACAGTGTCCCAGCGCATTTTGGATCGTGGCCAGCGCCTTGACGGTCGCTCGCTCACTGATATTCGCGAATTGCAGACCGCCGTTGACCTCCTCCCACGCGTGCATGGTTCGGCTATGTTTATGCGTGGTGATACCCAGGTACTCTCGATTGTTACTCTTGGCGCGCCTGGTGACGTCCAGACAGTGGACACCATGGAGGAAGATGGCAAAAAGCGCTACATGCACCACTACAATGACTCGCCATTCTCGTATGGCGAAGCTGGTCCAATGCGGGGTCCAGGTCGTCGGGCCATTGGTCATGGTGCGCTTGCCGAACGTGCACTCGAACCAGTCCTTCCAGCCGAAGCAGATTTCCCATACGCCATTCGCGTGGTGTCCGAAGTGATGGGCTCGAACGGCTCCAGTTCAATGGCTTCAACCTGTGGTTCAACCATGTCACTCATGGCTGCCGGTGTGCCAATCAAAAAACCAGTGGCTGGTATTGCCATGGGTTTGGCCTCTGATGAACAAGGTCGCTGGAAAGTTTTGACTGACCTTCAGGATATTGAAGATGGCCATGGTGGTATGGACTTTAAGATTGCTGGTACTCGTGATGGTATTACCGCCATCCAAATGGATACTAAGACTCAGGGTCTTAGCTGGGAAATTGTGGAGCAAACCATTAAACAAGCTTACGAAGCTCGTGTAAATATTCTCGCTAAAATGGCCGAAGCGATTGAATCACCTCGCCCAGATTTGTCTGAATTTGCACCACGCATTGTAACGATTCAGATCCACCCAGATAAGATCCGCGAAGTGATTGGTCCAGGTGGTAAAGTCATCAACAAAATCATTGACGACACTGGTGTTCAAATTGATATTGAACAAGACGGTCGTGTGATGATTACTTCGGCCGATGCCGATGGCATGACTCGTGCCGTGAAAATGGTTCAGGATATCGTGCGCGAAGTTGTGGCTGGCGAAATTTTCGAAGGCCCAGTTGTTCGCCTCGAAGATTTTGGCGCCTTTGTGCAGCTCTTGCCAAACAAAGACGGCCTCGTCCACGTAAGTGAAATTTCGTGGGACCGCGTAGGTCGCCCAAGCGATGTGCTCAAATACGGCGATGTCGTAAAGGTAAAAGTAAAAGAAATCGACAGTCTTGGTCGCGTTAATTTGACCATGAAAGAATTGACCGAAAAGCCAGAAGGTTGGACACCTCCACCACCACGCCCACCACGTCCAGAAGGTGGTCGCAGTTTCGGCGGTCCCCGCCGCAGCGGCCCACCACGTGATCGGAATTAAAATTCAATTTCAAAAAAGACCTTCGGGTCTTTTTTGTTTGACAGAAAAGATAAAATTCTGTACTATGCATGTAGTATTGTCCTCCAAAAGAGGACCCTGACAACCTTCTATACGAGGGTTGTCGTTTTTTTATATCATGTTTTTGTATCTCCGAACTATCTCTTCAAATACGGCTGGATCGGCTTTGCCTAGGTAATTTAGAAGGCGTTTTGAGCTTATGCTTCGAGATTGTTCAAATAGGACAGCAGATTTAATTCCGTTGATTTCTATTGGAAATTGGTAAGGCGCGTCTGGCTTGAGCTTTGTAGTTAGCGGAAGAACTAAGCACATTGTGGAAGAATGTCGCTTAAGAATTAAAACAGGACGACTTGAGTCTTGGTTTTTTCCGTCAATTTCATGCCCAATGTTTTGACCCAAAGCTGCCCACCAGATATCGCGTTCGTAAAAATGAAGATTGCGATGAGGGCGCTCATCGAGTAGAATTTTTTGATTAGACCATTCTTGATGCAATTGACGACGGTCTAACATCAAGTTCCCTCCTTGATTAGACATAGAAGATATATTGTTAAATCTATTTAAATCCATTCCGAATATCTTGTCAAGATTACAAACAAATTAGTTTTGTGCTATAATTGCAGCACACCGCCAAAGTCGTTGGTCTCTAACCCTTTTCCTGTCGGCTTAGAGACGCACGAGTTTGGTTTTTAGGCTTTTTATTTAAGGCTATGAAAGAACCAACGTACAGCCAGGCTGTGCATGCTAGTTGGCAATTGGCGTGGAAACACAAGAGTTTGTGGGCATTTGGCTTGTTTGCCATGTTGCTCGGACAATTGGGAATTGTGGATTTGTTTTTTAAAGTGATTTTTGTCTCTCGCACGGCCGAGACACCGCATTTGGCAGATTATTTGTGGTCGGTTTTGAATCCACAAACATGGATTCAGTGGGTTGGTGGGCCAGTGTCGCTAACACCAGACACGTGGGTTTGGTTAGCGTGGTTGATTGTCACAATGGTGGCACTCGCGGCCATGGTGGTATTTGTAGCTGTGGTGTCGCAGGGTGCGCTGGTACATATTAGCGCACGCATTGCCAAGCGTCCGGGCGGGGAAGTGGACGAAACCAAGGCGTGGCACCAGGGTGTGACGCACTTTTGGCGCTTGCTTGGACTCAATATTGTGCGCAAATTAATTATGGGCGCAGTGTCACTGCTCTTGGTGGCAGCGGTTTTACCGGCTGTACAGGACCCAAGTGGTGTGAACAAGGTGCTTTTGGTTGGGCTCGTGATTTTTGCACTTTTGGTTGGTGTGATCGCTTCGTTTTTGCTTGTGTACGCGGCGTGTTACGTGATTGTCGAAGAGTATCGTTTACCAGAAGCGCTCCGCGAAGCCTGGCGTTTATTTATCCGTCATCCATTTGTGTCACTCGAAGTTGGCGCAATTGTAATTTTGGCCAATATCTTGCTCGCATTTGTGGCGCTTGTGGGCGTGGTATACATTTTGTTCTTGCCAATTTTGGTCTCGTACTTTATGGCCGTATGGTTTAACACGGCTGTGCTCGTAAAATTCGGTCTTATTTTGGGCTACGCACTGTTTGTGGTATTGCTCGTGGTTGCCTGCGCCTTGTTTACAGTGTTCACCACCAGCATGTGGACATACTTGTTTACTAAAATGCACAAGCATGGACTCACAAGCCGTCTCTTCCATTGGCTGCATCGCTAACTATGTCCGGTTTCCAAAACCTTAATGATTTGCTCGGTGTTAAAGACGACCAGGGGACTGGGCCGTCGGCTCTGCCTACCGCGGTAAATGAAAAATTTGCCGAAAAAATGGTGAACATCAAGAAAAAGGAATTGGAAACTGAAGCCATTCGTTTGGCGACAGACATGGGTGCACCATACATTAATTTGGAGCGCTTTCCCGTGAGTCAGGAGGCGCTGCGCCAGGTGCCGCGCGAAACTGCCAGTGCACTCGGGGCTGTGTGCTTTTTTGCAACTCCAGACGAAGTGCGTGTGGGTGCACTCGATCCAACAGCACCACAGGTGCAGCAACTTTTATACGATATTCAGGAACGTAACCACGTACAAGGTGGCATGTACTTGATTTCGGAAACGAGTTTACAGCGCATTTTGGAGATGTACAACACGTTGCCTGTAATTAAACCCGTGACCAAAGACGTGCAAATTAGCAGTCAGGATTTGGAGAGAGTACAGGCTGATGTCAATGATTTTCGGTCGCTGCAGGCTGCGCTCGAAAAACGTTCGACGACCGACCTACTCACTTTGATTTTGGGCGCGGCGCTTAAGCTCGATAGTTCGGACGTACATATTGAAGCTGAAGAAACTAAGATTGTGGTTCGCTTGCGCTTGGATGGTATTTTGCACGATGTGGCCACGCTGCCAAAAGAAGTCTACAAACAATTGATTTCGCGCATTAAATTGTTGTCTTCGCTCAAAATTAATATTACAGATAAGCCGCAGGACGGCCGTTTTACCATTAAATTTACTGATTACGACATTGACCTGCGTATTTCGACCATCCCAACCGTTCATGGCGAAAGTGTGGTAATGCGGTTGCTCAAGCAAAAACAAGAGGGGATTAGTCTGGACAAATTAGGTGTTCGAGGTCGCATGCTCGAGCAGCTAAAGCGCGAAATTGCGCGGCCAAATGGCATGATTATTTCGACTGGTCCGACTGGGAGTGGTAAGACTACAACTTTGTACGCGATTTTGAAAATACTAAACCAACCAGGCGTGAAAATTTTAACTCTTGAAGACCCAGTTGAATATCGTATCGAGGGTGTGAACCAGAGTCAGATTGACCGCTCCAAAGATTACACGTTTGCCAAGGGTTTGCGTTCAATGCTGCGTCAAGATCCGGACATTGTGATGGTTGGTGAAATTCGCGACCTTGAAACCGCGGATATTGCCGTTCAAGCGGCGCTTACTGGTCACTTGCTCCTATCTACAATCCACACCAATAGTGCTGCGGGCGCTGTGCCACGCTTTTTGTCCATGGGTGTAAAACCATTTTTGCTTGCACCGGCCCTGAATTGCGTGATTGGTCAGCGTTTGGTTCGTCGTGTGTGTCAACAATGCGCCGTTAAAACAGATTTAACTGCGTTACCAACAGACATGCAAACACGTTTGACAGAAATTTTACAAAATTTACCAGAAATTGATAAAAAAGAAATTGCGGAAAAACCAAAAATGTTCTATACTGCTAAGGGTTGTGTGGCCTGTAATAATTTAGGTTACAAAGGCCGTGTTACTATTTGCGAGTTGTTTAGCTTAACACCACAAATTGAACAAGCTGTGAACAGTGGGAAAGTGTCAGAATATGACATTGAGCAAATGGCCCGCGCCAACGGCATGGTCACAATGGTGGAAGATGGTGTTTTGAAAGCTTTAGACGGTATTACCACACCGGAAGAAGTCTTCCGAGTAATCGAATAATTATGGTGAATCGCTCGCGCGGTACTTTGCCAGGAACTCCTGGCGCACCGGTCAGATTTTATAAATTTGTCGCGGTTACTTTTTTGCTATTAACGTTGGCCTTACTTGGCCTGATTGCGTTTATGTCAGCCAAACGGGCTGACATTGTTATTACTACCCATTCGGACAACGTGGATGCAACCTTTCCGTTGGAAATTGGGCCTGGTGTGCCGCAGGCAGCGGTGAAGGCGAGTGTGACGACCACGGTTATCACACTCAGTAAGGTCGTGGCCCCAAGTGGTTTGCGTACTGCTACGACGACGAATAGCGATGTTAAAATAACACTTGTGAACGAGTCAGTTGTGGCTCAACCATTGGTTGCAACCACGCGTGTTCAGGCAGCCGATGGAACATTAATGCGCTTGCGTCGCGGTGTGACCGTGCCAGCCCAGGGCAATATTGTGGCTGATGTATATTTGGACCAACCAGGCAGTGTGTCTACTGTACCAGCTGCTCGTTACACAATCCCAGGTCTGAGTAGTTTGCGACAGCAGCAGGTGTACGCCCAATCAGCTGGTGAATTGAATTTCACGGGCGTACGCAAAGTGGGTGTGATTACGGCCGATGATATTACCAAGGGTAAGGCCGAACTTCTTGAAGCCATGAAAACCAAGGCGCAAGAAGGGGCCACTATGGTGACCGGTACTACGGTTTTGGCGACAGTGCTCCAGCAAGTCGTGGAAACCCCTGCTAACATTGGTGACGAAACAGAAAGCTTTACACTGACCGGGCGCGCGACCATTGCTCTCGTAGCATATGCGGATAGTGATTTAACAGCACAAGCTAACCAAATGCTAGCCAAACAAATTGTGGATGCCAGCGAAGTGCTTGAGAGTGCCAATGCTACCCCATCAGTTTCGCTCGAAAATTATGATTTAGCCACAGGCGTGGCCACGCTCAAAGTCGTGCATAGCGGCCTGGTAAACATTGATCCGAATAGTCCTGAGCTCCAAAAAGTTATGTTCTTTGGCAAAACCGAAGATGAAGTGCGCCGCTACCTCCTGTCGCTTGACCATGTTAAAAGCGTGGAAATCAAGTTTAAACCACTGTGGAACCACACGGTCCCTCATGTGGCTGACCATGTCGAGGTGACAGTGGTTCAGGCTAAATAGTTTATTATTTTTTACTCGTATGCCTCAGGCAAAAAAACACGTCAGTCGGTCGCGCGCTCCGCGCGTTAGCCGAAGCAATCGCACCAGCGCGGTCGCAACCCAGACCCTAACTAACACCAAACTAGCTTTGGCGACTTTGTTTTTGGGCTTTTCTTCGTTAGCTGCTGCGGCCAGCTCCACCCCAATGTCTGCGGCTGATCAAGCACGTATTGATGCACGCATGGCTCATCAAATGAACGGAACCTCAGCTTCACCAACGCCTGTTACTGCCACGTCTACGGTACCCACGAGTACAGGGTCTCAGGTGAAAACGAGTCCAAGAGGATTTGTAACATTTAATTATAATAATGATAAAAAAACGGATAGAATTTTGACAAGCGGCGAGAGTATACGGGTTCAGTGGTATATGAGTGGTCATGGGAACCCAATTAGTTTACGTAAGATTTCATTTATAGTAAAGACTTATGGTGGCCCGACAAATGCTGCTGATTTTTCCCAGTTTGTACTAAAAAGTGGTTTTTACTCCGAAAAGGTTTTGGCAACTGCGGTTTTGCAGCCAAATAGCGATAAAATTACGTTTGTTTTACCAGAGCCACTGGTTTTAAACAAGTATAATACAGCTCCTTATGGTAATTATGGCGGAGTGGCTCTTTATTTAGAAGCAAAAGCGTCAACCTCTGGGCTAATGACACCGGGAGCAGTTCATACTTTTGATTTTGCTCCTGACACGCCGGAAAATATCGAAGTCATGGACATGGCTACCGGAGATTTGTTAGGACCAGAAAGAATCGTGTTTGGATCTAAGTCTGCGGGCAAAGCGGATATTGCCTTACCCAGTGAGGCAATCTTAATGCATAATACAGCGCCAGTGATTACTAAGTGGGGGACAGCCTTAAGCTCTTCTCAATCTGCACAATTGAATTTATTTTCGATCACGGCTAAGGGCGACCGGGATTTAAAGTTCAAAGGGATTAACTTTGATATTTCTGTTGAAGGGTTGGGCGCAAACGGCAATGATGTGGGTAAGATTCATAGTTTTAGGTTGCACGAAAGCGGTCAGGGCGGTGGAATGAAACAACAAATTGGTAAAACATACCCACTTTGTTTGGCAGGGGCAGCTGGCGTTACCACCCCAATGAAGTGTCGATTTGCCACTAACGAGACAGTTTATTTTGAACCAGACTCAACAAGTCCAATTATTATCCCCGCCGGCACCACTCGTTATTTCTACCTTGTAGCCGACACAACTGATATTTTAAAGGGAAAAACTACTGGTTCGGTTTCGGTTAGGACCACCGTAAAGGGTGAGACTGGTCTGAAAGTTGGCAATAATGGGTATGAGAAAAATTGGGCTGATGGCGGCTTTGTTTATGAGTATACTCCGATTAACAGTAGTGTGAAGGGTCCTTTTACAGCTTCGGATTCATACCCAATGAACGGCATTGTGGAGTCTATTAGTCTTTAGCTTGACAGGCCGCAGGCCTTGGGTTAGAGTATAAGGGACACGTTTGCACGAGAACCAGCCCAGCCCTACGGCATGGTACCACTCTCGGAGTGTCAAGACAGTTTATTGAGTAAATTATCGGGTGGAACCGTCAATGATTCATTGACCCCGGTACGCTTGTAAAAGGGCGTATCGGGGTTTTTATTTTTTCATATGGATAAAGAACAATTGCAGGGTTTGCGGCATTCGGCCGCGCATTTGTTGGCCGCAGCCGTGGCCGAATTGTGGCCAAATGCCAAGCGCACAATTGGCCCAGCGATCGACACTGGGTTTTATTATGATTTTGATTTTGGGGCAACCAAAATTTCGGAAACTGATTTTCCTACAATTGACGCGAAAATGCAGGAATTGGTGAAAAATTGGACCAGTTTTTCGCACCGCGAAGTAAGCAAAGACGAGGCACTCGAGTATTTTAAAGACAATGAGTATAAACAAGAATTAATTAATGAATTTGCGGGCGAGGGAAGCGCGCTCACGTTTTACACGTCGGGTAATTTTACTGATTTGTGTCGCGGCGGACATACGGAAGACCCAAGTAAAGTGCTGAAACATTTTAAATTGCTCACCATTGCAGGTGCGTATTGGCGTGGTGATGAGAAAAATAAAATGTTGACGCGCATTTATGGCACAGCGTTTGAGACTGCCGAGGGCTTGAACAATTATTTAGTTCAATTAGAAGAAGCCCGCAAACGTGACCATCGCCGTTTGGGCAAAGAGCTGGATTTGTTTGTGTTTTCCGATTTAGTTGGGCCGGGGTTGCCACTTTTCACGCCAAAAGGTGCGTTTGTGCGTCGTGAATTGCAAAAGTTTGTGAACGAATTGCAACAGGGAATTGGGTATCAGGAAGTGTGGACACCACAATTGACCAAAGCCGAACTCTTCAAAACGTCGGGCCACTATGATAAGTATAAGGAAGACATGTTCCATGCGCGTTCGAATTACAGCGAAGAGGAATTTTTCCTTAAGCCAATGAACTGCCCAATGCACACGCAATTGTTTGCGAGTCGTTCGCGCAGTTACCGCGACTTGCCGCTCCGCTACAGTGATTTTGCGAATTTGTACCGCGACGAACGTCCAGGTGAATTGTCTGGACTCACACGTTTGCGCGCGTTTTCGCAGGATGATGCACACTGCTTCTGCCGTGAAGACCAAATCGAAGCCGAGTTTTTGAATGTATCCAAAGTAATTGCCACTGCGATTGCCAAATTTGGCATGAAGTATTGGGTGCGTTTGTCGCTCTGGGACCCAAACAATCAGGCAAAATATTTAGGTTCGCCCGAAGTGTGGGAACGCGCACAGGCCAAGCTCGAAAGTATTGTGAAGCAGGTGGGCGTGGAGTACAAACGCGTGGAAGGGGACGCGGCGATTTATGGGCCAAAAATGGACTTTATTGCGGTGGACGCACTCGGTCGCGAGTGGCAAATTTCGACGATTCAGTTGGACTTTATTCAACCAGAGCGCTTTGAATTGGAGTATACCGATGCCGATGGCCAGAAGAAGCGTCCTGTGATGATCCACCGCGCGATTTTGGGCTCCCCAGAGCGTTTTATGGGTCTTTTGATCGAACATACGGCTGGGGCCCTTCCGGTGTGGCTAGCGCCTATCCAGGTGCTTCTGGCGCCTGTTTCTGGGGAGAAGCATGGTGCTGGTGCCGAGGCCATGGCGGCCGAGTGGCGCAAGGCTGGTATTCGCGTGGAAGTTGATGCGGCCAATGAAACCATTGGCAAAAAAGTGCGCAATGCGTCAGCGCAAAAAATTCCGTATATTGTGGTCGCTGGTGACCGCGAATTGTCTGGTGAATCACTTAGTGTAAAAGTTTTGGGCCAAGAAGAGCCACTCGTGATTAGTGCGGCAGACTTTGTGGCACGGGTGGTATCGGAAACACGTGAACGTAGTCGCTAAGCAATTATTCAACCAAACAAAAAACCTCCCACACGGGAGGTTTTTAATTACCTAGTTTATTTACAGACCTTTCAAAGCTTCCTTGGCAGCGTGGAGAGCAGTGATGCGCTCAGCCGTAATACCTGGGTCTTCGTGGATGTTGATAATCTTGTCAGCCAACAAGGCGCGAGCTTGGGCTGGAGTACTTTCGCTTAAAGCTGCGCGTACATCCTTTGGTAAAGCCTTCAAATACCGTTCTGCATCAGCACCAAATTTATTGTTTAAACTGCTTTCAATTTGGGACATTAAACCACCGCTTGGTTCAGCCACTTCAGCTTGCCTTGCAGCGCGTTCAGCTTTTACACGGTTTGCAATTTCAATTGCCTTGGCTTTGTGAGCCAGTGCACGCTCTGAAGCAGCTGACTTTGGGGCAAAATCTTTCTTAATAAGACTGGCTAATGCGTTTTTAGGAATCAGGTCATCTGCAATCTTGGCAGCCTTTGCGCGGTTTTCACGTGCTAAAGCAGCTTCTTTTTTGGCAGCGGCAATGCTCCTGGCAAAACTATCAACTGGCTTAGCCTTGGTGGATTCTTTTTTACTTGTTTTCTTGGTAGTTACGATTGGCTTAACTTCGAGTGTGGTTGACTCTGGTTCAGCAAAAACCGGAGCTTTAGCAGCGTCAGGTGGGATTGAATGATCTGCAAAAACATCGATCTTAGGTGTGCGACGTGGAGAAGACTCGGTGCGAACGGATTTTTTGGTTGTTCTCAAATCTAATGCCTCGTCAATTGAACGTGCCTGCGAAACTGTTTCTGCTTCGGCTGAACGAGCTGGGGTATACTCAGTGCGCTCACGACGAGGGCGAGCCGTGGCTTCAACTTCGGCCTTTTGTGGGGCAATTGTAATTTCAGGAAATTGATAGAGGCCATCTTGTGTGTCGGCTTGAGTACTTTCTGCTTTTGGGGCAACTGCGCTGACTTTGACAGGTTCACCAATATCGCGCGCTTTAGCTTCGTGGCCGCCAACTGTAGCGGCGACCGCTCCAATTGTGGCTAAACCAGCAACACCGCCACCAATACCAGCGGCCCAGTCACCGCTATAATCTCGACGAACGCGTCTTTTTGGTGCGGAAGTTGTCTGAGTAATTTTTTGCTCAACACCTGCGGGCAATTCAGCCCTTTGCGGCATTGGGCCAACGGCAATGGCGTCACGCAAAGTCTGAAGGGAAATAATATTTTGGTATTCACGTGAACTTTTTTGTTTTTCTGCTCTGCGGCCACGACTAAGGAAGTTCATTGCTTTATTCCAGCCGCCAATTGGTTGTGGATCGCCGTGCAAATCAAGAGTAAATTTACCTTTATTTTCGAAAGCACGAATTGTTTTGTCAATTGCACCCAAAAGGGCTGGGGTGTTCTGTAAATCAACCTGGCCAGACACAAAGTCAGAGTGCTGGATAGCATCAATTAACTCTTCACTAAGTGCATTCTGAACAGTACCAGCGTCAATTCCTAACTTGACGAGAGTTGAGTATAGACGTTCGGTGTTGTTTACTGGTATGCGTTTAATCTCACCACGAGCAATTGGGGCACTATACAACTCAGTTAAAGATGATAAACGGGCGAGACTTTGTTTAACGTTTTCGTAGGTATGGGCCTGTTCGCCAGCTTCGTCTAAAATTAGAGTGTTGTCTGTTTCAAAGGTAAACCCTAAACTTTCTAAATAGTGACGTTCGGCGGCGGCCATTGGTGCAGCTGCGGCTTTAACCATCTCCCATATATCACGTTCTGTCGGAATTCCGTCAGCTTCGAGATTGAGCCCGTTTTGGATGCGACGGTACATGGTCATGCGCGCTTCTGGTGGCAGGCCAGTTTTTTCAATCACTGAGAGAATTTTGCGGCCAACTTTTTCTTCGTCAGTAGCCGCTTCGCGTTTTTGGTTAATTTCTTCGGTGTGTTGCTGTTGATCAGGATTTTCAGCATTCTCAAAACTTTCAGGTTCTAGCGAGTGGTCCAAGGGTGATTCAATTTTTGGGCTATCAAATTCTGAAGTGTCGCGCATAAAATTATGAAGAAAAAAGATTAGGCCAAGTATAGCAAACTCCGCAAAATTGAGCAAAGAAATTGTCCACCGGGACTTGCGTTTTTGGGTGGGGAACGATACACTGGTGCCAATTATGTTAGAAGTATTGCCAAAATTAATTGTAATTTGCGGGCCAACCGCCAGTGGCAAGACGCAGTGGGGGGTGGACCTGGCGAAGCGGTTCAATGGGACCGTGATTTCGGCTGATTCGCGCCAGATTTATAAGAAAATGGCGATTGGCACGGCCCAGCCCGAGGGTGAGTGGCGGCGCAATGGGTTGCGTAAGTCGTTTTTTGTCCAAGATGTGCCGCACCATTTGATTGGTTTTTTGGACCCGGGGAAAACTTTTAGCGCGGCTGAGTTTCGTGACCGGGCGCTTAAATATACTAAATTGATTCGACAGGCGGGTAAGGTGCCAATGGTTGTGGGCGGCACAGGCTTGTATGTGTCTGCACTCGTGGATAATTTTTCAATTCCGCGTGTGCCAGCAAGTCCCAAGCTGCGGCGGAGTTTGGAGGAAAAACCATTGCCTGAACTGGTTGCACTATTACAGAAACTAGACCCCGAGGCGGCGGGTGTGATTGATACGCATAATCCACGGCGTTTGGTGCGAGCACTCGAGGTGTGTATTATGACGGGCGAGCCATTTTCCGCGCAGAAAAAGAAAGGGGCGCCATTGTTTGATGTGTTGCAAATTGGCATTCGCGTGCCGCGTGAGGTTTTGTATAACCGCATTAATGAGCGGGTGGATGCGATGATGAGGGCCGGGCTTTTGAAGGAAGTGGAAGCGTTATTAAAGCAAAAATACAGTTGGGCCCTGCCAAGCATGAATGGAATTGGGTATCGCGAATTTCGCGAATATCTGGAGGGGCGTGCAACACTGCCGACTGTGGTCGAAATGATTAAGCAGGATACACGTCAATACGCGCGTCGCCAGCTTACGTGGTTCAACCGCGATAACCGGGTTGTGTGGTGTGATGATTTTGCCGAAGCGGCGAAGAAAGTTGAACAGTTTTTGGGTGTGTAGTGTGATATAATGGGGGATATGCCTTTGAATTCGTTACCGCCAATTTTGCCAGTTGCCCGCCCAGGCAGTATGTCTGGTGTGGGTGGTTTTGGGCGACCGGTTGGACCGACGCCACCGCGCGCACAGAATTTTTCTGTGGCCAAATTGCAACAGACTCGCGACCTGGAAAATTCGCGCGTGTCTATGAACCAGGCCATGCGTTTGCGCGATGAAAATCGTTCCAGTGGTGCAGTTTCTTCGATTTTCCGCGTGGGACAAGCGAATAATGCGCCAACAACATCAATCAACCGTCCGGCAGTGGAGCGTGACGCAGCTGGTAGTATGCAAAACGACGCTGGTGCTGACGACCGTCGCTACTCATACGTGCGTCGTTTGATTAAACAGCGTCAGGCCACGGAAGCGGCCGAAGGCAAGGGCGAAAACTCTGCTTTTGGTGTGCATACGGGTAGTCAATTCCGTGGCAAATTATTACACAAACAATTTGGTAAATTAATTCGCGCCAATCGGGCGACATATAACACAATCGGTGCCAAAGAGCGTGCGTTTTTTGAAGATTTGGTTAAAAGCCATGCGGCGCACAAAGCCACAGGCGCTGGTTTTCATCGCCACGACCGTTTGTCCATGCGTATGGAAGTTGAAAAAGCCCGGCAAGCCGGGCAATTGTCATACATTAACGCGCAACACTTTAAAAAACTAATTGACGGCCTGGAGTAATTAGCGCAATTGTTCGCGCAGAAGTTGTTCAGCTACAGCTGGGTCAGCGCTGCCTTCGGTCGCTTTCATGACCATGCCTTTGAGGAATTGAAGGACAGGCTCTTTGCCGGCTTTGAATTGGGCTACCTGAGCAGGGTAGCTTTTTAGTACATCAGCAATTATCGCGTTCAGTTCGCCTGCGTCGCTTTTTTGGCCATAGCCCTTGCTTTCCATGAGGTGAGTTGGGTCCATGTTAACGCCAGAGGCAACCATTTCACCCAGCATCTTCAGGCCATTGGTACTGTTCACGCGCCCCGCGGAAATCAAAGTCAGGAGCTCAGCAAAATTTTCGGCCGAGATTTTTAGATCTTTAATTGTTTCGTTGCGTTCGTTCAAAATACCGAGGAGTTTGCTCGTGATCCAACCACCAGCTAGGCGAGCCACATTGGTTTTTTTGTCTTCGGTTTCGGGTAAGCTGCGCATCCATTCGGCCAGTTCACTCATGACTTGATCGGCAAACTGCACGAGCGCGCGGTCTGTGGACAAAAATTCCGCGTCGGCGTACGAAAAACCATGTTCGTCGCGTAGACGCGCACGGCAAGCAGACGGCAATTCAGGTAAATGGATTTCGCCCGCAATGGCGAGCGGGTGAAATGGGGGAATGTCTGGCTCAGGGAAATAGCGATAGTCTGCCGCGTTTTCTTTGATACGCTGCATCACGGTTTCGCCTTTGTTATCGTCCCAGCCGCGAGTTTGTTGTGGCCATGGTTCGCCAGCCTCGATCATTTTTGTTTGGCGGGCAATTTCAAATTGAATCGCTTTTTCCACAGCGCGGAAGGAGTTGATGTTTTTTACCTCGACTTTATTATTTAAAGTAGTGCCGGGCGCAGGCTTAACCACACCGTCCTCAATCGTAAAGCTGCCCTCGACTTGTACGGAAACATTGGCCTCCACACGCATCTGACCTTTTTCCATATCAGCGTTGCTCACCCCCAAATAGCGGAGGAGTTGTTGCAACTCTTGGCCAAATTTTTTGGCTTCAGCCGCACTTTGAAAATCAGGGTCAGTCACAATTTCCACGAGGGGCGCACCCGAGCGATTGAAGTTTACATACGTTGTGCCTGCGCTTTCGTGCAAGAGTTTGGCCGTGTCTTCTTCCAAATGCGCGCGCGTAATGCCAATTACGGCCACTTCGCGGACATTATCTCCAGGCAAAAAACGGAGCTCGAGCGCACCATGCTCGGCAATTGGTTCGTCGTATTGCGAAATTTGGTATCCCTTTGGTAGGTCTGGGTAAAAGTAGTGCTTGCGGTCAAACTTAGACAGCTCGCGCACGTGTGCACCTAAAGCCTTGCCAATTTTAACCACACTCGCAATTGCGGCGCGGTTTGGTACAGGCAAAGTACCTGGGTGAGCCAGGCAAACTGGGCAAACAAGTGTATTTGCCTCCTGAACATCAGGCTGATTGGCACAGCTGCAGAACATTTTACTAGCTGTAGCCAGCTCCACGTGGATTTCCAAACCAATAATCGGGACAAGTTTCATATGGGCCTATCCTAGCATGCTAACGCGTATTTGCCTAGGACCTGGCCTGGGTTTTGAGGTTCTCGTAAATAATCACAAGAGGGATAAAACCAATTGGTAAAAAGAAGGCGCTGAGGATCAAAACCACAAAACTGGACAAGAACCAGCTGCCTTGGAAGTTGATACCGGCAAAGTACCCGACTGGGGTGAGGAATAATAGGGAAATGATACTAACTATGATGGATAAAACAATCGTGTAAGCCAGTGTCCACCAGAACATTTGCCACCAGCGGCCTTTGAGAATAGAAGAGCTGGTTTTAAGAGCAGCTACACCGCGAGCGCCATCAATTGCAATTGCTGGTGTTACTAAGCTGTAACGCACACCAAGCCAGATAATTGCCGCTGCGCTCGCAAAGTAAGCCAACATAATGAGTCCTAATTTGCCAGCTGTTGGATATGTCAAAAAATAGAAAACACTAGAGATCATGATTATGGCTGGGATTAATTGCAATAAGGCCAACAACACCGATGTGTAAATGTATGGCCACAAAAGTGTGCGGGCAGTGTGGAGTTCATTTACCATGGTTTCGTGTGGTTGACCAAGGTAGGCGCGGCGGATAGCACGGATTAAGGCGATGATAATTAGAATTGAGCCAAGCGCTAAAACCAGGCGTAAACTAAACATCAAAATTGTCACGGGCATTGGTGGAGCCACTCTTTCGTCGGCGGTGTTCAAAAATTCAGAGCCCAAAAATGTAATTGAGGCAATGAAATATAGGGCAAACATGCCGGTTAAACTGATGGCGTACTTGGCCACCAAACCAAAATTTTTAAAATAGGTGCGAAAACTGTGCGCAATAATGTATCCAGCAGAGAGTTCGGCCATAGGCTTTAATTATCGGTTAAGCGGGGCGCGATTTGGCGCCAAATAAGGTCATGAATAACGTCTTTGGAAAGGAGTTCGCCGCCTGGGGCACATTCCACCAGGGTGAATTCGGGAAAGCGCTGCGCCATGTCCAGATAACTGACCTCGGCGGCTTTGAGGTGAGCCATATCTGCTTCGTGAATGTCACGTTTTTTGCCTTGCAAATACTCCCGGTCATCTTTTTTATCAATGAGTGCGGAGGCAACTTCGGCTGGTACGTGCAAAATTAAATTCACGTCAGGCTTGGGAATACCAAAGATAGTATACTCCAAATCACGTACCCAAGCAAAGTATTTAGCGCGTTCGTCGGGGTCAGAAATTTTACCGCCCTGGTGCCCCATGTTTGAACCAACATAGCGATTGGCAATTACCACTTTGCCTTCGGCTAACCATTGTTTCATTTCGGCGCTGGCAGCGTAACGGTCAGCGGCGTAAAAAATTGACGCGCGGTACGCCCCAACTTCTTCGGCTGTGCCGTATTTACCGTGCAAATAATCCTCCACCATGGCGGCACTGCGTTCGCCGTAGCGGGGGAAGCTAATGGCTTGTACAGCGTGCCCTTCGGTTTTCAAGCGCTCCACCAGCAAATCCGTCTGCGTGCCTTTGCCTGATCCGTCCGTGCCCTCGATCATGATAAATAGGCCTGGCATATTATTTTTGGTAAGTGACAAAATCAAATGCACCGTGTGATTCAATGTTAGTTTTTTTCCAGATAGACTCATTGATCGCTGGAAAAAAAGCATCACCATCAACAGTTTTGGGTACGTGAGTAATATACAATGTGTCTGCTAGATCAATTGTGGCACGATATATTTCGGCACCACCGATTATCATTACATCTTCATTTTTGTGGGTTGCTAAGGCCGTTGCTATGTCTGAATATTTTTCAACACCGGCTGGAACTAAAAAATCAGTTTGCCTAGTAATCACAAGGTTTAAACGATTTGGCAACGGGCGAAATTTTTCAGGCAATGACTCCCAGGTTTTGCGGCCCATCAGAACAATTTTACCTGCAGTTAGTGATTTGAAGTGTGCTAAATCCTCGGGAATGTGCCAGGGTAATTTTCCGTCTTTGCCGATACAGTTATTTTCGGCAACCGCCGCAATTAGGGCAATACTCATACCGCAATTTCAAAACTTATTTTAGGGTAACTATCGTAACCAATTAATTGGGATTGTTCGTAAGTCCAATCAAAAATAGACGCAAAATTTTCCGTGGCTATGGTTGGTAGCGCGTATTTATTTGGATCTCGGGTCATTTGTTCGCGTGCGCCCTCAAGATGGTTTTTGTAAATATGAACGTCTGCTAAAAAGCCAACTAATTTTCCTTCGCGCAACCCAGCCTCTTTGGCTAACAGGTGCAGTAATAAGGCGTAACTCGCGATGTTAAAGGGGAGGCCGAGCATGGTATCTACTGAGCGTTGATTCCACAATAAATTTAGCCGTCCGTTGATGACTGTTACCTGAAAGGCATAATGGCATGGGGGTAGACCCATTTTACCAAGAGCGGTTGGGTTCCAGGCACTAACAATCATGCGTCGATCATGTGGGTTTGTTTTAAGGGCGCCAATGATTTTTTTTAACTGGTCAATTCCTTGGTCTCGATAATCATTGTTATAATTATGGTACGGTGCTCCAAAGTGACGCCATTGGAAACCATAGACTGGTCCCAAGTCTCGTTCGGCAGCCATCATTGCTTTGGCTTCGGGACTATGACCGTAGGGGGCTTTGGTGGGATTGGCCCATTCGTCCCAAATATGATTGTTACGTTCTTGTAACCATTGTTTGTCAGTAATGCCTTTGATAAAAAATTCTAATTCGCTCGCAATTACTTTGAAGGGCATTTTTTTACTCGTTAGCAATGGAAAGCCGTTTTGCATGTCATGTTCAAACATGGCTCCAGCGATTGCCAAAGTGCCAGTACCGGTTCGGTCAGTTTTTTCCTCGCCCTGATTGAGGATTTTTTGAACAATATCGTGATAGGCTTGCATATTGGTTGTGCTAACTACCCGTAGTGCCAAACCCACCGCGACTAGGGTCAGTCATTTCCGCGACTTCGTTCCATTCCATTTGGTCAACGCGCAAAAAAGCGGCTTGGCCTACGCGTTCGCCGCGTTCAACATGTACTTCTTGGTCAGTGAAATTGTAAACTTGATACAAAATTTCGTCAGTCGGGCCACAGTAATCTTGATCAATAATTCCAAAGCCCTGGAGTAGGCACAGGCCTTTTTTGCTGGCAGTACTGGAGCGGGTGACAATGCTTAGCAAGTAACCAGGTGGGATTTTAATGATAAGGTTAGTCGGGATTTTAGCCAATGATTTTGGGGGGATTACCATGTCCACGCGACTGTAAATATCAAACGCGGCTGCGCCAGGAGTTTGGTACGCAGGTAAGGGGAGTGCGGAGTCAATACGTTTGATAGTAACTTGCATATTAGGAATATTTGGCAATTAAAGCGTCGAGCTGCACTTGCAATTGTTCCGCTGTACCATTGTTATCAATGTGTTCTTGTGCTTGGACAGCGACTTCGCTAATTGTTACTTCGGTCGAGCGTTGTTCGTCAGCCAAAAACTGTTCATAGGTTTTGGTTTGGTCGTCGGCATTTTCACTGCGTTGAATCAGACGTTCGTAACGCACTTTCGGGTTAGCGGCAATTTCCACAAGCACAAATTCTGGGCGTGCAAACAGCGCGGGCAATTCTTGGACGCGGCGAATTCCATCAAGAACAATAATTGGGTTCGGGTCATTAAGCGCGTCCTGTAGCAGCGTATTGGTCAAAATATCATTGCCAAAACCCTGGCGAATAACTTCGGACATGGACACAATGTTTTCGCGCGTGTGTTCCAAATACAAACGGTCGAGCAAATCGCGCAGCACTGTGGAAAAGCGATACGTGCCCGCGCCATATTTTTTCGACAAATATGCCACGGCTGTGCCTTTGCCGCACGAAATGTGGCCAACGAGGCCCAAAATTATTTTGCGTGGCATATTTATGGCTTTAAAAATTTTTCCACATTTGGCTGGCGCGCGGTTTCATGTCACCCGTGTATTTGCTGTTGTTAACTTTGGAATAGGGGACTTCGCACGGGCTGGATATTTTTTCAAACGCCATTTGGGCAATTGGCATTTTGTAATACAGTAAAATTGGCATGTTCGCCACATTGCACAACTCAAGTGTCATTTTGAGTTTGTTGCCTGGATCCAAAAAGCCGGCGGTTACGTGAATGAGCAAGCCCATGCGGCCAACTGAACTTTTGCCTTCTAAACGGCCCACATAATCATTGGCCACGCCAGTAGTTTCGTAAATCAATCCCAGTGCAAACTCACCAGGGTGCAAAACAAATGGGCGGTCCTCGTCAATCGTAATCGACTTCATGAGCGGGTCAATTGGCTTTTTTGGGTCAATAACGTAATTTTGGTTTGTGTCGAAAATCAAAAATTCTTTATCCAAATGCAAGTCAATCGAAGCTGGTTGAATGTACTTTGGGTCAAAAGGATCGACCGAAATATCGCCACGTTCCAGGGCCTTTTTAATATCTGTATCTGATAAAATCATACAAAAAGATTAGGCTGTCCGACCTATTGTAGCAAACCGGCCTAGGGGGGGGCAATAGCGGTTTTTTGCCTTATTTTTGCAAACCAAAACACACCAGATTTACTGATGTTTTTTGGTGGAAGGCGCTGGAATTCGAAAATTCAACAGCGCCAAAAAGGAAGGAGGTTACAAAACCGTGAAGGGGAGCGAGTCCAGGTACATGAACCCCTTGCCAGAGTCCACGAAGATGCGGATTTCCCAGTTGCCCGACCAAATGCCCGTGGCGCGCGGCCAGAAGTGGCTGTACTTCCAGCCCCACTGCTTGTCCACGACATTCTTCTGGTCAGCCTGCCACTGCTTGACGCCGTTGCGCCAGAACTCCGCCCGGAAGGTGTGATCCACCCAGACATTGTCCAAACGCACGAGCCCGTACAGCGTGTCGCCATTCTTGAAGATCTTGTTCGCCCAGTTACACGTGTAGAGCCAATTCGTCTCCACACCGCCCGTCACCGGACCGTAGCACGTCAGGCCGTTCTTGTTGTAGGTGTAGCCGTTGGCGTTGCCCGTGACCGTGAACTTGATCGTCTCCAGCGGAATGTAATCCGGCTCAGGGTCTGCGCGGATGGTGATGCGGAACTCCCAATTGCCCGGCTGCGCATTCGTCAGCCCGGGCCAGAAGTAGCTCCGATTCCAACCCCAGATCGGATCCACGTAGATCTTGTCACCGACCCAGGCCCACATGTACTGCCCATCGCGGTACGTGTCCACACGGTAGGTATGGTTGACCTTCACGTCCGTGATGTAGATCAGGGTCGTGATGTTGTCACCCTCCTTGAACGTGGTGGACTGGTTGTTGCAGGTGTAGATCCAGTTCGTCTCGGCCCCGCCCGTGATCGGACCCTTACAGGCCACGCCATTCGGGCTGAAGTTGAACTTCGGCGGGGTCATGTGCGTCTTCATGAACACATCGGGGTCGTGCCACTGATCCTTGACGCAGGAGTTCGAGGTATAACCGCTGTAGTACCAGCCACCATCGCAGGCGAAGTTTTCTTGGTACTTGCTGTACTCACCCTTGTGGATGCCGAAGTGGATGTGGGGATCCCAACCGCCATTGCTGGCTTTATCAGCCAAGTACCCGATCGTCGTGCCCTTGCTGATGCTCTGGCCGACCTGAACCTGCAGGCTGCTGGCAAACATATGACCCACGATCGGCGTCACACATTCGGTGCCAGCCCAGCACTCCAGGATCACGGTTCCGCCGTAGCCAACCTTGCTCTTGGCCAGCTTGACCACGCCCGAGCAGGGCGCTTTGACGGCCGTGCCGACGTTGGCCTGACTCGGCAGACTATCCGCGCCCAGATGGTACGGCTTGTTGCATGTACCCCAGAACTTGTTGCAGTTGGTTTGCCAGTTGTCGAGCGGCCACTGAAACGTGGTCGCCTGGCCCGTTCCACAGATGGCCAGAGCCATGCGCGCGAACAGGTAGAAGAATGTGAGAAGCGTTTTACTACACACGTTTGTCTCCGATTTGTCCGAGTTCTTTTCTGTGAACCAAATTTGTAGGCGTGTGCCCTCCTTGTAAAGAGCGTTTAAGAGTGAGTATCACTCCTCCTCAGCACTTCATGACTTGCTGAAGATTGTGACACTATAACTCCAGTGAATTAATAATTGCCTTTATTTCGGGGTTATCATCAGGCTCAGTTTGATCTATTGCCACATTGTATTTCTTGTATTTTCGGAGAATAAAATCTGTCGTATAGTTGAGGCCGATGTGAGTGTCCCTTTCCCAGTGTACCGCTGGTAAGCCCTTTAGTTTGTATGAGTATACGTTTTTAAATTCCATTTTTGGTAAATTGGGCTCATTCGTGTTGTCATCGTCTAAGTAATCCTCAAATGAGTATTCTGTGGCAGTGAATGAAATGCTAACTGAGGAGGCATCGTTTGGTTCCAGTTCGTGTTCGGATACAGTAAAATCAGTGCCCAAAAATTTGTCGCCCTGCGGGCTTGTCCGTACATCGTACTGCACTACCCATGTGCTGGGAACAATAAAACTAAACTCGCCAATCTTATCCGTGTACTTAACCGCTCTCTGACCGTTTAGTTGGGCGGTAGTTGTTGCCACGTCTGCCTTAAATGTGGTGGTTGATAAATTAAATTTTGACGTGTCATCTAAAGTGTTTTGTGGGGTTGTGGAAACTGTTTCTCGCACAGTATTCACTTGCTGGACTCGTTTAATTTCAACTGGCCGCTGCCACAAAACCACCAGCGTCCCACTAACGCCAATCGCCAAACACGCCATACCCACTAACATTGTCCGAACAAAAGTTGTGTTATTCATATGCGTGAATTTTATTCTTTGTAAATAGCTCGGTCAAACTTGTTTAGATTTAGCCATGAAATAAACTTTTGCGCAAAAAAATGCGTGTCAAGTGCATAACTCTGTGCATAAAAAAACAACCCCGATTTGGGGCTGTTTTTATTTGAGTACGTTTATTGTGCGATTTCCACTTTTACACTCGGACCCATGGCACTGGTGAGGTACACACTCTTAATGTAAGTACCTTTGGCACTGCTTGGCTTAACGCGCTTAAGGGCGTCCATGAAAGCGGCCAAGTTTTCTTTGAGCTGAGCCTCGGAGAAACTCACCTTGCCAATAACCTGGTGGATGTTGGCGCCATCGTCATTTTTGAAAGCCGCCTTACCTTTTTTGAGTTCACTCACGATTTTCTTGATGTCTGGACCAACGGTGTCGGTCTTTGGGTTAGGCATCAAGCCCTTTGGACCCAAAACTTTCGCAGCCATGGCCATTTTAGGCATCATGTCTGGAGTAGCAACCGCAATGTCGAATTCGATTTTCAAAAGGCCGTCTTTGAGCTTTTTGATATCTTCTTCGCCGTAGACGAAGTCGGCGCCACCTTCTTGAGCCGCTTTTTCATTGTTAGCACCAACGAACGCAGCGATTTTCTTGGATTTACCTGTGCCGTGTGGCAAGGCAACGGTGGAGCGGATCTGCTGGTCACTCTTGCTTGGGTCAATACCCAGGCGAGCGTGGACTTCGACCGAAGCATCAAATTTTACGGTGCTGGTCTGCTTAACGAGCACAATGGCTTCGTCTACAGAATACGTTTTGGTCTTGTTGACCAAGGCCGCGAGGGCCGTCATGCGTTTAGACATAGTGTCTATGGTTGTGGTAATAGCCCCCGTAGGGTCGGGGTCCCACTTAAATAATGGCCGTAGTTTAGCGTTTTTTGCCTGGTTTGTCAATAGATTGCCGCTTCATCGGTTTTTTGCTACTCTAAGGGCATAATCTTACTGTTATGGCTCCACGTTTGTCCATTATAGTGCCAGTCTATAATGAAAAAAGTACAATTATGTTAATAGTTGAAAAACTATTAACCGCTCTTGAGTCCACCTTACCGGATACCCAGTATATTATTGTCGACGATGGCTCTACTGATGGTACTAAAGAAATTCTTTTTGCGAGCAATTATTCAAAAGATCCTCGGTTTACAATTGTGTCTTGTGCACATAATCAAGGGAAAGGTTCGGCGATTCGGGCTGCATTACCATTAGTTTTGGGAGAGTTCACGTTGGTACAGGATGCAGATTTGGAATATTCGCCTAACGATATACCAAAACTTTTTGCGTATGCACATGAGCATGGTGCGGATGTGGTATATGGATCACGGAATCTCGCACCAGATTCTACACGTGGTACGCCGTTATTTTACTGGGGCGGACGTCTGATTACTGCGATTACTAATATTTTTTTTCGTCAAAAGCTTACCGATGAAGCTTGTGGCTACAAATTAATTTCAACAAAACTGATCAGAGATTTACCACTAACGTGCAAACGTTTTGAATTTTGTCCTGAAGTCACTGCGTATATTGCCAAACGAGGAGTCACTATACCTGAGGTTGCCGTAAGCTATGCTCCACGGAGCAAGAAAGAAGGCAAGAAAATTAATATTCATGATGGAATTGCCGCGATCGCAACCTTGTTACGAATTAGGTTTTCACTGCAAAAAACGTATACGCAGGCATTCTTTATTTTCCTTTTTGTTTTTGGCGTTTTTTTTCTTTCGTGGAATCAGAGTGTGTCAGGCTATGAGCCTGAAGCTGTGAGTGCCGCAACTGCCCTGATACAAGGTGATTATTTGGTAAAAAAGCCGGCTATTGGATCGTCGTTATTGTACGTTCCCTTTGTTTATATCAGTAAGATTTTTACCCCAAATCGGGCGGCCAAGATACTGACACTTGTACCACTATTTTATTCAGCGCTCGCAATGGTTTTTGTTTTTTTTATTGTAAACCGGCTGGGTATACGGCGCTCCGTAAGTATTGTCGGGGTTTTGCTTTTGGCAGTAGGTAGCCTTGTTTGGCCATATAGTAAGCTGGGCATGACATACCAGGAAATGTTATTAATAAGTCTTTTACTACTGACTTTATTGCGCTGGAAAGAGACACAAACAAACATTTTTTTACTGCTCATTGGTGCTCAAATCGGGTTTTTGGCTCTAGCAAAATCGTATGGCATCGTTATTGCATTGCCTGCAAGCTTGTTTATTCTGACAGTTTTGCATCACCAGGGTAAAAGAGGTGATTTTTTTAAATTAACAACTTTGTGGAGGCTTTATTTGCCGGTCACCTTAGTTGCGATCTACCTACTTGCGGTCAATTTTTTGATTGCCGGTCGTTTTTCTGGTGCTTACTTAGTAAGCAATGAATTTCAAATTGTGAGTTGGTGGGATGGTCTGTGGGGAATTTTTTTTGGGTTTGGTAAAAGTATTTTTGTTTATAGTCCGCTGCTGGTTCCATCCTTGTTTTTTTGGCCCTTATTGCATAAGAAATTCCCCGCCGTATCAGTTTTTGTCCTTACGGCATTTGGATTGTACTTTTTAATCACGGCTCCATTTAGTTATTGGAGTGATGAAACACCGAGTGTGCGGAAATTAGTCCCGCTTATTCCTTTGCTACATTTGCCACTTTTTCTGGGCTTTAGCTCCCTCTTGGATAGGAGAAAAAAGATTTTGTTGGCTGCTTTTTCGGTATTGGCAATTGTGGCGGTATATGTTCAGTTGATTAATTCGTTTTACCCATACTTTCGCTATATGCATATCGTGCGTAAGGGTAATGTCGATTCACTTGAAGAAATGCGTTATAATCCGCAGATCTCGCAAGTCTATATTAACCATAGATTGTTTGTCTCATATTTACAGAGGGCTTTGTTTAATTCTTCAAGTCAGTATAATTATGTTGAAAGAACGTGGATGCGTGGCTACGATAATCCGGGGGCAAAAGATTTTTCCCTTAATGAGTTAAAAATAGATCTAAATAGGTATAACACGCCTTCAATATATTTTCTTATTTCAACGAGTAAATATACGCACGGTTTTGTGATTATTTATTTCGTATCGTTAAGTTGGGTGGCTCTCTATTTAGGCTGCACAAGTATTACAAAATATAAAGAAGAACGTACGCGATCGACTGGTAACTTGAGATTGAATGTGTAGCTTTATTCGTCTTTAAAGGCATGGTTTCGCTAGGCCTGGTTTTGCGGGCGACCAGCTCGCCAGGCCGCCAAATTGGCCAGCGAGGTGTCGATAATCCGGTGAATCGCCTCGGTCGTGTTAAAGGCGTTGTGGGGGGTTACAATTACGTTGGGGTGGTCGACCAAAACCGTGTTGACCAGCGAAGTCTTGATCACACATTGGGGCTGCGACCCAAAAAGCAGCACTGGATCGTGCATAATTTCCTCGTTTTCGAGCACATCGAGGCCGGCCCCTGCCACCTGGCCACTCTGCAAACCTGCCAACAGCGCCGCTCCATCAATCACCCCGCCGCGCGACGTGTTGATAATGTACACACCCCGTTTAGTCTTTTGAATCGTTTTTTTGTTCAATAGGTGAGTGGTCGATTTAGTGAGCGGCGTATGCACGGTAATAATATCCGAAACCTTCAATAGTTTATCCAATGTCACGTACGAAAAATCATACATGCGCGCCAAATTTCGCTTGGGGAATGGGTCGTACGCCACAATAGTAACCTCAAAACCAGCTAGCATTTTAATTAATTGCAAGCCAATTTTGCCTGTGCCAATTACTCCAATTGTTTTGCCTTGCAAATCAAAACCGCGCAAATCGTGATAATCGTAACAACCTTCTTTGACGCGTTTGACCGAGGCAAATAATTTCCGCGACAACGCCAACATTAGGGTGAGCGCGTGTTGCGCCACCGTGTAATCGCCGTACGAGGGGACGGTGCACACTGCAATTTTGCGTCGTTTCGCCTCGGCCACGTCAATGTGGTCATACCCAGTCGAAAATGCCAAAATCAATTGCAAATTCGGTAATTTATCCAGCACGGCTTTGTTCACTTTGGAATCCACAAACACCCCCAAAACCGTAGTGGCTGGGTTTAATTTTTTAACATCCAACACGTCGGTAATCACCTCGGCCTGCACACCTTTTAATTTAGTTTGCAAATAACTAGCTAAATCTGGCGTTAGGCTTAAGAAAAATTGGGCGAGTGGTTTCATATTAAAATTTTACTCCAGTATAACAACAAAATTAGGCAATAAAAAGAGCTTGGTAAACGTAGTTTTATTTACTTGATTAAACATAATATTCATCTAGTTTTTGTTCAATTCGTTTTTGGCTTTCCTCGTATCTTCCAATTTCACCATAAAATCTCACTATGTTGCCAACATTTGGTACATATAAAAGAAATGGACCATCGTATTTATTTTTGTCTATTTTAGCTTCATTGTTGACGATTATCCATGTAGGATCTTCTCATAATTATCTTTATCCAAAGTTGGATTTTTATTGCCTTTTTCCAAAATCCTAGGTTCCCTTTCTTGAATATCCAGGGTGAATGGTAGAAGGAGGCAAAAGTGGCGGTGACCGAGCTCTAAAAAAACTATCTTAATCCCCAGTGTATTGTACCAGTTCCACCACCGTGTAATTCAACCTTCATATTTCCATGTTTATCTGTTCTGAATATTTTTTCACCATTCTCTGCGCCATAGCAGTAATTATCATAATGCACTAATGCTTCCTCTTTCGGATGTCCATGTGGGTTATCAGCACCTACGGAAATAATTGCTATGGCGGGACGTATGTGACTTAAGTGCGCTGTGTAATCTTCATTATTTTCTGGATCTTTGTTGAAAAAGGAGTGTGACCCGTGATGGCTTGCATATAATACGAGACTTTTTACGTCTGCCCCGACCTCGGGAATGATGTAGTCCTGCCAAGCGGTTACATCACTATCTCCAGCAAGTAATAATTGTGATCCATTGTGGTTTATATGCAACACGATGCTTTGCGAGTTAGTATCATATAGACCCTCACGTTTGCCGTTTATGATTTTTACATCTGGATGGGCAGTCCACCATTGATTTGGTTTTACCTCGTATGTATCGTCAATGCTTCTCCGAAAATCCATATAATCTTCATAATCTGAAGTTCCTGTATTGCCGCTTACTCCTGAATCAAAGAGGCTAGTGATAGGATATTTTTCGTGAAGTTTTTTTATGCCCCGCATGTGGTCTGCGTCCCTGTGAGAGTTTACAAAGACGTCAATTGAATTTTTAGGCATTATTTTAGCTAAATAGGCAAAGACGTCAGCTTCGTTATCGTTTGTGATATTGCAATCATAGGCCATGATTTTTCCATCTGGGAAAATACCTATAGCCATATTCCCTTGCCCTACGTTTAGAAAGTGAAAGGTTATCATACTTGATTTTCTATAGTTGATTTTATTCTTTTGGCTATGTACTGAGTTTGTTTTCTGTAAGCAAATAAGAACATTATCAGGAGTAGGATGCTTAAGATTAGAAGATTCCAACGTTGTAATTCAGGATTTTTTAAATCTACTGCTTCATAGATTTTTAGTAGTAGTAATAGTGTAATCATGGCTACAAATGTTCTGTACATATTGTTTGCCTCTGAAAGGATTTCAATTTGTGGATCTTTTTTGGATACTATGATAAAGCTTTTATAGTCAGCAAATTTAAGGAATTTCACTTTTTTGAGTAAAGGTTCAATTATTAGAGATCCAAATCTACTTGTCACTAAACCAATAAAATAGTAAACAAATGCTGCGACTATTAGATCATCTTGTCTGAGTGAATAGATACTGATTTCGTTTAGAATTACGACAAAAATAGTTCCTGGAAGTAGGTAATTAAATAGATTATATGATGATAATTTGTCTATGATTTCTTTCATATGCTTTTTTAAATAATTCTTTTCCGCAGCTTAGCGGTCGAAACACATTATATTCCCCCTTTATTAATTAAAGAAAATAAATCGGATTCTTTTTAGGGGCTGGGATGGTATCCCCAAAAGAAAAACATGTATTTCGTATGACCCGTTTATATGCGAACTACCTTTAGTATAATCGTTCTGTTGGTTTACGCAAGCAAAATGTCCAAACAAAAAACCCGCTGTGACGCGGGTTTTATTTGTTGAAGTGATTAGGCTTCGACCTTCACGCCCATTTGGCGGGCAGTGCCGGCAATGATTTTCATGGCTGCTTCGATGTCAGTGCAGTTCATGTCCACCATTTTCTTTTCGGCGATTTCGCGGAGTTGCTTTTTGGTGAGCGTACCCATTTTGTCTTTTACTGGGTTGGCTGCACCTTTCTTGATGCCGAGGGCTTTCTTGATCAATTCAGAGGATGGAGCCACCTTCATGATAAAGCTAAAGCTGCGGTCGTCGTACACGTTGATAACAACTGGTACTACGTCACCCTTTTTGTCCTGGGTGGCATCGTTGAATTCTTTGCAGAAACCAGCAATGTTCACGCCGTGCTGACCAAGGGCAGGACCGATTGGAGGGGCTGGGTTAGCAGCACCACCGACGATCTGGAGTTTGATCTGTGTGGTTAATTTCTTAGCCATAAGTACAAATTAAATGTGCGCCGAGAAGCGCGGCGTCCTGCGAACAGGAGATAGGGGACCGAAGTTCAGTCCACTGTCTCCTGGCCCGACGAATCGGGCCGGAATGATTAGATTTTTTTAACTTGTAAGGCGTCGAGTTCCACTGGAGTTTCGCGGCCAAACATGTTGACCAAAACT
>CAYQNA010000002.1:0-106030 GCA_964418775.1 uncultured Gammaproteobacteria bacterium
AACGAGAGTGGAGATAAAACACGTCGCCAGGGTAGGCTTCGCGACCTGGTGGACGGCGGAGCAAGAGCGACATTTCACGGTAAGCCCAAGCCTGCTTGGTCAAATCATCGTACACAATGAGCACATCCTTGCCCTTGTCAGCAAAATATTCAGCAATTGTTACACCAGCATATGGTGCCAAGTATGACATTGGTGCTGGCTCAGATGCACCGGCCGAAACCACAACCGTGTAATCCATGGCCCCAGCTTCGCGGAGCTTGGCCACGACACGGGCGACTTTGGATTCTTTTTGACCAATAGCAACGTACACACAGATCATGTTCTGACCTTTTTGATTCAAAATGGCATCAATAGCCACGGCAGTTTTACCAGTTTGGCGGTCGCCGATAATGAGCTCGCGCTGACCACGACCAACTGGAATAAGGGCGTCAATCGCCTTGATACCAGTTTGCATTGGACGGTTAACCGGCTCACGAGTCATTACGCCTGGAGCCACGCGTTCAACTGGATAAATTTTATCAGTTTTAATTACACCCTTGCCATCGATGGCCTCGCCAATCGCATTTACCACACGACCAATTACGCCCTCGCCTACAGGGATGGACATAATGCGGCCGGTGCGCTTCACAGTGTCGCCTTCTTTGATTTTTTTATAATCACCAAGCACAATTGCACCAACGGTTTCTTCTTCGAGATTGAGTGCCACACCCATCACACCACCAGCAAATTCAAGCATTTCCTGAGCTTGGCAATTTTCGAGACCAGACAAACGGGCAATACCATCACCAACTTCTACTACTGTGCCGATTTCGTCAACCCGCACCGATGGTGCAAACGAATCAAGATTTTTCTTGAGCGAGGCAATAATTTGATCTGTGTATGACATACAATAAAGTTATTCAGTGAGATTAAGTGCGTCCGGCCAATTTTGTACCAAGCTGGGCCACTCGTGTACGCAAGCTTGCATCCAAAATTGCTTGGCGCGTACGAATCACGACGCCACCGATCAACTCTGGATTTACCGCAGTGGTTGCTTTGGCTTTTGGACTAAAGGCCGCGGTAATCTTTTGCACTAATTCTGGATCAAGTTTACGCGCACTGGTTATTTCCAAATGATGCACCCCAGTTTTTTCATCTGCATACTCCGCAAATTCTTTCATGATGAGCGGCAATTTTTTGAGGGCGCGCTTGGCTTTGAGCATGTTCAAAAAAACTTGCATTGCCTGGTCAAATTCGCTGGCTTTAAGGCCATGCGTAAACTCATACAAAATCTTGGCGTAGTGGCGGGGCAGCAATGTGGGCATATTATTCCTGGGCCGACAAATCTTTGAGCGTGCTCGTAATTACTTTTTCGTCGATTTTCGCATCCACGGTTGCACCCAAAACTTTGGTAACCGCAGCCGCAACCATGGCGCCCATTTCGCGCTGCAATTCAGCCTTGGCCAATTGTTTTTCGTCTTTAATTTGTTGTTTAGCTTTGGTAACCAGCTCGTCGATTTCCAATTTTGCTTCGGCTTTTAATTTATCGGCCTGAGCTTTGGCTTCGCCAGTGGCTTGCGCAATAATTTGGTTAGACTGAACTTTAGCATCATCCAATGTTTCGCGCGCTTTTTGGTCAGCCAGCAAAAAATTGGCCTCGATGGTTTCAGCTTTATTCAAACTATCATTAATAATTTGTTGACGCTCGGCCATTTTTTTGGTCAGTGGTTTTAAAATCGAGAACCAAACAGTCAGCCCAACTATGGCAAAGTTAAGCAATTGAAAACCAAATAATTGACCATTTAAACCCAAACTCGCGGCTACACCACCTTCGGCAGCAGCAGTTTCGTGTCCAACTTCGGCATGTACAGTTTCTTCACTCATACAGGATAATTAATTGGCAAATAAAGCCAGGCTCCCCTGCCCCGCAGGACAAGGGAAATCGCTTTACTTGAGGGTGAATACGACCACCAAAGCGTAAATGGCGATAGCTTCGGCAAAGGCTGCACCGAGCAACATTGGCACGAAAACTTTACCACCGGCTTCTGGGTTGCGGCCGATTGCTTCCATGGCTTTGGAAACGATTTTACCGATAGCAAAAGCTGGGGCAATACCACCAACTGCCATGGTAAGGGCTTTGGCCATTACAACAATGGCTTCCTGAGACATACCTTCCATACAGAAAATACTTACGGTCGAGGGGTAAAAAAGAGGGTTTTTAACCTCGCCGATTAATTAAAGTGGGCTTACCCACTGTAGTGAGCCACGACTGAGTCGAGACTCTAACAGTGTGCAACTAGTGATGTTCTTCGGCGCCGTGCGGTGCTTCGCTCGCGGTTGTTAAATACACAAGTGTAAGCATAGCAAAAACCGCCGCCTGAATCAGACCAACTAAAATTTCGAGCAACATAAACGGCGTTGGCACAAGTGCAGCCACGAGTGCAGAAATTACCGAAATCAAAACCTCGCCGGCAAAAATATTACCGAACAAACGCAGTGAGAGCGACAAAACTTTGGAGACCTCACTGACAATTTCGAGTAAGCCAACCGCAAACTCAACAATAGCCTGAAACAAAGCTATTGGGCCCTTGAAGATGCTTTTGAAAACATTCGTAATTTGCACGAATTTACCTAGATGCGTAAACAAACCAATGGCTCCAAACGCCATAACGTGCGAACCAATCACCGATACCAGGGCCATGGCGAGCGTCAGGTTCAAGTCTGTGTTGGCTGGGCGAAGTAACATGGCGTGCCCAACCGTGATGCTACCTGTGCCTGGCATAAGACCAAGCCAGTTGGAAAGCAAAATAAAAAAGAACACCGAACCAACAAGCGGAAAAAAGCGTTGGGTTTTGGTGCGGTCACCGGTGACTTGATCAAAGTACCCCCACAAAGTTTCAATAATTGTTTCAAAAGTCAGCTGCCAACGAGTTGGACGCAGACGTACGCGGCGCGAAATCACAATCCCCACTACCAAAAAAATAATCATGGCCAACCATGCATTAATCATGGTATTCGTAATTGTTACACCTCCCAGGTGGAACAAGGCTTCGGGTGCCAGAGTTGGGATATGAATTTCAGTCATAATTTGGTAATTGGTTTTTTGGCTTTAGCGGCGTCGTCGATCAGTTTTTGATACTCGGCCGAATAAATTTTTGTCTGGCGATAAATTTTCCACCCAGACAAGAAGGCGGCCAAGACAAACGCCGTGATGGTGAACCAGGGGGCGTGGCCAAATTTAGCTTCGAGCCGTTGTGCAATCCAGACGAACACAACGACCGGAATTGCAATGCTAGCCCCAAAGTCCCCTACAATCCGTAGGCCAAACATGGCGTAGCGTCGGTCTTGTTCGCTGGCAAATAAAGGCATAGAGCGCGAAAACGCCTCTATGATACAGGATTTTTAGGGGCCCGTCAATGCAATTTTGAATTTAGCACAAAAAACCCCTCGAGTGAGGGGTTTTAGGCTAATATTAGCTTATTTATTCTTGATTTGGGAGGGGGTTGCCTGGGTTGCACCAGCCCGTAGGCCTACACTATCAACACCACTTTCTAGTGTAAAATCAATGGTATAGGTTTTGCCGTCGAGCGAGCGATACTGGTAGAGCACTGTGCCGCTTGGGTCGCGTGGAACCTGCTGCATGTATGGAGTGGTGCAACCACGGGCCGCAAAGCCGCTGGCATTCAAACACGAAGTGTTGGTGTCGCCAAGCATGATACCATTGGCCGCCGTGACCGGGTAACCCTGATGCTCGGTGTAGTAGAGCTCGAGCGCAGTTTGAACCTGTTTAACATCGGAAAAACGCTTGGTGTCGTTGGCTTTTTTGCGCGTTGAGCCGAGTGCTACCACTGCAAGCGTGGACAAAAGTGCAATGATGGCAATGACCACGAGCAATTCGATAAGTGTAAAACCCTTGCGTGAATTGATGTTCATACACGAAAATTATTTGATGAAAGACAAAACTCGGGAAACAACTTCGGCCGGGTGTACATGGGCTTTGTGCAAATAATCAGTAGCCCCGGCGTCGAGCGCGCTTTGCACATCGTCGCGCGTACCCAAACTCGTGAACACAATCACGGGCACAGTACGACCAAACGAATCAGCTTTGATTTGCGCAATTAAACCAAAACCGTCGGTCTCGGCACGCAAACGCTCGAACAAAATCGCATCTGGATGCTTTTTTTGCAAGTGACTGAACGCGGTTGCCGCAGTATCAGCCACGCTGACTTTGCAGCCAGCGGCCGTAAACGCGCGATTGTAAATCCCAGCCAAAAACGCGTCATCTTCGATAAGCAATACAGAGGGCGTTTTCTTGCGGGGCATAGCACGACCAGTATAACACGACTACGAAAAATTACGCAACGCTAAGCCCAAGCTCACGGAAATGCGCGGGCCAACGTGGCGGACCACGCCTTTGAGGCGGTCTTGATACATAACACGGGCCCATGGGTCACCAATAAACACACGAAGCGGAAAATTTTTGGTCAAATAATTGATGACTGGCGGAAACAGCGCCACCCCGCCAGTAAGGATAATTTTTTCTGGACGTTTACCCTCGTTACCACTTTGGTGTAAGTACAATTCAAAACTGTATTGGATTTCTTTGGCAATTGGGTCGAGTAAACGGGTAAATGCATCCTCACTCAAACTATCGACTGGCAGGAGCGCGGCATCCCGTTTGAATTGTTGTACAGCCCCGACTTCGAGTCCCATAGTTTGCACCAAAATCGCATCAAAATTTTTACCTCCAACCTGTAAACTGCGGTGTGTCATTGGTAAGCCATTATCAACAATATAAAAATTACTGCGCTCGGCCCCAATATCTACAACCATTGATACAGTTTGGTCACGCCCCACGAGTGAACGTGCGAGGGCGAATGCTTCGGTTTCAAGTTCCTGGAGTTCCAGGCCAGCGCGTGAAAAAATCGACGAGTAAAACGCGACAATCCGCTTTGGGGCCGCAGTTACGAGCAAACGAATAAATTTTTTATCATCAACGGCCGACAACGTAACGCGCTGGTACACAACTTGCATGTTGTCGTATGGTTCGGGCAACATTTTGGACACCTCGGCTTTAACTAAACCGTCGATTAGGCTGTCCTCTACTTTTGGTAAGTTGATAATCGCGTGAAAAACTTGCGACACTGGTAAACTGGCGGTAGCACGACGACCACGCACACGCGCTTTTTTAACCAATGTTTTGAGCACTGTGGCGTACTGGTTTACACGGTCTTCGTCCATGGCCATCTCGGGAAACGGTGATTGTTGCGAAGAATGCGCCGTTGGATTAGGAATTGTTTGTTGGGCAGCAGGTGCAATTTTTTGATGTACATCAAGCGGCTCATCAATCATGCCATAGGTCCAAAGCTGCGGACGATTTTTATTTTTGCGCAATTCCACGAGCTTGATGCCGTGCGCACCAATATCAACACCAATAAATGATTCTTCATTGTTGGCAAAAATTCCCATAGAAAAAGTTTGGGCTTAGTATACCACACTATTCACCATCTGGACTAGTTTCGCGGCGGCGTGCTTGCATCCAAAAAGCCACCGAGCAAATCAATGAGAATACGGCGGCAATTCCGGCAATGATTGGAAGTGTTAGCCACTGGCGAGCTGTTTCGGCCGGATTGTTGACGCCATTTTTTTTGCTTCCTTGACCCGATGATGTCGCGGCCTGAGTGACCGTAATTGTGCCTGTGTCTGTGTTTATAATTACTGGTGGTGGATTGGCAACACGAGGATCGGTGCCCTGAATTTTTTCCACGGTATCAGTTTGGCCATCGTTGTCGTCGTCGGTATCACTGTTATCCCCTTTGCCATCACCATCGTGGTCAGTGGTTTCGTTTGGATTGAGTGGAAATAAATCCTCTTTGTCATCAACACCATCTTTATCACTGTCGCGTTGCAGTGGATTTGTACCACGTTTTTTTTCTTCGCTATCAGACAAGCCATCACCGTCGCTATCAGCTTTGGTTGGGCTGGTACCAGCTTTAATCTCTGTGCCATCATCAAGACCATCCCCATCTGTGTCGGCTTTCAACGGGTTAGTCCCGCGGGCTTTTTCGTCTTTATCAGTTAAACCATCGCCATCACTGTCAGCCTTAAGCGGGTTAGTTCCTGCAGTATTTTCCTCGCTATCAGACAAGCCGTCAGCGTCGGTATCGGATTTTAAAGGGTCTGTCCCCTGCTCTGTTTCTTTTGCATCAGTCAAGCCATCATTGTCATCATCTGGGTCAACGCGATTACCAGTCCGGTCTTTATCTGTATCCAAGTCAATATCAAGCGCCGCGCTGGTTTGGGAGGCTTTTAATTCGGCTTCAGATAAATTGCGTGTCTGCCCATTGGCGGTTTGCGCCACGGCATTGGCTAAAGCTACTGAGATTGTGTATTTACCATCAGGCAATGTATATTCAAGTGCAATTTGACGAGCTTCTTCGCGCACCAAATTGTTGACTTGCACTATGCCAATTTGTTTACCATTATTAAAAAATTGAACCTGCGTGGTTAGACTAACAAAATCATTGTTGTTAATGACGGTGTACAGTTTAACTTTGTCCCCGGCGAGCGCATTTTTGTCTGAAAGCCACACACCGCGACTAACCACAAAATCAAAGTCAGCAGCCTGAACAATAAACGGAGTGAGAGCAAGAAGGCCACTAATGACCAAAACCCGACGCATACTGAATCGCATAAGTAGAAGTGCTAAGCGTAGCTAGTATATCACCCCCAGTGTCAGTCCGCCAAGCTGTGGCGCCGAATTCGGCAAAACGGTATAAAATATTGCGGTGCGGATGGTCGTAGGAATTACCTTGCCCAGATGAAATTACCACGTCTTTTGGTCCCACTGCACGCAAAAATTCTTCACTTGATGACGAACGGCTACCATGGTGTCCGGCTTTGAGAATTTCAGCGGCTAATTCACCAGCTTCTTTTTGCACTAAGTAATGCTCGAGCGGCGCCTCCATGTCGCCAGTGAGTAAAATATCTTGTGTGCCGTAGCTGACTTTAATTACGACTGATGTGTCATTGGTGTCAATATTTTTTTCACCCGGCACATGGGGGTCTGCGACCACGTCATGGTCTGGGTACAAAAACTGAATTGTTGAGCTGCCCACAGCCAGTACATATGGGGTGGCCACAATTTCGTAACTAGCGCCTTCACCTGTTTGCTCTTTGTTCACAGCACGGTGCCAATCGCGTAGCAGTGCGTTTCCATCGCCATCATACCCACCATAATAAATCGTATGCACGCGAAACCGCGCCAGCACATCAATGCAACCGCCAAAATGGTCGGCATGTGCATGTGTAACAACCAAATAATCAATGTCGCGTTGATCCCACGCCAAATTGCGCCCTAGTGCTGACAAAATCCCCGCATCTGGTCCGCAATCTACTAACATGATTTTACCGCCCGGAAACTGCAGGAGAGTCGCGTCGCCTTGCCCAATATCCATAAAGGCTACTTTTAGCTCGTCTCTGTTTTCCTTGGTTTTTGTCCACGAAAGTTTTGGTATTTCAATTTGCCAATTAATTACTCCGTTGTGCTGTAATACTACCAACACACCGACAATTGCAAAACTAATAGCGAAAAATAAAAATAACTTTTTCATATTCCCCCTTTTAATGATTATTTACGTGCCAAAATTACTTGATTAATCCAAATGCCGCCTTCCATAATTAATTCATCGGCCACAATTGTGAAAGCGAGTTCCTCGAGCGTGGCACGCACATGCTCGGGACGGTGATAAAATGATTCAATTACAATTGGACCAGCCTTGGTCTCGATAATTGGCGGGTCTTTTTGGTTTACGTTTGTAACAAGCAACAAACCCCCGTCCTTAAGTACACGATACGCTTCGTCAAAAAATCTGGTTGGGTCTTTTAAATGCACAATCAAAAACGCGGCCGTCACAATGTCAAAACTGGCATCAGAAAATGGCAGCGTCTCGGCTTCGGCTACAAGTGCGGTGATGTGGCGATTTTTGCGTGCCAACACTTTTACAATTTCGGGCGAAACATCACACCCTGTTACGTAGGCGCCCTTTTGAGCCAAGATCACGCTAATTCGGCCTGTACCAGCACCAACATCAAGCACGGCTTTTTCTTTTACATCACCGAGCAATGCAATTACGCGGCCTTTGTCAAAGCTGTTCAAATATTTTTCTTTGGTATCGTACGTTGGCGCAGCCAGGTCATAGCCGCGCGCTGAGTCCAATACCATAGGTTTTTTCTTGCGCATGTTATTTAAGTTTGACAGTTAATTCGGTTGGAATTTTGCCAGTCTGAGCAGCTTCTTCCAAATATCGCTGGATTGTTTGTTGGTCTGCGGCACCCAATGTTGAAAGCACCATAACCACGCGGCGATTATTTTTAGTTTGAATTTCGGCAATACGGCGATGCACGCGCACTTGCGCGCCCGCGCCATTCACCATACGTGTGCTTTCACGAACTTGCACCGAAGCCACATTTGTCCAATCAACCTGTGATGAAATCACAGGTTGGCGTTGAGTAATGCCGCGTACATCAATCGTAATTACACTTTGTCCCATAAACTGCCACCGTAGCCACACCATAAATAGCAAAATCGGCACACCAATTATCAACCCCTTGGTACTGCTTGGACCTGGCCATTCGCGGATCGCATTAACAACCGAAATCAAAGCAAAGAAAATTCCCAGTCCACAAAAAATCCATAACGAGACTGAACTCCACAGACTATATTTTTCCGTTGGCAGAAAGACGATTTTGTCCATATGGCTTAGAGAATTGTTTACGATAGATAGCGTACACCAAAGCGGCATAGGCGGCAATGGCCGCCCAGGCTGGCGCACTCACGTCCACAGCCGCCCACGAAAGTTTGGCAAACCAGGCTACAACTTTAATAATGTACTGCATACCAAGGTGTGCTGGCCAGGCGGCAAGTGCTCCGAGCGCAGGTGACACAAAACCGATCACAACTGCAATTGTGCCTGCGAGCATAAGCCAGGAAATTATCCATAAAATAAGCACATTCACCATTGGTGCCACCAGCGACAATCGACCAAATTGGTACAAAATAAGCGGTAACGTGGCGATGATGGCCGACATAGTGGAAAGTAAACTTTCTTGCAACCCTAAAAATGTTGGTAAATATTTTTGCCATTTTTCAAGCAAAGGACTTACGTACACCAAACCAAGTGTAGACAAGAATGACAATTGAAAACCTGCATCAGACCACAGCACTAGTGGATTATTAATAACCATGAGCGTGGCCGCAGCGAGCATAACATTACCAATCCGTGACGAACGACCCACATGTTTAGCAAGGAGGGCAATAATACCCATTACGCCAGCGCGTACCACCGAGGCAGACGCGCCCGTAAAAATCACAAACCCCACAATCCCCACCGAAACTAACCAAAACGCTTTTTGTCGGGGTACGCACGCATACGTGGCAGCTGTAATTAAAATTGTCGCAATCACGGAAATATTAAATCCTGATACAGCCACAATATGGGTCACACCTGTACGACTAAACATCTCGTTCAGATTTCCCAGTCCACCCCGATACCCATATAAAATTCCGGCCATAAAACTGGCCTCAGGCTCTGGCCACAGGTCACTGATTTTTTCCGCCAGCAAATGCTTGCCGCGCAAAATAAACGCAAACACTTCATTCCCCTGTCCGATTTCCAACTTTGTAATTCGCGCCTGATTGCACGTTGCATACACACGCTGCAGACCCAAATACAAATCATACCGAAACACTTGCCCGGTTTCCTCGTCAACAATTGGTTCTGGCCGCACCAACTTACACGAAATTCGCACTCGGTCACCATACGCAAATTGCGGGTGGCGGTCGTTTTTCAAATACACACGGCCCTTGACCGGCGTTTCATCAACATTTTCCGCAGTCACCAAATACCGCACACCATCCAAACGAATATCAGGTTCAGCATCAATCACACCGACTATTCCCACAGCACCTTCATAATGTTCCACACGTGCCGGTGAGTCGCGTGGAAACGCAAAACCATAGCGCATAATTCCAGCCACAAAACAATTTACACACACCAAACACAAAACTAATCCCCTTCTTTGCCTTAGCAACACTGCACTCACAATACTACCAAACAAAATTATTACCGCAATTTCAAACTGAATTTTTAATTCAAACAAATAGGCTGTTGTTACCCCAACCAAAAACGACGCACATGCAAGCGCAAATTGTTTACTTTTTGATTGGATTATTTTTAGCATAGCAAACAAAAAACTGCGGGAACGCAGTTCGTTTCCCCTCCTAATTTAACTATAAAACAAAACACTGCTCACGTAAAGCAGTGTTTGTGTGTAATGTGTGCGCAAGCTGTGATCAATGTGTTGATAGTTACACAACAATACTTACCAAACGACCTGGCACGTAAATAATTTTCTTTGGTTCACGACCTTCGAGCCATTTTTGTACGCTTTCGTGCGCAAGTGCTTGCGCTTTGATGTCGGCCTCGGCAATGTCTGGTGACACCACGAGTTCGGCGCGCACTTTGCCATTTACCTGCACTACCACTGTGACCTCGCTACTCTTGGCAAGTTCAACATCATACTGTGGCCACGACGCGAGTGCGACTGAACCACCATCACCAAACTCGGCCCACAGTTCTTCGGCAATATGTGGCGCGAATACGGACAATAGTTTAATGAAAATTTGGTAATCAGTCTTGGCAATTTTTTCCTCAGCTGTCATGGCATTAGCCAATTCCATTAGCTTGGCCACCGAAGTGTTAAAGCTCATGTTCGCAATATCGTCGGTAACTTTTTTGATGGTCTGATGTAACTGAGTAACTACCTTTGTATTCGTGACCCCGCTGTCACTTACCTTATCCTGCAAATTCCAAACCTTATCCAGGAAACGACGCACACCCACCAAACCATTTGTATCCCATTCCACGGCTTGGTCAAACGGACCCATAAACATGATGTATGTGCGGAGGGCATCAGCGCCGTATTGATCAACCATTTCGTCTGGATTCACAACATTTCCCTTGGATTTGCTCATCTTTTCACCACCCTTGGCCAAAATCATGCCGTGGCTCGTACGCTTTTTATATGGTTCAAGCGTTGGCACCACGCCAATGTCGAACAAAAATTGATTCCAAAAACGCGAGTACAACAAGTGCAGCACAGTGTGTTCCATACCGCCATTGTACCAATCAACTGGTGTCCAGTATTTCAACGCCTCTTTACTAGCTAATTCTTTATCATTCTTTGGGTCAGTGTAGCGCAAGAAATACCAACTCGAACCAGCCCAATTTGGCATGGTGTCAGTTTCGCGACGCGCTGGCCCGCCACATTGTGGGCAAGTAGTATTCACCCACTCCGTAATGGCGGCAAGTGGCGACTCACCAGTATCAGTTGGTAAATATTTTTCCACTTCTGGCAACGTGAGTGGCAACTGGTCCTCGGGCAATGGCACCCAGCCCGCGCATTTTTCACAATGCACGAGCGGAATCGGCTCGCCCCAATAACGCTGGCGCGAAAATACCCAGTCGCGGAGTTTGTATTGTACTTTGCGTTCAGCCGCACCTTTTTCACTAAGCCAATCAGCGATCTTTTCGCGTGCTTCAGCAGAACTCAAACCATCAAACTGCGCAGAATTTACCAAAACCCCCTCAGCAGAAAAACATTCTTCTAATTTTGAGACACGTTCCCACTGAGCATCATCGGCCGGACGAAGCGAAACTTTGAGTAGGATGCCAAATTTTTTGGCCATTTCAAAATCGCGTTCATCGTGCGCATCGGCAAACACTGCACCGGTGCCATACTGTCCAAGCACAAAATCAGAAATCCAAATTGGCATCCGGTCATCGGTGGCTGGATTAATAGCATAACTACCAGTAAATGCACCGGTTTTTTCTTTATTAATATCAGTTCTTTCAATATCTGTTTTCTGGGCTGTTTCTTTTATATACGCATCAACCGTAGCCTGATTGTCAGCCGTTGTTAATTCAGCAACCAATGGATTTTCTGGCGCCAACACAATAAATGTACCAGAAAAAATCGTGTCCAAACGTGTGGTAAACACTTCCAATGTTTTTTCTGTGCCCTCGATTTTAAATTTTAGGTTCACACCTTCGCTGCGGCCAATCCAATTCTCCTGCTGTGTGCGAGCCCGCGAAATATAATCAACTTCGTTTAAACCCGCGAGTAATTTATCCGCGTATTTGGTAATCGCGAGCATCCATTGTTCTTTGTTGCGCTTTTCAACCGGATTACCACAACGTTCGCAGCAACCATCAACAACTTCTTCGTTAGCCAAACCAATTTTATCTTTTGGGCACCAGTTAATTGGCTGGTTGGTTTTGTACGCTAAACCCTGCTTGTATAATTGCAAAAAAATCCACTGCGTCCATTTATAATACTCTGGTTCGCTCGTCGTGACCGCACGCGACCAATCAAAGCCAAAACCCAACGCCTTGAGCTGACGTGTAAATGTCGCGATATTTTCATCGGTAATTTCCTTGGGTGGACGGCCAGTCTTGATGGCAAAATTTTCGGTTGGCAACCCAAATGAATCAAACCCAATTGGAAACAACACGTTTTTGCCATTCATGCGGTGGTAACGGGTAATCACATCCATGGCCGTGTTGGAGCGTGGGTGCCCAACGTGCAAGCCAGCGCCCGATGGGTATGGAAATTCAATCAAACCAAAAAACTTCTCGCGGCTTGGGTCGGTTTCGGCCCGATAGGTTTGGTGTTCGTCCCAATATTCCTGCCACTTGGGTTCAATTGCTTTTGGGTCGTATTTTTGCATAAAATCAAGGATATACCTCATCTTACCGTCTAAAAATCAAAAAAGCAAGGCCGTTTTGCCTTGCTTTTTGGCTTATTCACCCCAAGTAACACCTAACTCATCGGCCTCAGCCTCAGTAAGCATTTGCCACGAACCAGCCTTCTCACCCGTACGTGTATAGCCGACACCTTTATCCGGAACCCAAGTTCGTCTTTTCTCACCTTCGCGTGTTTTAATTTCTTCAGGCTGACGCGGTGGCTCGCCCTCGGTAAACTTTTGACTACCACGACCAGGTGTGACTGGTTCAACCGGTGGAATCAAATCTTTTCCAGCCCCAGACAGACGAAAACGAATTTCAGACATACAAAATTATTAAACAAAACCACGTAATTGCATAGCCTCACTGACGCGCCCCAAGGCCGAGACAAAGGCGGCCGTGCGCAAATCAATATTGTGTTTTTCTTTGACTGCCCAAACTTCGGTGAAGGCAGTGATCATTATTTTGGCCAATTTTTGCGCCACCTCGTCCTCGGTCCAATAATAATTGGCAGCATTTTGGACTTGTTCAAAGTAACTAACCGTCACACCACCGGCATTTGCCAAAATATCAGGCACTACCACGACCCCATTTTTGAACAAAATAGCATCGGCCTCGGGTGTGGTTGGACCATTAGCCAGTTCAACAATCATTTTGGCTTTGACGCGTGGTGCATTGTCCTGGGTAATCTGGTTTTCGAGTGCGGCTGGCACCAAAATATCGACGGGCAATTCCAATAATTCTTCGTTGCTAATTGTTTGCGTACCAACAAAACCCTCGACTTTACCAGTCTCGGCTTTGTGCGCATCAAGCGCAGCCACATCAAGACCAGCCTCGCTTTTAATACCACCTTTTGAATCACTGGTGGCGACAATTTGAAAACCTTCTGCGCTCAAAAGTTCAGCCATGTGGGCACCAGCATTGCCAAACCCTTGAATCGCAACGGTAGTTTTGGATGGCTCCCAGCCCATTTTTTTCACCGCTTCCAACAACACAAACACACCACCTTGTGCCGTCGCTTTGTCGCGCCCACGTGAACCACCGAGCGCCAGTGGCTTGCCAGTAATCATGCCCGGGGCATGTTCACCGACTAATTTCTCGTATTCATCGAGCATCCAGGCCATAATTTGGCCATTCGTATACACATCTGGTGCTGGCACATCTTTGGTCGGACCTAAATGTTGATACAGTTCACGCACATAACCGCGCGACAAGCGCTCGAGCTCACCCTCGGATAATTCTTTTGGATTCACAATAATGCCACCCTTGCCACCGCCGAGTGGCAACCCAACGACCGCGCACTTCATTGTCATCCAAAATGATAGGGCCTTAACCTCGTCCTCGGTCACATTCCAATGATACCGAATACCACCCTTGTATGGACCGAGTGCGTCATTGTATTGACTGCGATACCCGACAAATGTTTCGGTTGACCCGTCATCCATAACTACAGGAATCGCGGCCACATGCACGTGTTTTGGAGTTTTTAAAGCAGTGTGTACGCGTGCGTCCAGGTTCATCACCGCCGCCGCGCGATCCAGCTGAGTTAGAGCGTTTTCAAAGGGATTATTCATATATTTATAGATATAGAAGTAGTGTACTCGCTGTGGCCAAATAGTCAAGAAATTGCTACACTCCAGACATTATGCCCAAAATCATCAAAATAAAAGTAACGCCACGCGGCAGTAAAACCGAAATCATCGGCGTATTACCCGACGGCACGATTCGTGTCAAACTGACGGCGGCACCCGTTGGTGGCGCCGCCAATGACGCACTCATCAAATTTTTGAGTCATGAATGGACCGTCCCCCGTTCACAAATTCAAATCAAAAGCGGCCATGCAGGCCGCTTAAAAACGATTGTAATTAACGATTAGAAGTGTTTTTCAACAGCTGCACGCAATTTATCTTTAGTCATGCCACCCACGAGTGTTTCCACCACCTGGCCGTTTTTGAAAACTAAGAAAGTTGGGATACTCATGATGCGATATTTGCCTGGTGTTTCGTTTTCATCAACATTCATTTTACCAACTTTGATTTTGCCAGCGTCCCATTCGTTGGACAATTCTTCAACCAACGGACCCATCATTTGGCAAGGACCGCACCATGGTGCCCAAAAATCTACGAGCACTGGAACACTTGAACCAAGTACATCGGACTGAAAATTAGCATCGGTAACAATAAATTCAGCCATACAAAATAGGGTTAAATTAATTGAAAACAATTTTACGGGCCTTTGATTCTTCGTGGAAAATCTCGAGCACGTCGTCGACTTCGATTTTTTCTTTGAGTTCGATTTGTAAACCACATTCTGTGCCCTCGATAACATCTTTTACTTCTTGCTGGCCGATCTTACATGCCAACACAGTGCCGACTTCAATCAAAATACCACCACGGAGCACGCGTACGCGCTCGCCTTTTTGCACTTTGCCATCGAGCACGCGACCACCAATAATTGTGGTTTTGCGTTCACGACGGAACACTGCGAGCACTTTGAGTTTACCAAGTTCAGTAATAATTTTTTCTTTATCAAGCATGTTTTCGAGTTGCACTTTGACCCAGTTGATAAAGTCGTAGATCACACTGTAAGACAAGAACTCAATTTCCTTGTTGCGCATGGTTTCTTCGGCAGTTGGAGTTGGGCGAACATTAAAACCAATTACGGTCGCACCCGCAGCTTCGGCTTTGGCCACATCGTTTTCCGTCACATTACCAAGCCCTTTACCAACCACTTGGACACCAACTTCGTCATGGCGAATTTTAGCAAGCGAGGTCACGATTGCTTCGAGTGAGCCAAGTACGTCGGCTTTAACAACTACATTGAGCATTTTCTTTTTCTCGTCAGGGTCAGTGGTACCTGCGTCAGTTGAGATTGCTTTTTCGGCACCAGTCTGTTGGGAACGTTTTTGTTTAACGTCAATTTCCGTCGCTGTATCAGCCTTGCTTACATCCAAAATATCACCCACTTCTGGGGCGACTTTAAAGCCCATGATCTGCACAGGCATGGATGGAGTGGCAGTTTCAATTGTGTCGCCACGATAGTTTTTCATGGCGCGCACTTTGCCGTAAATTTCACCATTCACCACGAGCTTGTCTGTCGCGTGCAAAGTCCCAGCTTGCACCAAAATTGTGGCCACAGGCCCCATGCCTTTATTAACATGTGATTCAATAATCGTGCCCACAGCTGGCACGGCTGGGTCAGCTTTAATTTTATCTGCATTTACATCGGCCACAAGCAAAAGCACGTCGAGGAGTTTGTCGATGTTCAAATTATTTTTGGCCGAAATACCAACAACCGGTGTTTCACCACCCCATTCTTCGGGAATAATGCCGTGCTGGGACAAATCGCTTTTTACGCGATCCAGGTCAGCGGCTTCTTTATCAATTTTGTTAATTGCCACAACAAATGGCAGCTTGGCGGCCTTGATAATATTAATTGCTTCAACAGTTTGCGGCTTTACGCTATCGTCCGCGGCCACAATCAAAATCGCAATGTCCGCAACCTTGGCACCACGACTGCGCATCATGGAAAAGGCTTCGTGACCAGGAGTGTCGATAAAGGTAATCGCGCGTTCGGCCTGTGTTTTTGGGTCTTTCCACACGGTTTGGTACGCACCAATGTGCTGTGTAATACCACCGGCTTCTTTGGCCATGATATTAGTGGAGCGAATCGTATCGAGTAATTTAGTTTTACCGTGGTCAACGTGACCCATGACTACAATTACCGGCGGGCGCGTTTCACCCTGCTCGGCCGAGCGAGCGAGCGTATCAACCAAATCTTGTTCGTGCGCAGCACTGGCTGGTGCAGCTGGTTCGCCACTCGCAGCCTCCACACGGAAACCTAATTCTTCGGCAATAATGCCCGCTGTTTCGTAGTCAATGTTTTGGTTTTGGTTGGCCAAAATACCATTTTTCATGAGTTCCATAAGCACTTGGGCTACAGGTAAACTCATTTGGTCAGCCAAGTCGCGGACTGTAATCAAAGAACCCAGGACCACGGTTTGGCCTGATTCCTGGCGCAGAGCGCGCTCTTTTTTCTTAGCTTCTTCTTGTTCGCGGCGACGTTTTTCGTCCAAATCGCGACGAATAAAACGCCAGCGGCGCACAATTTGTTCAGCCACGCGGTCATCAACCTTTACAGCGCGCGCACCAATGTCAAAACCGTACTGTGGCAAAACATCCAGTAATTCCTTGGTGTTGACGCGAAGTTGACGAGCGAGTTCGGTTACATTCATAGGTGAGCGCAGTATACGGGAATAAGGGGGTAAAGTCAATATTAACGCAAAACCCCGACTTAGCCCTTATTAAAGGCAAAAAGTCGGGGTCTCGGCGTCAACGCAGCTTATTTAGCCGCAAATTTATCAGCGTACAATTGCTGGGAACGAGTAACTGCCTCTTTGGCCTCGGCCGCACCTTTAAAACCACCCACAGTCACGGTCTTGCCCTGAAGCTGCTTATAAGTCTCAAAAAAGTGCTGCATGATCTTTAGGGTATGTGGATTCACGTCGGCTAGGTCATTCACATTTTTCCAACGTGGGTCCCCTACTGGCACAGCAATAATCTTGTCATCAGCCTCACCACTGTCGACCATACTCATGATCGCCACTGGGCGTACATTTACCAAAATCCCCACTGGCAATGGTTCAGTTGTCAAAACCACCACATCAAGCGCATCGCCATCGTCCCACAAGGTCTGCGGCACAAAACCATAGTCAAATGGATATGTTTGACCAGTGTGCATCACACGATCAAGTGCAATCAAACCAGTTTCTTTGTCAATTTCGTATTTATTGAGCGAATTACGAGGAATCTCAATAATGGTGTTAATTTCGTTTGGGGCGTTTTTGCCCGCTGGAACATCGGTCCAAAGGTTCATAAAATGATAATTAAGATCTACCTCAGAGTATCAGATAATGCGGGCTTTGGCAAGCCTAAGTCAAGACTCAAAACTCCCCGTTCAATTTTTCGCAATCTGCGAGTATTTCTTCATAGAGTTCTGAGTCTATCCAACGAGTACACCTCATTAGCGTGTTTTTCTGTTCCCGATAGAGTCTAAAAGTAGGTTTTAGGGATAGTGTTTTAGGAAACAAAAACAACCCTTGGTAAAAGAGTTGCTTTTGACTGACCCCGACGCGCGCGTGATTCCCGAAGGAGCCAGTGGCGTATGCCGTCGGAGGTGCGCGCGAAGCGCTTGCCCCTCGTTAGTCGGAGGTACACCGCAGCTTCTTCGCCACGTTGACCTCGGCCTGACATTTACTTAGACCTTCCTCGAGCCGTCTGCTCAGTCCCATGTAACCCTCCAGCTGACTCTGGCAATTCTGAGCCAGATTCAGGTCGTAGTAGGCCTGCCGCAGTTCGCGCTGCAGGCGCTGGTTCTCCTCGGTCTGCCAGATCATCACGGCAGCGGAGATGAAGGCCATCCCTATGCCGAACACCTGCGTGCGATGCAGGTACACGAAAGGGCCTCGCGTACCCACGGTTGCGACGATCAGGGGCCCAAAGATAAGGATCGCCCCGATTACCGCCAAGATGTAAACCAACGTCATCATAATCTGAACCCCATTCCTCCGGATTTGAGTGCGCTCAATTTCTACCATTTTAAGCCAAATTTGTCAACCTTTTGCCCGGTTGACAGCCCCCCTCTTTTTTGCTAGGATACAAGTGTCAATTTTTAAATTAAATGCCGAACGGTTGCGATTGCTTGCGATTGACGTGAATTTGCTCTTGGATTTTGCTCCATTATGCTAAAAACCGCCTGATTTCCACTCCCTAAAAATAGGGTTTTTCTTGGCAATCAGACGACGTCTTGCGCTCGCACGGACCCCCAGGCCCTGAATTTTTTGTATGGAAATCGGCGGAATTATTATTTGGCTGCTCGTCGGCGGCGCTGTGGGCGCGGCCCTCGGCTACCTGATCAGACAACAGATCGCCCAGAACAAAGCCAACTCAGCCGAACTGCGCGCTGAGAAAATTTTGGCAGAGGCCAAAAACAAAGAGCAAGAACTGTTGCTCCAAGGAAAAGAAAAGGCCATCAAGATCATTGATGATGCCAAAAAAGAGGAAGAAGAACGCCGCAAGGAATTGAAGCAAATCCAGGCCCGCCTTGAACAGCGCGAGTCCATGTTTGACCAAAAGCTCCTCGGGTTCGAAGAAAGTAAAACCAAACTCGAACAAAAAATCGAAGAAATCAAAGCTATCAAAGAAAAAGCCGAAGCCATCAAAGCCGAGGCAGTGGCCAAGCTTGAGGCTGTGGCCCAGCTCTCGTCTGACCAGGCCAAGGAACAACTTTTGCAACGTGTAGAAGAACAAAGCAAAGGCGACTTGTTCTCACGTATCAGTAAATTGGAAAAAGAAAATGGCGACTATTTCGACACCGAAGCCAAAAAAATCGTGATCGACGCCATGCAGCGCTGCGCTTGCAACCATGCCAACGAAAACACTGGCACCATGGTTAATTTGCCAAGCGATGAAATGAAAGGCCGTATTATTGGTAAAGAAGGCCGCAACATTAAGACGCTCGAAAAAATTACAGGCTGCGAAATTTTGATTGATGACACACCAGAAATGCTCGTGATTTCCGGCTTTTCGCCAATCCGCCGCCGCGTGGCTCAGATTGCGCTCGAAAAATTAATCAAAGACGGACGCATTCAACCAGCCAAAATCGAAGAGTATGTTGAGGTCGCTAAAAAAGAATTGGCGCTCGACATTAAAAAAGCTGGCGACGAAGCTGTGTACGAAATGGGTCTGACTGGTTTGGACCCAAAGTTAATTTCGATTGTTGGTCGCTTAAAATACCGCACCAGCTATGGTCAAAACGTGCTTAACCATTGTTTGGAAGTTGGTCACCTGGCAGGCATGATGGCCGCTGAGCTGGGTATGAATGCGGCCGCCGCCAAAAAAGCCGGTTTCTTCCACGACATTGGTAAATCAATTGACCACGAAACTCAAGGTGCACACACCGAACTTGGTTACAAAATTCTCAAGAAATTTGGTGTGGACGAAGACACGGCGCAGGTTGCCCTCACTCATCACGACACCAGTCCTCCACTCTTGCTCACCAAGATTGTAATGGCAGCTGATGCAATTTCGGCGTCACGCATTGGTGCACGTCGCGACACCCACGAAGAATATGTGGCCCGTCTCGAAGAACTCGAAAAAGTTGCGAGTGGCTTCCCAGGTATTGATAAAGTCTACGCGATTCAAGCTGGTCGCGAAGTGCGCGTATTTGTAAAACCAGATGAAATCGATGATTACGCCGCACACAACCTTGCCCGCGAAATTGCCCAACGCATTGAACAAGAGCTCACCTACCCAGGCGAGATCAAAGTAAACGTAATTCGCGAAAATCGCGTAATCGAGTTTGCTCGTTAAGCGGTTTCGGCGCTCTATTGACACAAAAAACAGGACGCGCTATAATCGCTCAATAGTAATCTTAAATTTTCGCGTATGAACAAAGCGGCGCTTGCCCAAAAAATCGCCGACAAGGTCGGGGTTTCCAAAAGAGAGTCCGAGGCCATGATTGAAGCCTTTGTGGACCTAGTGACTGAGCAGCTCAAAGCTAATGGCGAAGTCACAATTGCTGGTTTCGGTGCCTTTAGTGCCAAAACCCGCGCTGGTCGCGTTGGTGTCAACCCACAGAACCCAACCGAAAAAATCCAAATCCCCCCAGTCACTGTACCAAAGTTCAAGGCTGGCAAGGGACTCAAGGACGCTCTCAAGAACCGCGCATAATCGCGAAACAAAAAACTCCCGGCTCACCTGGGAGTTTTTTAATTGCAAAACAAAGGGCGTTGACAAAACTCACTTAAACCCGTATACTTTGCCCCACATGTCAGGGTAGCTCAGTCGGTAAGAGCGGAGGATTCATAACCCTCAGGTCGGGAGTTCGAATCTCCCCCCTGACACTAACGCGTTACAAGCGCACACGGCACCATCGTCTAGTGGCTAGGACGCTAGGTTCTCATCCTGGAAACAGGGGTTCAATTCCCCTTGGTGCTACTTTTCCCCAGCTTTTACAGCCGTTTTATTTGACGGCTTTTTTGTTTGTTATATAATACCCCCGTAATTCATTGATTTTTTATAATCAAATCTATATGGCAGGTATGACCAAGTCAGCTTTGCTCACAAAGCTGGCCGACCAGACAGGTTTTAGTAAGAAGGATGTTGGCGGTTTCTTTGACGCCCTCTCCGCCCTTGCTTACAAGGAAGTAAAGAAGAACGGTGTGTTCGTAGTACCAGGCTTCGGTAAGATGGTAAAGGTTCGCCGTGCTGCTCGCACCGGTCGCAATCCAGCCACTGGTCAGACGATCAAAATCGCTGCCAAGACTGTGGTCAAATTCCGCTTGGCCAAAGCTGCCAAGGACGCTGTTCTCTAATCGAACGCATAAAAAAATCCCTCGTTCGCGGGGGATTTTTTATTTGCCCACATTATTTTATGGGACGCTCGGGCGGAACTTGGTAATATTCGAGAATAAATTTCGCGAGCTCGCCAAATACTGGCGCGGCAGTGCTTTCCGCATATGCGCGTTGTGGTTTTTCGTATTTCACGATCATCACAAACCGCGGATTATCAATTGGTGCGTAACCAATGAACGAATGATTATATGTTTGGCTGTAGCCGCCCTGGTCAGCAATTTCAGCAGTTCCGGATTTACCAGCCACAAAATATCCAGGCACACGGGCGCGACCACTGTAGCCATTGTCAACAGTTTTAACAAGCATACCGCCGAGCAATTGCGTGGCGCGCGAAGTTAAAATTTCCTCGCCCTCGCGCGGACGCGTGCGCTCTACTCGCCCATCACTGTACCGTATTTCTTTAATAATATACGGTGTGACTGTACGCCCACCATTGGCAATGGCCGAAAACGCCGTGACCATTTGCAGTGGCGTAACAGTCAAACCCTGACCAAACGAGGCCGTGGCTGTATAACAATCAAGCTTATTGCCTTTGTTTTTGTGCAGTGAATCAACTGTGCCACTGGTTTCCGTATCAAGCGTGACACCAGTTTTAGTACCAAAACCAAATTTTTCAATATACTGGGTTAATTTTTCTTTACCCAAACGCTCGGCCACATACACCATACCCGTGTTAATCGAGTTAAGGAGTACGCCAGTCATGGTCTGGTCGCCGTGGGCTTTGTTGCCAGCGTTTTGAATTGGCTGCGAACAGAGGCCGTCGCGACGACCCGTGTCGTGAAATGGCGTGTCTGGCCCAAGCACTCCCTGGTCGACCGCAGCAACCATGGCAATTGGTTTGAAAATCGAGCCAGGTTCATATGGTGTAAAAATTGCCGAGTTGTTATATGACGATACTGAATCGACCTTGCCATACGTATTGGGGTCAAAGTCTGGAAGCGAACACATGGCCAAAATCGCGCCTGTTTGGGGCTGCATAATGACCAACGAGGCACTCGTGGCCCCATATTCGGCCAAACCTGCGCGCAAGCGCTCACAGGCACGGTACTGCAACGTACGGTCAATGGTGAGGACAAGGTCAGCCCCATCCTGAGCGGGCTGGAACGAACGGCCAGCGAGCGGTATCCACGCGCCTTTGGCTCCACGCGCGGCAGCAACAAAACCGCCGGCGCCTGCCAACTCCTTTTCCCAATACCCCTCGATACCATAACGCCCCACAGCTGTGCCGTCTTTTTCCTTCCCCACAAAGCCCAACACTGACGCAGCCAAAGTCTGCTCCGGATAATAGCGCTGCTCTTGGCGTACAAAATGCAAGCCTGTTAATTTTTTGGTTCTAAGCGCGTCGGCGACTGTAGCCTCAATCTTTTGCTCCAATGGTTCATACGGGTCAGTCCGCTTCATGAGCAAACCACGCACTTCGGCCTCGCGTTCAGGCGTATATTTGAATTGTTCACGCAAGGCAGCCAGGGTTTCATTCAGTTTAGCTTCATCCAGAGTGTCGGTTTTTTTGTTCACAAATTCAGTTGTGTCCGCATACACCAAAAACACATCGCGATTAATCGCTACTGGGTATTCCTGGTTGGTGCGTGAATCTTGCACAAAAATTTCCCCGCGCCGAGGCACGAGTTTAGCGGTACTTTCGTGAGAACCAACCGCAATCGCAGCATACACTTCGTGATCCCACACCATAAGCACAAACAAGCGTCCAATCACGAGCGCGCCAAAAGCCAGACCAACCCATGTCGCCACACGCAAACGCTGCACAGTTTCAGGTGACTCACTAGATTGTCGACGCGAAAACCGAGCCATGCCAGAGGGTTAAAATTACCCTCATTATAGCATATAAATACTCTTGACACGATCCTTGTTTTAAAATATACTGCAATTACATTTGCCTTCGGGCTCCGAGGCCTTGCCTTGTTTACAAGGTCTGGCCGCCAAACGGTTTGGTTTTACCAAACTGACACCTGCCTTCGGGCTCCGAGATTCCGACTCCACAAGAGTCGGTTTCGCTTTTTATATTAGATTTTTGTAGGAATTTTTGATATTTTCAAACTCCTCTGTAGGCAAAACTGCAATCTTACGAGAAAACCTTTGGCTGCTGATTACACGAGACTGATCCAACAATAACACGCTACGTTTATTTTTAAAGAATGTTGGTATTTCACGAACGGATTCCGATTCTCGGGACGTTGCTGGTACGACCAAGGCTGTATCTTGAGTATGCTTTTTTAAAACTAAAACCGGTCTTTCGCACCAATAATTTCGACCATCTTGTTCGTGGCCCACGTTAATACCAATACTACCCCACCAAATTTCTCGCTCCTTAAAATATAACTGAGGCGCTCGTTGACAAAGCGCAATTTGAACTTCGGCCCAGCGCCGAATCTGCTGAGTTTTATCCATAGTCCCTCCTTGGATTAAAAATAATGTGTTGATTGTAGCAAAAAATTACGAAGTATTTTAGAAATCTTTGTCAAGAGCCTTACTTGCACTTTAATAAACACAACGATATAATCGCCCAATATGAAAATATCTTGCAGACCATTCAAAAAAGAAGATTTTACAGAATACCAAAGTTGGTTTTCTGATAATATCCTTAACCAAGAGCTCGGACCAATGGAAAAAGATGATGAGTGGTTAAACCATGTATTGAGAGAAACAATGGGGAAAGAATTCAGCTTCTTTATGGGCGAAGAACTAATTGCAGTGGTAGGAATTTTATTCCCCACCCAAAACGAACAGGCTTTTTACATTACTGATTTTGCGGTTAAACCAAACCAACAAGGAAAGGGTGTGGGGTCAGCCGTACTAACCTATCTTTTATCTTTACACAAAGTAGAAACGGTCAAAATCTGGAAAGTTTATGTAAACAAAAGGAATAAACTTGCACAAAAATTTTTTGAGAAAAATAAGTGGGATCACATTGACACTCCACCTGAAAAAGAAATGCTGCAAATGCAGCATACTATTTTGTAACCTCAGGACGAGCCGCAGCATTGGCAGCGGCTTTTTTGTAAATGTCGAGCATTTGTTTGGCGACGAGGTCGATGTCGAATTTTTGTTCAGCGATTTTGCGAGCCCGCGCGCCCCAGCCAGACTGGTCATTGCCACGCGCGAAATAGCCGTAGAGCGCATCAGCCAGGTCCGAGGCGCTGCGCGGCTCTACCAACGTACCGGCTTCGAGTGCGAGCGTGCGCACGCCCGGGAGGTCAGTCGCAATCACCGGCAAACCACTGGCCAGGGCTTCCAAAATCACCATCCCAAACGCTTCACCGCGCGTAGTTGATGGCAAGACCAATAAATCCGCGGCATTGTACACGGCTGGTAAACTGGCGTCATCAACTTGACCCAAAAAACGCACGCGGTCAGTAATCCCAAGACCCGCAGCACGGGTTTCAAATTCGGCACGCAAGTCACCGTCACCAACCAAGAGTGCCTGCACCATTAATCCCCCATTTTTTACCATAGTGAGCGCGTCGAGAAGTACAGGGACACCTTTGAAAAAATGCGCACGATCCATACCGCCCACAAACACAATTATTGGTGCGTTTGGATTTAGACCTGAAGCAGCGAGCCAGTCGACAGGTTTTGGGTTTGGAGCAAAACGCTTGGTATCAACTCCAAATGGGACCTCAAACCAATGTTCCGGTTTGGCTTGATACAATTTTTTGGCATCACTGGCCGTAAGATAATCAAAAGAGGCTGAGTGTAGGGCATCGGCTACGCCCAAAATCTTTGGCAACCAAAACGTCGCGTAATATTTAAAAAACAAACCAAGCCAACCCTGCGCACGATTATCCATGTGATACGTGACTACAAGTGGGATGCGTGGATTTTTTTTCTTCCAGCGGCGCACCAAATTAGCCGTACCAAAAAATGGATAGTGCAAATGTACTAAATCAAACTGGGAAAGTTCGGATGACAAACCTGGCAACCACGCCGCGTTTCCGTATTTAAAACCTGGCTTAAGACGGGTCGCGAGCATCGTATCATCCTCGGTCGGGCCCTCGAATTGTGGTGTGTACACACGCACATCATGGCCTAGCCGAATTTGCGCATTGGCCATTTCGAACGCCACATTTCCCATGCCGCTGTAATACGGTGGAAACCGACACACAATGTGCGCAATTTTCATATTAGCGATTCGCATTTTCAACTGCTTCGCGCCGCACAACCTGTGTTACCTGGCGATTAATGGTTTCCATTTTTACATGCAAACGAAAAAGCAAAAAGAAAATTGCGGCAATTGCGGCGTACACGACCACATCGGTCCCACGCCCGATCCCCAAAGCTTTAGCAACTTGTTGAGTACTTTCGGGCCACATGACCACTGCCCACGCGCCAACCCAAACTAACACCCAAAATGACGCCGCGCGTCCACTAAGGCCTTTATTTTTAAATTGCAAAAATGTGGCCACGAGCGCGCCAATTGCAAAAATGCTAAACAAAATTTGAAATAACCCAAACATATTATTTTTTAATAAAAGCCCCTAAAAACAGGTCGCGCACAATTGCCACTGCCCCACGGCTCCCCTGTCCGTATTCATGATACTGTACGGTAACGGGAAATTCGCGCCACGTCAAATTATGTCGTTTGATTTGGGACAAAATTTCCGTGGCATGAGCCATGCGATCTTGCTGCAATTCAATCGTCTCAAGGGCCCGCGGACCAAGCACGCGGAAACCATTGTGCGCATCGCTCAAATGTAACCCAACAAACAAACGATGAAACCAGCGTGCCGCCGGCAATAAAATACGACGTTTAAACCAGGGCACATGCACCGTATCTTTTAAAAACCGCGAACCAAGCACAATGTCTGCACCATGCTCTTCCAAAAATTGCACAGCTGGAACAATATCAGCGGCGCTCAATTGCCCATCACCATCAAAATGAATCACATATTTTGCCCCACGCTGACGTGCGTAGGCATGTCCAGTCTCCAAGGCCGCACCCTGTCCGCGGTTAATTCGGTGCGACAACACCGTAGCTCCCGCGGCCTTAGCAATCACTTCCGTATCATCGCGCGAACCATCGTCGACCACCACGACTTCGTCAACAACACCGCGCAGTGCCGCCACTACGTCACGAATTCGCTCTCGCTCATTAAATGCTGGCACTATCGCAAGCCACATATTATTCACCAATTTCTTTGTTAGCGAGTGTGTAATCGACCGTGCGTTGTAAACCATCTTCGAGACGCGTAATCGGCAACCACCCCAACTCATCTTTGGCACGACGCAAATCGGGAATACCAATTAAAGTCAAAAAATCGAGCGGCGGTTCAAATTTTACATTTGATTTTGAATTGGCCAAACTCACAATCGTGCGCGCCACATCGGCCAAACGCACTGGTTGGTCTGAACCAACATTTACCAAACTAATCTTAGGACCGGAGCTCATCAAACGCACGAGCGCATCGACCAAGTCAGATACAAAGCAGAGCGACTCTTGTAACTGCTCAGTACCGTAAATGGTTAAATCATTACCTTCGAGCGCATTCAAAATAAAATCTGGAATCATGAGCCCATCGCGTAAACGCATACGCGGGCCATAGGTTGGGAACACGCGTGCAATTTTGGCATCGAGCCCATATACTTGGCGGTATGTGTCCACGCATGTTTCCGCAAAACGTTTGCCTTCGTCATAACACCCGCGTGGCGATAAATGATTTACCCGACCTTCGTCACCTTCGTTAAAAAAATAATGTTCGGGAGTGGCCTGACCATATACGACCGCGCTCGAAGTAAACACGTATTTGGCCTTGTATTTCACGGCCAAATCAAGCGTCGATAGCATGGCGCGCGAATTGGCCCACAGCGAATGAATTTTTAAATTTTCAAAATTCTTTGGACTACTTGGACAAGCCAGGTGATAAATTTCCTGAATACCCTGAAATTTGACCTTAAATTTATCAAGCTCGGGGAAATCATGTAGGTCAATAGCCTGATTCACGTCGTATTTTATAAATTCAAAGTCAGGATACTGCAACAAATGTTCTATATTACCGAGACGTGAATTCGACAAGTCGTCCATGCAAATCACATTGGCATCGCGCAGCAAACGTTCGCACAAATGCGAACCAATAAAACCAGCCCCGCCGGTCACGAGCACATTTTTTTTCTCAAAAATTGGCGCAGAGTTTAGCATACAGAAAATTAAGGCCACAATACCCAGCGGCGGCCACTTGATAATTCTGAAAACAATGAAATTTCTTCAACTACACGACCAGAGTAATCAAGCACACGTGCTGGCGCGGTACTGGTCGTTGGGTACATAATTATTTCGGCACGCGCATCATCGTTGTAATCCCCGACCGTCCAGTCCCATTGCGCGGAAGGAGCCGTGATCGGCAAACCAAGTTCCCACTCAGCCGCCATATTATACAGCTTTACCGTTGGGTTTAGACCAACTGGCGCCACCACAATTGAACCTTGTCCGCGCGCATCAAAATCACCGGCTGCCAAGCGGTACTCAGCTTTTGGCAAAGTCACGGTGGCGACGGTTTTACCATTACGTGCCGTAATTAACTGCACACCGTTTGTTTGCGAAACCAGTGCTGCCAAAGACCAATTGCCAGTATCTGGCACACTGGTTAATTGCGTCACACCTTTGTGCGCTGCGCCTAAATCCCAGGTACCAACTTTTTTTCCAACCACACTGTACAATTCGACCACAGTTTTACGGCTAGCCGCTGTGGCCACAGCCAAACGGGCGTCCTGGCCAGCCGATTTTTCAAACGCCAATATAACTGGATTTGGCGACGCAATTACAAACGAACCAGTCGCATTCCACTGCTTATCGTAGACAGTAATGCGCTGATTTTTTTTACCCTCGGCCTTGGCCACGGCATAATACTCCGTGCAGGGAAATTGATGAAACGCCGCCACCGCATTTGTGCCTGCAAACGTACCCATGGTGAAAAATCCACGCGACGTGGCCGTGGTGCGCGCGGTGGTGGTTGGTAATAACCAATCTTCAACTCGGCGTGCATCACCAGCCCACAAACCAACACTACCCATGTACGGGTAAATCCCGACATCCGAACTTTTGCGCGGCCCGGCATTGGCCGCACGGACAGCACGGTCAACCCGCAACAAGCCATACCCATAATATTGCTGATACGCCGTATCCGAAGCCATGCACGTATGTGAAACACGTCCCAGCATGGCACGATAAATATCATCAGCCTTCCAATCGGGACGCAAAGCTTTAATTAAAACGGCTGCACCCGAGGCAAATGGGGTTGCAAACGAGGTGCCAGCCCACCCAGACACGTACCCGTCAACACCATACCAACCGGCCGCATTCACGTTTTCGCCCGGCGCGGTTAAATCAATACAATCCGGACCGTAATTCGAGAAACTCGACAAACGACGGTCTTCGCTCACGGCACTGAGGCCAATCACCCACTGCTTGGCAGCGCCGCGGTCAGTACACACGGGAAATGACGGCAAGTCTGTATAAGAGGCGGCCAAATTCCCGGCCGATGCAAACACTGCGACACCACGGTCCACGGCAAAACGCAACGCTGTACGCAACGTTTCGTCGTCCTGTTGACTATTCACGCTCAAATTAATAATTGAAGCACCGTTTTTGACTGCATACGTGATTGCCTCGGCCAGGTCACCGTTAAATCCATCGCCTTTATTGTCTGCAGCACGCAAATTCATTAAGCGCACCTCCCAAGCAATCCCTGCCCCATCGCGACTATTATTACCAATAGCCCCAATAATCCCAGCTACTGAGGTGCCGTGACTAATACCAATGTCTGATTGGTCCGGTGCCAAATACTGAGCATCAGGCGCCGGGTCATTGTCATTGTTTACAAAATCCCAACCATTTACATCATCAACATAGCCGTTCTGGTCATCGTCACGACCATTGCCTGGCACTTCGGCTTCGTTGCGCCACATATTGGCCTGCAGATCGGCGTGACTGGCCACAATCCCATTGTCGATAACAGCCACAATGACATCATGGCTGCCCGTGGTATAATCCCAGGCCAGTGGTACACCTGTTGCAGTGTACCCCCATTGCTGAATATGGGGATCATTGGCGTTTCGTGCCAAAGCAAGCCCTGGTTCAAAGCTCAAAAAGATTGCGGAAAATACTAAAAAAATTCTGGTTATTTTACCCTGCATACCCTTGATTTTTTCCTAAAATATGATATAAATAGTATACCATATTGACCTCTCTGACTCAATTATGAAATCCGGCTACCGACTTCAACAAATCCTACTTTTGCTTGGCGACCTTGGCACATACCTGCTGGCGCTGTGGTTTGGTTTGTTTATTCGCCACTTGGCGCTGCCTACAGCTGACCGATATATTGAACACCTGCCTCTGTTTGGCAGTCTTTTTGTTGGTTGGGTGATTATTAACTACATCAATGGCCTGTACGATTTAGGTCGTTTTACTGAACGCAGCCATTACCGTCGTTTATTTGAATCAGCGGCTTTTTTCTTTTTAATTAGCGCTTTGACCCTATACGCGGCTGACCCAGGTCTCACACCAAAGACAATTTTATTCCTCACTGTGCTGGTGGGGTACTGCTTAAGTACAGCCTGGCGCATGTTGTATTACCGAGTGATCGTGCAACACACGTTGCACACACGTCTGATTATTTTAGGTCATGACCCAGAGGTGGCTGAACTGATTCGCTTAACCAAACAGCACCCAGAAAAAGGCTACCAAGTTGTGGCCCTGTTTGACCCTCGTCGCGAAGTTGGGGCCAATAAGCTGGAGGGTATTGATGTGTATACTTCAATGACTGCGTTACGCGCTGCAATTACCACCCACAAAGCCAATGTAATTGCCGCTGCCAGTTCAGTCCAAAATGACGAAGTGGTGATTCGTGAATTGTATGAATTATTGTTTTGGCCAGTGCGCGTCACTGACCTCTCGTCTTTGTACGAAACAATTACCGGCCGCGTACCGCCCAGTGCGTTTTCCGAAACCTGGTTTTTGCGCAATGTAGGGGCTGTGGATGCGCCAGGATACCGTTTGTTCCGTTTGTTTTTGGATGGCTTGGCTACATTGCTCATGACTACAGTCTTAGTGATCTTGTTCCCAATTATTGCTCTGGCGATCAAACTATCCTCAAAAGGACCGATTTTCTTTGGTCAACAACGCGTTGGTCGCGGCGGCACCCTATTTACCATGCACAAATTCCGCACCATGTATGTGCTTGCCGCTGACGGCAGTGCCGAGACTCATGGGGCCCAATTTGCCACCAAAGACGATGCCCGCATTACGGCGGTGGGTCGCTTTTTGCGCCGCACCCGTTTGGACGAACTGCCTCAGGCCGTAAACATGCTCCGCGGGGAAATTAGTTTAATTGGCCCACGCCCCGAGCGCCCTGAATTTGTGCGCACCCTGGCGGCCAGCATGCCCTACTACGCGCTCCGTCACGTAGTTCGCCCTGGCATTACCGGCTGGGCCGCGATCAACCAAAACTACACGGACAATCTGGAGACCACCCTCCAAAAATTACAATACGATCTATTCTATATAAAAAATCGCTCTGCCCTGTTGGACATCGCGATTCTATTGCGCACAATAAACGTGGTTGTGCGCATGCTGGGCCAATAATTACAGGCCCATTTCTTTCTTCATAGCATTAATACCTTCGGCAATTTGAATGGTTGGTTCCCAACCCAACAAACGTTTGGCTTTGCTGATATCAGCCGTAAAATAACGGCCATCCCCAGGGCGTTCAGGAATTTTGACTACGGGGCGATCGATAATCGCAACTAATTGATTTACTGATTGTGGATTGTTGGTGCCAATATTTATTACCTCGCCTTTACCCACAGTAGGGCTGGTCATCGCTGCCAAGTTTGCGGCCACTACGTCTGATACGTGAATATAATCACGATAATATTCGCCATCACCGCACACGGTCAACGGTTGGCCTTCTTTGGCCTGCTGCAAAAATTTACCAACCACTAACGCATACGGACCATTTGGGTCAAAATGCGGACCGTAGACATTGAAATAAATTAAACTGACCCCCTCTACTCCGTACAATTCGCTGAACAAACGGACGTAATGTTCCCCCACAAGTTTATGCAAACCATAGGGACTGATTGGATTTCTGACCATTGTATCCTCAACGAGCGGGAAGGTTGTTTGTTCACCATAGGTGGCGGCAGTAGACGCCAGCACAACTCGTTTAACGTGATGTCGTTTGGCCGCCAACAAAACCTGAAGTGTGCCATTTACATTTACATCGTGCACTTCCCAAGGCTGTTCAACCGAATAGCTCACACGAGGCAAAGCAGCCAAATGAAAAATACCATCTGCACCCGCGCACACACGGTCAAGCACAGACGCATCACGGATATCGCCTTCAACATATTCAACCCCAGCCACTACCCGATCAGTCTGACGGCCACCTGCATAATTATCCAGCACCACCACACTGTTGCCTTGTTTAATAAGTTCGGTAACTAAGTTTGTACCAATAAAACCAGCTCCGCCAGTTACTAAGTAACGCATACATTAGATATTTGTTTCGCCGGCTAAAAATGGCGAGCCGACAGCAATGATGCTGTATCCTTTTTTGCACAAGGCCGAATATTGGTGTTGCAAAATACGACGTCCATCCATAATTAAGAATGGAGCCGATACCGTTGCCGCAATTGTTTCGGCCAAGTTTTTAAACTGTGGCCAATCAGTACCAATCACAACGGCCTGTGTACCTTGTAGTGCTTCGGCCTCGTTTTTGGTGTACGTAATTTTGCCGTACAACGGATTTTTAGCAGCATCAAAGTAGCGTGCGCATTCCGTCATGGCCGCCGGGTCATAGACTTTGACCTCAGCTGCACCAGCACCCAGTAATTGCTGGACAATTCCAATTACCCCTGAATTGCGGATATCATTCGTGTCCTGCTTAAACGCCACCCCCAGTACGGCAACCGACTTACCCGCCCACTCCATGTGGGCTTCGGTTTCAGCACGACCAAAAAAGTGGTCACGTTGAAAAACATTGGCTTCCAAAATACTGCGGACCAAATGAGCGTGTGTACCGGCTTGCTCCAATTGGTGCGCGAGCGAGGCTGCGTCTTTGATAAAACAACTACCGCCCGCAAACAAACTATCATACAAACCCCAACTACCAATGCGCGGGTCAGCCACCAAAATTTTGCGCACCGACTCATAGCCAACTTTGTCAAAATATTCGCACGTGCGTCCAACTACATCAAACGTAGTCACGACTTTATTGAAGAGTAAAAAGTTTGCGAGGAGCTTACCACAAGCCGCTTCGTATGGATTTACTTCAATGTAAGTAATACTTGGAACATCACAAAAACGCTGGTACAACTGACGCATGATTGCAAAGTCCTCGGCTGAATTCGCGCCAACGACCACGCGGTCTGGGTGAATTGAGTCTTGTACTGCCTTGCCTTCGACCAAAAATTCTGGATTAGCGACAATCCCAAAATTTTGTACACCCTCGGCCGCAAACCATTCGGCCGTGTAATCAATCATGCGAATTGGCACTGTGCTTTTATTGATGATGACCAAACGCCGTGATTGTGCGCCGCCATTTCGTGCGGCCAACAACGGACCAATTGTTTTTACGGCCGCCTGATAGTACGACAAATCAGACTCGCCCTCGGCGCCAGCTTTTTCAGGCGTTGGCAAACACATAAACACCGCATCCACACTCTCGCAAAAAGCAGCGACATCGCCAATTTCAGTGCTAAATGTAATACGTGACTGGTTACGAATCAAGAGCTCGGCCAGACCCTCTTCGTGTAGACACGACTTGATCGTATCCCGGTCGCCACTCCCAAGCTTGCGGACTTTTTCTTTGTCAACGTCAAATACAAGCACTTGATGCCCGGAATCAGCTGATACGGCCGCAGAACAAGCCCCTACAAATCCCCCACCAATATATAGAATGTTCATACTTTTGTTTTAAAATATTCAATCGTGGTGCTTAGACCAGTCTCCAAATCAACTTGCGGGTACCAACCTAGTGACTTGCGCGCCTTGCGAATATCCGGCTTGCGACGCACCGGATCGTCCTGGGGTAAATCGCGATACACAATCCCACTCTTTGAACCAGTTAAATTAATTACTGTTTTAGCTAATTTTTTAACCTTGTATTCATCTGGATTACCCAGATTTACTGGGCCAGTTATATCTTGTTCAGTGGCCATCATCTTTACAATTCCATCTACGAGGTCAGCTACGTAGCAGAAACTACGCGTTTGATTACCTTTTCCATATAGCGTAATTGGTTCGCCTCGCAATGCCTGCACAATAAAATTCGAAACCACCCGCCCATCATTTAGCGCCATACGTGATCCATATGTGTTAAAAATCCGAACCACCTTGATTTTTAAACCATAGGTCCGGCGATAGTCAAAGCATAAGGTCTCGGCCACGCGTTTACCCTCATCATAACATGCGCGTGGACCAATTGGATTTACATTGCCGCGGTATTCCTCTACTTGCGGATGCACTTCCGGATCACCGTATATCTCGCTGGTTGAGGCTTGTAAAATTGTAGCGCCATGTTTCCGGGCTAATTCCAGCATATTAATCATGCCAATCGTGTTTACTTTAATTGTCTCAATCGCGCTGCTTTGATAGTGCACAGGTGAAGCTGGGCAAGCCAAATTATAGATTTCATGAACAGTTTCTTTAATTTCCACTGGTTCAATGATGTCGTGCTTGAGCAATGTAAAGTTTGAATCTGACTGCAAATGAGTCACGTTATCAGGGCTTCCAGTTAAAAAATTATCAATACAAATTACACGGTTCCCCTCGGCTAACAATCGCTCGCACAAATGTGAACCCACAAATCCCGCACCGCCTGTGACGACAATAGTCTTCATATCAGTTTTTTGGTTTACAAATGTTTTGGAGCAACGCTAAACCCAAACGAGTTTTAATACCAGACCAAACAGCTGCTTTCAAAAATACGTTGTGCTTTGTCCCCCAGTGCTTATCATAATACAACCACATGGCGTCGTAAAAATTAACGATTGATTTTGTGCGGCGTTTTTTGGAGCTAGCCCCACCATAGTGAATAATTTCAGCAGTGTGCACAAACATTGTTTTCCAACCACGGTCAAAGACTTGTTTAGAAAAATCCAAGTCCTCACCATACATGAAGAAACGCTCATCAAAACCACCGGTCGCTTCAAATACTTCCCGACGGAACATCATGGCCGCGCCAGACAAAGCCTCCACTGGCTCTGTTACATTAGGCTCACGATTATAGCCTTTGTATGCATTCACTCGGGCACTCTTACGGAATATTTTTACGAGCCCAAACAAATGATAAAACGATGATAATGGTGTTGGCAACATGCGGCGGCAAGCATGCTGGAATGTATGGTCTGCGTTCAAAACTTTTGGGCCAATCATCATAACATCGGAATGCTCCTCCAGATACGCCACCATTTTTTCGAGCGCACGATCAAGGACGACCGTGTCACTATTCAATAACATGATATATTGGCCTTTAGCCAAACGCATACCCTGGTTATTAGCCTTGCCAAACCCAAGATTGGTGGCATTTTCTACAATTATAATTTGTGGGAATTGTGAGCGCAATGCTTCCACACTACCGTCGGCTGAATTATTATCAATTAAAATTACTTCAAACAGTAGTGCTTTGGTTTGCTCAAAAACCGAGGCAATCGCGGCTGCGGTCAATTCTTTGGTTTTCCAATTTACAATAACGATTGAGAGCTTCATAACGGCTTATGAATACGCCCGGTGAAGAGTTCAAATTTACCAAATAACCAGCCGGCCATTTTGGCCAAGTCACCAGCAATGAGTAAGAGCGCCAGCGGAACTACACTAGACAGACGAACCGCGTAACCCTGCTTTTCCGTAAATCGAAACCAACGGAGCGCGTACTTTTGCACATAGTCTAAGCCTGCCAAATACAGAAATGGGATTGACCACACTGGGCCCACACAAGCAATCACAATAAACGCAGTGTAAGCGACAAAGCGTGCTGCTTGTCGCCACCAGTTAAGACCCGCATGACCTTCGCTGCGAGTGTAATTAAAGACCTGTTTTAAATAGGCTTGAATTGTAGGGCGTGGCCGCCAAAATACGAGCGGTTGACGCACGAGTGCGAGTTTGCCAACTTTGGCCAAAGCACGGTCAAAAAGCACGTCTTCACAGAATGGCAACCACGTTGGGTAGCCCTGAACAGTATGCCATAGGGTTTGGCGGAAGGCAACCGAACGACTCGATGGCAACCAATCAATCTCGAACTCAGGCGCTGACGGTGTAGTAAGGGCCGCAATCATGGTCTGTAACCACGTTGCGCTCGCGAGGCCTGGCCCAAACGCCGTTGCAGACCAATCCCCTTCGCCAAACTCGATTGGACGCACAATTTCCGCCAACCATTCTGGCGCATACGTACAGCCTGCATCTGTAACCACGATAATGTCACCCTTGGCCACAGCAATCGCCGCGTTGCGCCCGGTCGCAATATTACCGGACACTTGCTTGACCACCAAATTTGGGATCTGAGCCGCCGTCTCCTGTAGCCATTCCCACGTGCCATCGGTTGAACCACCGTCAACAATTACCCACTCATCAGGCTGACGTTTTTGCAATGACAAACTATACCACCAACTGGCAATGGAGTTTTTTTCGTTGCGGACCGTGGCAATGAGCGAAATCATACAATATTTTTCAGGCGCTTGAGAAGCAAACTCAGCGGTCCGAGGATTTTCACTTCAGCCGCAATTACCGAACGACGTGGGCCGCGATAATTTTTATTTACAAACAACCACAAACTATCAAGCATGCGGCGCAAACGGCGTGGATCAAACGCAGTTTTGTAACTGCCGCCATACACATGCATAACTGGGTCAGTCGAAATTACGTGGCACTCCCAACCAGCCTGACCCAAACGCCAACACAAATCAGTTTCCTCGAAATACATAAAGTATTCTTCGGCAAGCAAACCGACTTTGTCGAGCGCAGCGCGACGCAACAGTACGGCCGCCCCAGTCACATAATCAAGCACTAAACCAGTCTCTGGAATCGGTTGTGGATATAGGGCAAGGCTATGCAAACGACGACGCCACGCCGCCGGCAAAAACCACGTAAACGGAATTAAATAATACAAAACATTTATAGGTGTTGGAAAAAATCCACCTACCGATTGCCATGCGCGCGTTGGGTACACAAGCTGCGGCCCGACTGCACCAACCCGAGGATTAGCCGATATATGTTCAACCAATTGAGCCAAACTTTTGGCGCCGGTTTCTGTGTCGCTATTCAAAAGCCACACAAATGGCTGATTTACAACCGTACGAATTGCTTGATTATTCGCTTTAGCAAATCCGACATTTTCTTGATTTTCTAAAATAATAACCTCAGGAAATTCACGCTGCACGCGCTCGACCGTTTCATCACCCGAAGCATTATCAACCATAATTATTTGCTCAGGGGCAACGGTAGAGTTGTATAACGCAGCCAAAGCCTTGCACGTTAAATCTGGCGTTTTCCAGTTCACCACAATTACCGACACTGGTACGCGCGGTTTAGCGGCGTTCATACAAATCAAATTGGACTTTGAAAAAACCAATTGTTTTTCCGCGCACAAAACCCTCTTGTCCCAAAATCTCTCTGGTTTTGCCTTGCGGATCTTTTTGCCATTCTAAAAACTGTGAAAACCACACCCGCCGTACACCGGCCAATTCAGCACGCATGTGCGCACCAATCGCAACATAATCGGTTGCATCAACCAAATCATCAGGCCAGGTGCTAATAATCTTTACTGGCTTAGTTTGGTAAGCGGTGTAGGTTGGTGGCGGCTGTAAGTCCCCAATAAACATAACCGCGTCAGTCACTTGTAATTCTGCTTCCACCTGAGGCACTACGGTTTTCCATGGTTCGCGTGCATACCATGGATTAAACCAGTACAAACCATTAATAATTAAACTGCAGCTAATTACAATCACAGTCGCTACAAGACCCAAACGAGTTTTTTTATTCCATAGATATTGAATACTGTTAACCAAGAGAATCACATATAACGGAAACAACGGCGTGTAATAACGCGGGTCAAAAATAGAAAACCGTGTGGCCGAGATACCAAGACAGACTGCTATGGTTACAAGTATTTGCCACCACAAAATTTCCATAACCTGGTTGCGACGATCGGTTTTCCACCATTGCCACAGTCCGGTCAAGCCGATGGCGAAACTAAACAAACTAATTGCCGTTGGCCAATATTGATGCACGTGATTCAAGTCAGTCACTGATACGCGGCCACCAGCAAAACCAGCCGCAATAATGGCGGGGATCTGCCACCACGGAATAGACAAAAAATGAGTGGGCTGTTCCCCTGCACGGTGCAGTACCACACTAAACAACCACGGACTATACAAAATTGTTACAATCAGCCATGGCCAGAAGCAGCGCCACCAAGCCGAACGCTGTCTAAAAACAACATACAGACACTGCGCGACCATTAAAAATGCACACGGATAAAATAACCACAGTGCAAGTAAAGAATAAAGACCATACCGCCACTTATCATAACGTGTTCGAGACGAATCCTTTTTTACCAAATCAGCAAATGCATAGAACTGCAAAGCACTCACCAAAACAATGGCCATATATGAACGCAATTCACTGGCATAGAATATACCGAACGGTACAATACTGGCAGCCAGTAGTACCAGGCTTCGCTGCCACTTTTCCTGAGTATGCAGGGCAATTGCTCTTTTATAAATAACCCACAAAAACAGCGTATACCAGACCGTGCTCCAACTGCGCAGGGCAACTACTCCAAAATCGCTAAGTGGACCAATCGCATGCAAAAATAAATAGTACAAAGGCGGGTGCAAATCCACGCTCTGTGCCAGGTGAACAATCGAGCTAACTGAACCCTGCGCAAATTTACGACTAAGTCCTTCGTCGAGCCACATGGACTGACTGGCCGAAGTTGCCAATGCAACCGCAGCCACCAGTACAAAGACAGCCAACACAGGCCAATTAACCCAGGCATGACGCCCAGCCTTAAGTGCCCCATAGGTCAATAATTGTTTGGCAAAAAACCAGTACTCAGTCAAATTTAATTTTGAAGAACTATGACGGCGCATGCGAAACAAAAAAGCCCGTTCGGCCGTGCGCGAATAATGACCCTTTACCAAAATTTCCAATAAAATTTTGTATCCAACTGTGTTCAAATTTACACCTTCAATTACGCTACGACGGAACACAAAATAGCCGCTGAGCGGGTCCTGAACGCCAGTCAAACGACGTGCGAGCGCGACACCGGTTTGTGATAATAATTTACGACCAAGTTGCCAATTCTCTACACTACTACCTTCGGCAAAACGACTGCCAATCGCAATTTCCACTGTCTCTAAATCCTTAAACAACTGTGGCAAAATAGTTGGGTCATGACTCAAGTCTGCGTCCATGACTGCTAAATACGGACGGTCAGAGGCAGCAAAACCAGCTCGCACGGCTGAACCAAGCCCCTGCTTACCGGCACGGTGTAGCACTTTTACTGGATACTGCCGACCTAATTCATCAGCCACGTTGCCCGTACCGTCTGGCGAATTGTCGTCAACCACAATATACTCCAAATCCAACCACGACCGGTCAATCGCCTGTTCAATTTCTGCAACTAAAAGTGGCAAATTTTCTGCCTCATTATATGTTGGAATTATCAGTGATGCGCGAATCATACTTACAATTTATAACACAATAGATTGAGATATGTGCGATCTGTGTAAGATTCCAACGAAGGCCATTTTTTATCAACCAAAATCAAAGCCTCGTCTTTTTCACTAATCTCATAAATCACAAATCCCGAATTCCACAAACGTTCAATTAAATCTGTAGGTCTAGGCATAGTGGCGGCAAGCCCTGCGGGCCAATATTCCAAAAATAAAACTAAACTATGCGAACCTTGTAGCGTTTGCTCCATGCCTTTTAGGACAAAATTTTCGGCCCCCTGAACATCAATCTTAATAAGATTAACATTGTTAATGTTATTGTGTTTGGCAAATTCATCAAAGCGCCATGTATCAATCACCACACCCTTGCGGTCTTCTTTAAGTTCCGAGACAATGCGATGATCCCCTTTATTATCAGGCGATAAATACAAAGTGGATTTACCGGTTTGCTCAGAGAGAGCAGCAGCAACTGGCTTTATTTGGGGCATGCTGTTGGTTTGAGCATTTTGCTGGAGCAGCGCAAAATTTTCTGGATCAGGTTCAAAAGCGTAAATCTGGCCAGTTGACCCAACCACGGAAGCGGCCAAAACTGAGTAGTAACCGATATTTGCTCCCACATCAATAACCGTCATTCCAGGACGTAAATGATGCAAAAAAATCTTAGTGGCATACGGCTCATAGACATTAAACAAAAGCGCCGTAGAAATTACCGGATCAGTGGTGTTTAGATTCAAAGTACCCCAGGGCAAACTTATTTTTTCTGGAATAATAGTCAGAAGCAAACGGTGTAACACTGACTTAATATAGCGACTGTTAACCAAAGCCAAATACGTACTAATAAAAAAAGCAGCTGGTAGGCAGGCCCGCAACGCCTTTATTACAGTGAAGAGTAGTTTTTTCATAATTTTTTAGCAACAAACACATTTTGTACTGCCCACCAACCTGGATATTTCTGCAAAATCCATTGGCCAGTTTTTCCTAGACCCAGCTGCTGGGCCCAGCGTTCAATGTCACCGCGCGGACGCACACTCTGTACCTGCAAACCAACACTCTCCAATAATTCGCACGCTGTTTTTTGGGTGTAAAAATGCACGTGCGTACGGTCAAGAATGCCAGTGTCAGTCATAGTCCAATTACCACGCAGCAAACCCAAGCGAACTGAATAGTGTGCCACATTAGGCAGAGAAATTACAAACGTGCCCTCTGGTTTTAAGAGTGGACGCAATTGACGAAGTATTTCGGCAGGGTCGAGCAAATGCTCAAGCACATCACCAAGCAAAATATGGTCAAATGTTTTACCAGCCAAAACATTATTAGCCAACACTTTTTCCACATCACCAACAAACACATTCTCATACCCCTGGGCCTGCGCGACCTCGGCCACCGCTGGCATTGACTCAATCCCCCACACTTTAGCGTGCTGGCGCAGGTGTACCCAATGACCTAAATATCCACTTGCACAGCCCACATCGAGCACGGTTGACTGTGGTTTAATCGCATCCACCAAGAGCATGTGCGTCCCGGTTGGCTCAGTGGAAAAATTATAAGTAAATTCTGATTTTTCCGCAGCCGCATGATTTTTCGTACCCACAATCATCAGACCCTGACCGCGATTAAGCGGAGTTAACGACTCAACGATTGAATTAATTGGATTCAAAATAATATTTACTGCCACCTGTACTACCTTAACGCGGCTCAAAACTTTGGCTGCAGCCACAATTACACGGATTGCCCGAGATTTTTCCTTGTATTTACCATCAAATAAATCAATATAATATTGAACAGGCCAAATCACACCCCAGATTTTTTTTACCACCGGCAAAACAAACCCATTCTTCTCCCAGCGCGCCACACAGTCAGTAGGAAGCTCCAAGCCCACATGGCCACCAATCTTTTCAACCAAATATTCTTGAAATAAATCCGGATAGCGATGCGCAAAGCGGAAAAAAATATTATTACTGTCTGTTTCAATTACATGAATTGTACGCCCGGCGGGTTTCATCACGCGACGAATCTCTTGTTGCAAAGCGTCCTTGTCTACGTTGCGCACGTGGCCCAAAAAATCTGAGCTAACCACATAATCAAACGTGTTATCCGCAAAAGGCAAGCGCATGACACCGCTCTGGATAGTCAACTGGTACCGATCTTTGGCAATCTTTAAGGCATCGTGCGACAAATCAACGCCGACTACATACCCGTATTTAGTAAAATAATCGCGCCCTGCTCCGCACGCCAAGTCCAAAATTGTTTGATTGGTGCCCTTTAAATGACGGCGAAAAAACCGTTCACGGCGATATGCCAAACTAATTGTTTCCAAAATCTTTTTAAAAATACTTTGACGATTCAAACCCTGGAACCATTTTTGGCCATGTTCATCATGATAAATAGTATCGTAGTAGTCTTTGTCTTTTTCTTGTACGACAGCTTGGTCAACCCATACACCTTCGCGCAAAACCAAACTAAATGAGCAACGCGAACAACGCCATTCAGTTGGCATTGACGTCATTTCACATTTGCACATTGGGCACCACAAAGAAATCATACAGTCAGTCGCTGATATATTTGAACTAATTTTTGTTGGAACAATTTACTACTAAACCTAACCTGGGCTGCTGCGCAATTCTGCTGCAATTTTTGATACACACTTTCGGTTTGCATCGCTTGCAGCGCTTCAGCTAATTCCAACGGACTGCCGGGCGATACCAAAATTCCCGCATCGCCAACAACTTCGGGAATTGCACCCGAGTGTGTACTGATCACTGGACAATTATTCATGATCGCCTCGGTCAGCACATAGCCAAACTGTTCTTGCCAAACCGACGTTGGCACACTGCCCAAAATCAAAGCGCGGGCGTGTTTGTACATCTGTCTTACGGTTTGATTTGGTAAACGGTCGATCATCACCACACTATCATGCAACCCAAGTTCATTCATGAGACGCTGCCAATTGGCTTTTTCCGGGCCGTTGCCAATTACCAACAACAAAGCTTGGGGATTTGTACGCACAAAAGCCTGCCACGCATACAACACATCATAAATCCCCTTTTCCTTAACTAAACGGCAAACCATCATGTACACTGCACGGCCGCGAATCACTTCGGTAGACAATCCAGCCAATTCACTCAGTGACTGGTCGCTTGCATCTGGCATAACCACACCAGGTGTGAGGATTTCAATCTTACTCTCGTCAACTCCATAACTTAAAAGCAAGGCGCGGGCACTCTCACTAACTGGCAAAAATAAATCCACTCCAGCTTTATTTTCCGCTATTAACTTGGCAATTTTCGTACGCCAGTATTTTGGCGAGACAGCTAAACCGGGCCAGTAATTATACTCGTAACGTCCAAAAGAATTGTCCCACACCGTAGTCACTACTTTTAAATTTGGGTTCATTTTTTTCGCGCGCACCGCCTGATTGGTCATGAAGTACGAAATTTCCGCTGTGTGCGCAATCGAAAAATCAGTCAGTGCAGATTCCAAACCACTCATTTTTTGAACCACACCTTGCGTATAAAAAAGGCGTGCCGCATTGAGGCGCGAGTCACTACTGCATGGCAAATGCGTAATCGGATATCTCAAATTCGCAGTCGAAAACGAATTGCGACCACTACAAAAACCAACGACCTTAACCCCAACTGGTAACCCCTCCCACAGTTTACCCTCCCATTCGTTCAGAGAAGCTCCTCTAACCAAAGCCACCTTCATAAAAATACCGTAATTTTAGCAAAAAAAATCGCTTTTCTCTAGCCACATCCTATCATAAACCAAAAAAATAATCAATCTGTCTTTACGATTAAGCCCTTTGCTGGATTGCCTCCATTTGGGCTACAATTTTTTGTCCAAACCCAAAGCCTGTTTCCGGCTTCTGACCAGAACGCACACAGTCCACAAAATGTTCCAGTTGGTTTTGGAGTGGTTCGCCCCCCTGTACCGACACCACTTCGGGCGGAATCGCCGCTAATTCCTTCATAAAATCAGACGAATGCTCCATGGTTGTGGTTGGGTATGGCCGATCGTACAGCTTTAGCTTATCAGTTGGCGCTGTGTCATTAAAAACGGCCACGCTCTTGTCCCCGACTACAATCATTTGGCGAGATTTTTCAGGCACAAACCACGAAGCAGTGACATGGGCACGTAAGCCATTTACATACTCGATAGTAGCCGTTGAAAAATCATCCACCCCTGGCGTGGCAATAGAAAACGACTGATACGAACTTTTTTTAATTGCTCCGGGACTAAATAAATACTCGATCATTGACAATTCATGACCGGCGGCATCCGCAAAACTACCAATATCCCGACGCAATGGTCCAAAATACCAGTTTTGTGCCAATACGTATGACACTTTACCTAGCCGGTCAGATTTAATTAATTCCTTTAGAGCACGGATATAATCATTGTACACGTACTGAAACGCAACCATGACCGTGGATTGACCAATCCATGGCACCAATGTCGCGGCTTCGGCCAAATCCAAAACCATTGGCTTTTCGACGAGTACATGCTTCCCAGCCTGCAGGGCTGATTTGATTAACGACACATGTGTGGAGGGTGGGGTAGCCACAATAAGGCAATCAATAGTAGGGTTATTGATTACTTCAACTGCATCTACGGTTTGAATTGTTTGTGTCGATAAATACTGACGATTCAGCTCAAACATTTCTGTTGAACGGTTGGCTACAGCCACCAACTCGACTCCGGACATAGCCCCAAGCAAACGTGCATAGTGTTTACCAAAATGGCCAAAGCCTACCAAGCCAAATCGAAGTGCTTCCATACCTATTCCATCACACTTTTCATCCAACGATACGAGCGGCGCAAGCCAGTCTTAACATCAATTTGTGGTGTATAGGCTAATCGAGTTTTTATTTTTGTCAAATCTGGGCAGCGGCGATTTGGTTCATCCTGAGGATAGTTATCAGGATACTGCACCAAATTTACCTCAACTGGACGGTCCAAAACTTCACGCGCCACCATGTCGCCCAAGGTCTTCATGTTAATCTCATCATTGTCATTGCCAACGTTGAAGATTTCGCCATTTTGTTCGGACAATAGAACTTTGAAAAAACCCGTCATGGCATCGGTCACATAGCAGAATGTTCGCGTCTGATTACCCTTGTCATGAACAGTCAACGGCTTACCTTCGATACCCTGACTCAAAAAAGTCGGCACAACCCGGTAATCCTTGGCGCTCATACCCGGACCATACACATTAAACGGACGCACCGCTTTAACCGGTACATTATGAACTTGGAAATAGGCCATGGCCAATGTCTCACCCAGACGTTTAGATTCGTCGTAGCATGAACGCGGCCCAATTGACGACACATTTCCTTTGTATGTTTCTGGTGTTGGAACGGCGTGAGGCGCCGGGTCACCATAAATTTCACTCGAACTAAAGAACAAAATACTTTTAACATTTTTGTCACGGGCCAACTCAAGGGCATTTTTGAGTCCAAAAATAGTCCCCTCAATTGTCTCAATTGGATACTTTTTATAATACACTGGCGAAGCCACCCCTGCGGCCGAGATAATATAGTCTAGCGGCTCATTAATCGTAATTGGGTTGCAAACATTGTGCTCGATAAAGGTAACATGATCGCTAAAGATTTCTTTAAGCAGATTCTCCTTCTTGCCAACAATATGATTGTCGGCGGAAATTACCTTACATGGTGCGGACAAATATTTGCGATTCAACAGGTCAATCGTAGCAATAAAATAACTGCCCAAAAAACCAGAACCACCTGTAATAAACACGGTTTTACCAGCTAATTGAGCAGCACTGTCCTTAATACCCTCAGCAATTATTTCTAAATCTTCCTCGACAATGCTGTTAACTACTTGAGCAAACGGCACTGGCACAATAAATCGCGCAAATGGTGCACAGCGCTTCATAATTGACTCGGCAAAGTTCCAAGCCAAAATCAAAATAAAGTCCGGAGGCACTTCTTGTAAGTGCTGTGAGGACATAACCGGAATGTGCGTGCCTGGCGCGTACAGGCCCTGTTTAAGAGGGCTGTCATCGACAATATAATCAACTGTTTCAGTACCAATCTCAAAATAATTAAGTAGTGTATTGCCCTTTGCTGGAGCACCATAGGCAACAATACGCTTACCCTGAGATTTAAGGTCTTGAAGCAAGGCTTTAAGACGAAGCTTGTTTTCACTAATCTTAGCTTCAAACGCCAGCAAGGTGTCGATGGCGTGAATTTTCTTCACTTCTTCGTTGGCGATGAATTCGGCCACAGCTGGCGAAACCGCGTGGCGGCCACCTACTTTTTGCACAAACACCCGAATTGAACCGCCATGGGTATCGGTTTTTTCCACATCAAACACCTGCATACCCAAACGGGCAAACAATGTGCTGATTGTCTTAACCGTAAAGTAGGACAAGTGTTCGTGATAAATAGTGTCAAACAAATTTTTCTCAATCAAGTCAACCAGGTAGTACGCCTCGATCACAAACACGCCATCGTCGGCCAATAATGCCTTAACCCCAGCAACAATATTGTCAAGGTCGTCAATGTGTGGAAAAACACTGGTCGCAGTCATTAGTGTTGCCTGGCCTTTGTCACGTTTAATTTCCTCGGCAACTTCAGGACCAAAATAAGCTGGTTTAGTTTCAATTCCGCTGGCAGTGGCCATGGCGGCAATATTTGCAGCCGGGTCTACGCCCATCACACGAATGCCGTTTTCTTGGTACGGACGCAACAAAATCCCATCGTTACTACCAATATCAACCACCAAGGAATTAGCATTCAAACCGAAACGAGTGGTCATTTGTGCGGCAAATTCCTGAAAATGGGCCACAAACACTGGCGAAGTTGACGAAACATACACATAGTTGGCAAACAACAAATCCGGCGACACCACGTGCGCCAACTGCACAAACGAACAATCTTCACAGAAAACTAATTCAAGTGGAAACCAAGGCTCAGGCTGGTCTAGCTGTTCTTTTTTCAAAAAAGAGTTAGCTGGTGGAGTTTTTCCCAATGACAAAACTTTTTTTAAACGTGCGCTTTTGCAAACACGACAATTAGTACTTTCTGTAACCAAATTTTCAGACTGCATATCTAGACCAACTTAACACGGACCGTGTCCTGTTCGTAATTTTCTTGGCTACGAGATTTAAGCGCCAACACTACCCAGGTTGTGTCCTCGATAAAACGCATGGCGTGAGCTACCATTGGAGGAGAAAAAACCAAATCGCCCGCAACTAACTCGACACGAGTTTCACGCGACAAGTCAGGCTGACCATCCACAAGTGGTGCCTCCACATATTCCATCTTACCCGAAACCATGTACACATGATGTCCGTCTTCTTTGTGGTAATGATTAGCTCTCACGCTGCCGGCTTTAGAGGTAATCATGAGCACACTTTTAATTATCGTCTCACCATCATCAAGAATTTTGGTAATACTACCGCGTTCATCAGTAAATTCAGGCGTAATGTTTCGAGTGATCTGCATACTATTTAATAATTTAGGACTTTAAATCTCTGGTATTATGGTATAGAGAACGCAAAAAGTCAATACGACTTTATGCTCTATATTTTCGCTTAATCTGGCCTATTTTCAAGCACAAATACACATAGTAAACATACTGCTGAGCGCCCACTTGCCAGCCATAAGGGGAACGCCAGAGATCATTTTTAAGCTGACCCAAGAATGTCTTAATCGGTAACCATATAAGGTTCAGCCACCAATAGCTGCGAATACGGGCTGCTTTTGCTAGCCACTTTTCTGGTGAAGTATTAAAGGTGTCAATTTCATTCGAGGCCCTAAAAAAAGCGGCGGCGTGCAAAGGAGCCCAGCGTTTCATTTTGTGCAAAAATGAACTCCAGGCCAGATTATTGTACGCTGGCCGATGATGCAAAGTCACGTCCGTTCTTCGCACCTCACCCTTAACTACTTGTACTGGCTCATGAAGGACACCAACATACGCAATTGAGTCACGACGAAACAAAGCAAGCTTCTCTAGCCCAGTAAACGTAATTACTTTTTTACCATCCCACATTTCCCAAAGCAGTACATAGCCACCAACAGCTGGCTCAGTAATCAATTGTTGAATCTTCTGCGCTCCAGGCTCGTCAATAAATTCGTCTGCATCAATCATTAAAATCCACTCACTTGTGGCTTCGCGAAAAATGAAGGCCCGGTGATACTCGCAGGCTCCGCCGTGCGGCCTAACAATTACTCGACTCGTGTAGCGTTGAGCAATTTCCAGCGTCCTGTCGTTACACGGACCATCGTGAACAACAATAATTTCATCAACCCACTCTACAAGGCTTTTTAAGCACTGTTCTATGACTTTTTCTTCATTAAAAACAACTAAACAGGCAGAAATAGTAGGTGATTTCATAACAGCAACATATACACTCTAAAACTTTTTGACGCGCCTGGCGCAACCTCAACCGCACCCGGGATATTGACTTCTTCATCACAACCAACAAAATAATACGCCACTCGCTGAGCGCGAAGCGCAGCCAAAACACCTTCTGGGTTTGCTTGCGGGTCAACCATACCATAATACTGATTGCCCGTATAATACGCTACCGATAAAACTGCCTGATTAATTGATGGGCAATAATTACTCGCAAACGCACCTTGTACACCAACCTTTTTTAATTCCTCCGCAGCTAAATACACGTCACGGCCTGTGTAGCGACTTTCCCACGCTAATTTAGACGGTGCAGCCACAAACGAACCAAGCACAACGACCATTAAACACCATTCAGCCCAGCGCTTAAACAAGCCGGCACGTTGTAGCAAAACCAACACAACACCAGCCATTAGCAATGTCAACAACCAATTAAACCACAGGTACCGCTGCTCAACAAAAAGCAATGCATACCCCGCATTATAAATACTGAGCGCAGCAAAAATCACGACCACACTCTGACCCTGGCGAGCACTTGCAAATCGACTAAATGGTGCCAAAATATAGAGTAATAAAATCGCAAATGCAAAAATCGAAAACCGTCTGTAAATTAAGAATGAGCTATAAATACTCTGTTTGATTAGGCCCAGTTGATGTAGTGCATGCGCCCGCGAAGCAAACGGACTCCATGCTGGCAACGATAGCCCGCTTGGGTCTTCCCATACACTCACGGCACTTTGGTCAGCGGGGGCAATTAAACGGTGATAAAAAACATGCCCGGTGGCTAGGCCTGGTGACTGCGGACCAACCAAGGCCTGATTATAAGCGCCCGATGTTCCCAGTGTAAAAAAATCATACTTTATATACAGCACACCGCTCCACACGGCAATTCCCATAGCCATGATCCCCAAACTCATTGCAGCAGCGATTAGCACCGGCTTTTTAACTGGTTCTCGGTACAAAGAAAGCCCCATTATCACTGCGCCATGAACCAACAAAAAAGGCAGAGAAAAACTTTTAGCCAAACAGGCCACAACCATTGTCAAACCTAAATAAACAGCGTACACCCTTTTTTTTGTGGCCAAAAAACGCAAAGCAAAATACAAGTAATACAGCAAAGGCACAAGTACCAACAAGTCGGGGCCTGGTTCGGCGACGGCAAAATAAAGAGCTAACAAAGCCGCAGCTGCCACGGTTAAGGTATGTATATATCCCCTGACCTCGAGCTCAAAAGCCAGTCGACGCACTGCATCGATCACAAACAAACCAACGACCAAAGAAACGATTTTGCTTGCCAACACTGCGTTTTCAATAAGCAACAACACTGGCGCCAGAAGCCACGAAAATAAGGGCGGCCAATACGCATTAATTGCCCGGTACCAATCCCCTTGCATATACCGCTCGGCAATCGCAATGTACGAAATCCCGTCTGTCTGCAAATGATATGTGTAAGCCGGGATTAACCAGGCTCCCAAAATTAAGTAGACAACGCCAATACTCAACCACGGATGAGACTTGAGTTTAGCGAAGAGATGCTTCATACAATTATTTAAGGCGTTTAATTGTCTGCACCATATATGGTGGGCGCTCTTTTACTTCCAGTAGTATAATCGCCAAATACTTACCAATCAAGCCAAGCACAAAGAAAACACCCGAAAAACTTACGGACAAAAATAGCATCAGCGTTGTCCAGCCACTAATGACTGACTGGAACGTGAGCCAAACAACGGCCGCATATACGCCGATGAGTAATGAGATTCCCAAAAAAACCAAAGACACAATGATTGATAGATTTGGCCCAAGATTAGAAAAAGTCAGTAAAATCTCTACGGCGAGTGAAATTTTTTCAGCCAAGCTATGTGACGCTAAACGGGGCTGAGTGGCTGCATAGCTAATCGTAGCGTATGGATATCCAGCGTACCGGTATAACACTTTACCATAACGAATTTTTTCTTTTGAACGTGATACCGAATTATACAAACGTCTGGTAATGACACGGAATGACTCGGTTTTCAAATCCAAACTCAATGGCGAAAAACGCTTAAACATGGCGTAAAACCAACGAGAAGCGCGTTGGGACTGCGTTGGTGTAGCACTAACCATATCATAGCCAGACACCAATTGTTTGTAGGCCTGGTGAATTACTTCGAGCGGATAATCAATCACCGGGCTCTCGAACTCAAAAATAAAATCACCGACAGCCAAGTCTGCGCCAGCTAGTAGCCCCAGGCCTTCACGGTGATGCCAGGACATCGAAATTAAAGTTACAGGCCCCTGCAGTTCTGGGGCAATTGCGGCGACTTCGGCCGCAGTAGCATCGCGACTAGCGTCATCAACGACAATAATTTCGTACGACTCAAACGTACCCGCAAAAACCCGATCAATCTTGAGTAAAGAGTCGGCCACAACCTGCGCTGCATTATGCGCATAGACCACCACCGAAATGTACGCTTTTTCTTTAAGAGTTTGCATAGGCTAGGGTAAAAATTCATCCAGGTCGTAAATCGTATTAATTTTACCTGATAAGACCGAAATAAAAGTTGGTTTGTCCGAAAACACCTTAACCACGGTTGGACGCGAATCATCAGCTTCGGATGCAGCTAAAATTGGTTTAACCGCAAATAAAGAACTTTTGTATTCTAACGTAATATCTGGATGCAAGTATGTTTTAGCCATTTGACGCATATGGTTCCAAGCCGTCTGCGGCCGTGCCGGACAATGATTACAATTATCCAGTTGTTCCGGTGTGCAATTTGGATTAAACTTTTGACAAGCAAACACAGGCAAGGATTCATGCGAAGTGCTGTGCGGCGTATGCATGACCGAAGTTAGTGTATGATCCCCACTTTGACCAAATGGCATTAGGGAGAAAAAAGGGCCATCCATTACAGTTAAACCGACCTGGCGAATTTTTTCCGACACCGTACAGGTAATCACTTCGGCAATTTCATACTTGATGTTAAACATCCCAAACCCAAATTTAGTAATTACCTGGTTCACACTGGCATACGTAGCATTTAGCACAAAAGGGGCACTATACATGGCCCCTGACTCATCGGCAATGCAGTAATTATCTCCCACCGCCTCTGCGCTTGCCAGTCTAAAGTTATAGACAATATCAAGCCGATCAGTGACTGCTGCCAACAAAAAATTTTTAATTTTATCCGCATCAAACCCATATTCAACAGTCTCAAATGCACTATCGACTAATGTTGTTTCAAAAAAATCTCCCGCGCTGATAAGACGACAAGGCACTTGAGCACGCTCACAGAATTTAACAAATTGTTCGGCAGTGGTAAGCGAATGTCGCGCAGACACAGCGTAAATTTGCTGAAATTCATTATTAATCGCAAATCCAAAATCAGCCACAAAACGATTAAAATAATGAATGGATTTAATCGCTGTTGCAAAGCTACGGGGGTAGTGATATCCGTTGTGCACTCGTGCCTGATTAATGTAGCTGGACCGTTGAAATGGCTTTTGGTCATATTCCAAAATCGCCACTCGGGCCTGGGGGTGACGCTTTAGAAGGGTTTTGGCCGCATATAGTCCATATATACCAGCCCCAATAATTAGGTAGTCGTATGCCCGCGTAGCCATATCAAGGGTTATAAACACCACGGGACAACCTTACCAGAATCTTTAAAATTTTCCAATTTCCCGAGAAAAATTTAATTTTAGTTGGGGTCTTGCCGACCGGTGGGTAAGCCCGACACACAGGCACTTCGGTGGTTCGGAAACCAAGTCGAGGCGCAGCCACAGACAAATAAAACAACAGCTCATATGTTTCAAATACAGACCGGAATGGACGAACCCGCGCGTCAAGTAAAAAACGCCGTGAATAGGCTCTGAAACCGTTGGTCGTGTCAGTGTAATGAAACCCAGCCAAGTGTGAAATAAATGGCGCATGCACCAGACGAATTGCGTATTTGCGATATGGCGGTGTGTTTATTTCCTGACCTCCAGGAATAAATCGCGACCCTTGCACCAAATCAAAACCAGCTTCAAGTGCTTGCATAAAAGCACCAAAAGCAGCTGGGTCATCTTTATCATTGCCATCAATCGTAATAATACCTTCGTACCCTTCGCTCACAGCAAACGCATAACCCATGCGCAGTTGCGCACTAAGTTTACCAGGACCTGTCTTAGTTAACAGTGTACGAACCCCGCTATTTTTCAATAACTCAGCTGAGAGCGAACCATCAGTACTGCCACCATCGCAGATAATAATGTCGCACTGTTCAGCCCATGGCTTCATCTTGACCAACTGACGCTGAATACGTTCACCCTCATTAATTACCGGCACACACACGCAATACCGGTTACGACGCGGGGCAAAAGTCTGGACCGTAAAAGTAGGAACCTCCCAATCAGACGGAAAAACGGGCATATTATCCATATATTGATTGTACAAAGTCAAGAGCGGTCAAAATCGTCGGTATATTTGAACCTGCATCGCCTTTTTTCATTTCAACCGAAACCCAACCAGAAAAATTATTTGCGCGCAAAACTTCGGCCACTGTCCGATGAACTACTTCGTATTGCGCATCTAATGGTGCGAGTAACGGCGCACTCACATGAACATGTTTTATCCACGGCAATGCAAGCGTCGTCGTTTGCACGGGATCTTCACCATTCATGATCAAAGACCCGACATCTAAGTGAGCAACAAAACCCGGGCTATTAACGAGTTTAGCAAGTGCAACAGCTTCGGCAGTGGTGTTTACAAAATCGGCTCCATATCCTACTGGATTAGGTTCGAGTGCAATCGCAATCCCCTTTTTCGCAGCATAATAACCTAGGGTGCGAAAAAAATCGACCGCAATCCCCTCTGCAACTTCTGGTGGCAATCCATTCGTCAAACGATTTTTAGGAGAGCCAAAAATCGCCACGCTACCGCCTAGAGACTGCAATAAATCGACTACTTTACATAGGTGCTCCAGCAGAGCAACCCGCGTCTCCTCGGAACCAAAGAGAACCAAATCAGATCGACCAAACAATAGTGCTTGAGCCGCGACTACTTGCAAATCATAGTCAGAAATTTTCTGGGCAAATTCCGGACCAACCAGTGACGGGGCCACTTCTAACCCAACAACCCCTCGTTCTTGCAGTATTTTCCAGACCACTTCATTTTCGGCTGGTTCCCAGGCAATATTGGAAATTGCAATCTTCATATGGACCTAACATCTTTTACAAATTCAGAAATTTCACGCAAGACTGTAGCCCGATCATACAAATATTCACCACGTCCACCAAATAAGTCTGCATATTGGCTAAGCATATTGTAATGCGCAGAAGGTGCCGTGCTTTTGTTATCAAGAGTGATACCAAAACATTCCCGAGCCAAGTCTTTGGTTAAAATTGGTTCGGTCGCCAAGTTAATTGTCGTTAACTCATGTCGCGCCGCAGTCTGAATGTCGGACCACAAATGTGTCAAATTATAATATTGGTAGACGCTCTGTTCGTTGATTACGTCAATTTGATTGTTATGCAACAAATCAAAAATTACATTCTTTTTCAGCCCCGGTCCAAATAAACCTGGCAAACGCACAATTATAGTTCGCGGGAAATGAGTCCGCTCAAACTCCTCAAGTTTAAACCGATGGCGTCCATAGGCATGATTTTGTTCAGGATCAATAGGCGTATCTTCATTCACACCAAAGGGCTGCGGGTACACATCCACTGTTGAAATCTGAATAAACAGTTTAGCTGTACACGTAGATAAGCAGCCAATCAAATTAGACACCATATTCCAATCTTGCTCCGGTTCTTGATTTGCACGCCATTTTACGGCAGAAGGCGCAGCACAAACCAAAACATCAAAGTTCTGACCACGTAACGTATCACTATTTTGCGAATTAAAATACTGATCAAAGGCAAACTGCCTTGCCAAATTACTGCCAACAAAACCAGTGTTTCCAATAAGCGCAGAAGACATATTACAAACTAGGGTGCCGTTTGTCGTGCCAAAAATCCATGAGCTTACGGTAAAAACGACGCGGCACACGAGCCATATTCACAATCTTTTCATAAACAGTCAACTGATCAAATTCCTCGTGCAAACGTTTTTGATATTCAGCTTTAAAGGCAGTTATCTCGCTTGGGTTTGGCCAAACATGAACCGAAGTATATGCCGCAACAGTCTCTGGGCTCACTTCCACTCCATGAGCCTGTAGTTTAGTAATCATAATTTTTTCGAGCATCCGTGTAATCCGTTCCGGACTATACACGCTCGTAATTTTAGCCCTTGCCTGTCTGCCTAGTCGCTGCTTTATCTCCGGATTTTGCGCCAAGTACGCCACCGCACGCGCAAATGTTTGCGGATAGTTGGCAATTAACCCGGTCTGGTTATGGTCAATTACTTCCAACTGTGCGTTATCGCGAGTAGGCGTGGAATTAACGATGACCGGTTTACCAAACAAACCAGCCTCGGCCAAAGTCATACCAAAACCTTCGCCAATTTTTGACGCGTGCACATACACATCTAAGGCTGCATAAAACAAAGCCACCTGGCGGTCATCGCTCGTCTCATCAAGCATGATAACATGGTCCTTGTACGATGAATTAAGGACCACATTTCGACGCGAAACTGGAATAGCCTGAATAATAAATTTAACATTTGGCACAATCGTGACCAAATAAGGCATCATGTCGAGTAACAAATCGCTCCACTTGGCAATATGTGGCCGTCCCATTTTACCAATCACAAAATCACCTTTCTTAACCCCAATCTTGTCCTTAAAATTGGCAATTTCAGCCTGGGTTAACGGATTGCGCTCAAATGTGGACGCATCAACTGGATAATGCAACACGCCCATCTTCGTAAAATCCTCGTGTCCAGCTTCTTTTACATAGCGCTCGTTAAACATCATCTGACTAACTTGCAAACTACAGTCAATCAAGGGAAATGCCTGCGGGTCAAACCGACCAAAAACATTGGTCTCGATAATCACAATTTCTGGACTAGCCTTTTTAATAGCTTGCAGCAACTCGAACTGAAACTGGTTATACTGCCCAGAACGGTGAATGTGAACTACTTGAATTTTTTCTTTACACACCAAATCCGCCACCACAGACGCATTATTATGCGCCACCACATATGGCACTTCCATTTCACGAAGCTCTTTCTCCCGCGGACCACCTTCGCTAAACGCAGCAGCATGCACAGTAAAAAAACGCCGGTCCAAATTACGACAAAAGTTGATTACTGTCCGCTGTGTACCTGCATACCCAAACGAATCTACCAATTCCAAGACTTTAATTTTTATATTTGTCATACTATGATAAACCAAATAATTTTCGCCACCCCAATGTCACAAAATTAACCAATGAACCCCAAGCCGTAACTTTATTTTTTTGTTTAAATTCAGATGTAAATACCTCCGGTACGGGTTCGGCAATTGCGCGTCCAATCCAGAAATACGTTAGCCGCTGCTTGCGGCGTCGCGACCCGCCCGAGCTATAATCATCCTGATCCTGACTAGACCGTTTAAGGTGACTTACATGCCAATACCGCGCTTGCATAAAATGCGTACCACTACCTAGTATTGATACCCCATCACCAAACACCAAGGCATCCTGATTATACTCACCCAGCCACCGAACTCCATTGTGTTTTCTAATCACCCGCGGCGAGAAAAAGCCCCTACGACCCAAAATTGTGAAATCACCCGTTCTATAATACTGGTGGAAAATATCACCAACACACAGGTAAAAAGGCACAACCAAACAAGTCGCCGATTCCTGAGTAATACACTCCTTCATCTCGGTCAACCCACGTTCAGTCCAGATCTCATCCCCATCTAGAATCATAAACCAGTCCGTGGTGGTTGCGGCAATCATTGTTTGGCGCAAGACAGTGTGCTGCTCTTTATTACACGGACCTTTTTGTTCAAAATGTATCTTTTCCGGATATTTTTTAACAAGTTTTTCAATGATCTCAACTGTTGCATCAGTTGAACCAGTGTCATACACCAAAACTTTGTCCACAGCATTGATAACCGAAGCAATTGCAAAACCAACAAAATTTTCTTCGTTTTTAACAATACAATGGGCAGTTATTGTTGGCATACTACAACTTTGGAATCTCTTTTTTCTTAAGTAAATACATAGCCGAGCCTGCGTTATACAATTGCGAAACTACGATACCAATACAAAACACCAAGCCAGCGCCGATTAGGCCAAACCGTGGTATTAGCGCATAACATAGAACAATGTTCAAAACCAACTGGATTGCACCAGAAAACGCCACGAGTTCAGTGCGATTATACACAGTGATAATTAATGAAACAGGAATTGTTACAAATGTCATTAACATGCTATAGCTAAGCAGCAAATACAGGGGCATGGCAGCTTGATACGCACCGCCAAAAAACCAACTTACCAAAAATTGAGTGGGGTAAATCAACACTGCCAGGGCTATTGCACTTGGCACAATGTAACGCCAAATGCGACGGACAAATTGCGTAACTTCAGTTCGATTTGTTAACGCATTCATCTTTGGCAGTAAAACCGAGGTCATGGCTTGTATTCCCAATGAGTACACAAACACAAATTGAAAAGCCGCTGCGTACAGAGCCACCTCTTTTAGGCCCAAAAAACGGCTAATTAAGCTTTGGTCAACTCGGGCCGAAATAATTGCACACAAGGACCAGATCGTTAGCCAAAAACTAAACCTGGCCAAATTCTGGTTAATTTCCCGCTTAACCTGGGGCTCAGTTTTAACTTGCCAAAAGTGAGCTGGTAAAAATTGGTACGTGACCAAAAGTAACACCCACGGCACGCCAATGTACACGGTTAGAATCGCGATTAAGTCAGTAACCCCAAACCACAGCAACACCCCAACCACCACGACCCGCAGTACACCTTTTAATGCCTGAACTACAGACGTATGCACAAAGCGCTGTGTGGCCTGTAAATACGTTGTTACAAAACCAAGTAACACAACCCCGCCAATCCCCCAGAACGAAAACCTCACATAATCAACAATCCCAGGTTGATTGAAAATTACTAGTGCTATTAACGGAGACAGTGCCAGACCACCAAACGTCAAAACAACCGAAAACCACACACGCCACAACCACACTGTTTTAACCAGTTGTTTGAGTTTTGAATCCTGTTGTAAGCGCGCATAGTACGGCACAAAACGGAGCAAACCGCTATTAAGTCCAAAATCAGAGAGTTCAGATACAGTACCCAACACCAAGACTGATAATGAAAAAGCACCGAAGGCTTCTGGAGGCAAATTCCGAGCTAAAACTAAATTCAGCAAAAACAATGACAGACCATTTAAAAATGAACCAACATACACAAACCCAAACTCATGTAGAGTTTTTTTACGCACAATCATCATTAAACGATTAAACCAAGTCATATTTTTTTTGACGCCATTGCCACACCCAATACAAAGGGGGGACGATAATACCCAATGTTACAAAATAGGCCATTGGCAAAATATCTACTCCTCCCCCATTCCATTGCTGAGGTACATAAAAAAGCAGTCCCGCAAAACTCAAAGCTCCAAGCAATGTCCGATTAAGCGAGACTGGTTTGCACATTGTCAAAATTAAACCAAACGGGATAAGCCACGCAAAGTACCAAGGCCAGAATGATTTTTGCCAAACCAGTAAATAGACGAGCAATGTCACATATACTGCTTGGATATAATCAAGCAATTGCCACTGTTGTTTTTGATGCACCAATTGCCAGGCCGCGCGCAAGTAGGGATAGAGCAAATATAAAGCCAAAACCAACAACCCGCCCTGGACCACACTAGTTACAAGCAAATGAGCTTTGCCACCGAGCCAGGGCTGCACAATTGGAAAAACCGTGTAATACACAGTGGAAAACAAACTCGAAACTGCCCATTTGGACTGACGCACCAACCCCGCAAACACACCTGGGCCGGCCCATAGCCCAAACCACGACACCCAAGTTACTACGCTAGTAATAACAATGGCCCGTATTGCTTGTCCAGCTCCACGCTGCCAATGGCTGCGAGTGACCCCACTCCACCACCACAAAGCAAACCAGGGAACCAATAAAATCGGAATAAACTTAAGCCAAACCCCCATTGCCAAAAACGCCGCTACCAGTCCCCAACGCTTTTTTTGAGCCGCCGCAAACGCCCCCACAATTGTCAGCACCCACAAACCATCAAAGTGCCCATTACCAATCCATTCCCACAGCACGAGTGGCTGGGCCAACCAAAATAAACTCATCTTTTGTGGCGATGATTGCACACTCAGTGAACGCGCCAATGCCCACACCGCCACGGTCACTGCTGCCCACACGACCAACATTAAAATTTTCCAATACACAATAAACAACAGCAGTTGCCCATTGGACCAATTATAAAAATTTGCAAACAAACGTACCATGAGTGGGCCATACATAACCCCTTGTTCAGTCGAAATCTGAGCTGGCTCAACCAGTGGAATCGTTCTAAGCCAAGGCTCAGCATATGGATTTTGTCCTACAGCCACACTCCGCCCCACACTAAAATAGAACTGCACATCCCCCGATGTAAATGGAGCTACCAAAAAACTTCCAGCCAACGCAATCACTAAACAAAGCCCAATTATCCACCGTGGCCGCACCTCGCTTTCTGATTTAGACCAAGTACGCCATAAGCCATAACCACCAATCGCCAGTAAACTCATAATTATGCCCACCACCAACGCTTGCCACACATGCGGCACCTGGGCACAGCCAGGCCAGTTGTTCAAAAATAAGCACTGATTATCGCGAATCGATCTCCACTGCACCAGAGTAATTATGGCAGCAAAAAGCCATGCCAACACAGTCGCACCCAAAGCTATCGTTGTGCGCCAGTGTTTCATATTATTTTTTAGCCACCACTAACAGTGACAACCCCCAAGGCAAATGTCCCAAAAATCTAAAAGTTCCCACCTCCACCGCATACCAAACCCCCATCACACTATTCACGAATGGATTAGACTGAGCCACGTCTGAAACCGTATCTCGCAAACCCAACGTTTTCTTTACTAATCGTATAAACAGTGCTGGAAGAAAAATCGCAGTGTGGATCCATGTCATGCGTTCAATTTGGAACTCTGGACTAATCAAGTCTTGCAATGTTTGTTTGTTGTAACGACGCTTGTGGTGCAAGGCCACGTCATGATATGAAAATAAAAATTGGTGGGCCGGTACTGTGGCCACCAAAAGTCCACCTGGTTTTAGGACGCGTTTAATCTCACGAACAGCCGCACCGGCATCATCTAAATGTTCAAGGACATCCAAAGCAAAAACCACATCAAACAAAGCGTCTGCAGATTGCATGGCGTCGGCCAAACCATACGATACACGCAATCCTTTTTGTCGACAGTACTGCAAAGCGGTTTGGCTCATGTCTACGCCATGTACATCATACCCCTTTGTTTGCAAAAAACGCATCACCGCACCCGTCCCACACCCAACATCGAGCACACGTAACTTACCAACCGGTGCGTACTTAGCCAACACCACGCTCAAAAATTGGCGCTTAGCCTTAAACCACCAATGGTCTGTTTCAAGTACATCCATTTTACGATATTCCTGCTCTTCCATACAATTTATCGATAATGGCCCCGATGTCGATGCCACGACATTGTAGCTAACTCACCCAAAGTTTGTATCACTGCTTTTCCAACCCGCACCCGCGAATCCTGGTCATGCGACCACTCTACCGGAATTTCCCGAATTGCTAATTTTTGTAAACGCGCAATATACAATAGCTCAGTGTCAAATCCCCAACGATCTAAACGGGCGCGTGAAAAAATTGTCTGCACTGCTGTCCGTGAAAAACATTTAAAACCACACGTAAAATCGGTTACACCTGGCACCCACAAATTGGAAATTCGAGTAAACGCTTGACCAAGCAGGCTGCGCATCCATGATTCTGGTCGCTTTACTTGTGACTGCCCCAAGCGTCGACTTCCAATTACCACAGCATCGTTTGGCGACAGGGTATCTTTTAACTCGCTAAATGTCTTAAGCGGTGTAGCCAAATCAACATCAAAAAATAATACCCACTCCCCTGTTGCAGCCAAAGCACCCGTGCGCACCGCATAACCCTTGCCACGGTTTTGGGCATAACTTAGCACACGACACCCGTATTTTTTTTCATAATCACCCAAAAGGGCCGCTGTACCATCGGTTGAGCCATCGTTAACTAAAATTAACTCCACTGGAACATCAACACTACTAAAAAAATTAGTAATCTGCCCAATATTTTTTGGCAAACGCTTTTCTTCATTGTACACAGGAATGACCACGGAAAACACGGGTTCAGCCATACATTCTATTTGGTTCCATTAATGATTGCTCTAACCTGCTCGCCTTCTACACCAAAGGTTATGCCGCTTTTATCAGCGTCTGCATAGAGAGCTTTAGCCTTAGCTGTGTCCCCGTTTTCGTGATAGGCCAACGCCAAACGCCACCAAGCAGCCTCGATTGTTTTATCTGCTTCCCATGCCTGCGTTAAAATTGCGACCGACTTGTCACGCTGACCAGTTTGGGAATAAATTGCCGCTAATAAAAACTGAACCTGCTGACGACGTGGCGACTTAGTGAGCGCATCTTCCAAAGCCTCTTGTGCTTCGAGCAGATAGCTAGGCTTATTTTCCAACTGCGAACCAACTAATGCTAACTGGGCAATATTTAGCTGATTGCGGATATCATACGGATGCATTAGACGATTCTGTTTTAGCCCTTCATACGCGGGCTTAAACAGTGTAAGCGCGATATCTTGACGTTTAGCCTGCTTATACTGTGGAATCAGCTGGTCAACAACACGCGCAAAATCAGCGCGTATGTCGTCCACATGTGGTGATTTCGAAAGCAGGGCCTGATTATAATAATCCAAAGCCAATACTGGATTTGAATATAACGATTGCAGAGCCTTGAGCGTAAGCTTATTTCCGTTTGCCACACGTATATTAGTAGTATAGATCACAAGCGCGGCCACTATACCCGCCGTCACCAATAATCCCGTACCAACCTGTTTATCAGACCCCAGCTTAACGGTCTGCGGTTGCATAGCCAGCTGATTCAACATGGCCAATGTGAAAAATAGATATAACATTGAGGTTGGGTTTTCAAACACAAATGTTGCCTGCACCAAATGTGCGGTCAAAAATCCCAACCCAAACACTAGCACTGGCAAGTCAATCCGCTTAGCTCGATAGGCGCCAATCAACATCCAACCAGCTGCCCCAAAAATCCCCAAAAATGCAACCACACCAATTGCACCCTGCGTAGCCAACGTATTCATGATAATATTGTGTGCGTTATCAAACCACGTTTCACCCCAACCATAGCGTAAAAATTCCGGACGGTAATACTCGTTAAACGCGTAAAAGAAATTATTTACACCCCAACCAAACACTGGCTTTTCTTGCCATGCCTCAATTGCAATCTGCCACGACATAATACGGGTACCAGCCGTTGCACTGCTGACACTGGTATTTACCAGCACACCTACCGCAGGAATGTTGCGAACAAATGAGGTGGTGCGGAAGGCATAGAGTAGCGCCACCACTGCAACCCCAGCTATAGCGGCCCCACCTACCCATTTACGAATTTGCGAACCACGTGACGAAGTCACCACCAATGTAATTGCTGACACAATCAAACCAGCAGCCAACCCCACTAATGTGCCGCGCGTACCACTGAACAGCAAACCAGCTACCCCAAACAGTCCAGTCGTAATCGCATACATCCGCCAGGCACGTTCACGTTCACGCCATCCAGCAAAAACAGACAAGAAAATTAAAAACAAACCATACCCACCCAGGTAAATCGAATTCCCAAGCGTACCAGCCACACGTTGCGAGCCATTATTCAACAGTAATGTTGGATTGATTTTTTGTCCCACCCCCACCACCATCACTACTGTAGCCGCGGCCATAAAACAACGAAGTAACCATTCCCACTTTGCCTTATCAAACCCAACGTGAGTAAGCACGAAATAAAATGCAATATAGTGAGTCAACGTAAAGACACCCAGCATACGCTCGTGGCCATCCCAAAAACTGCGATACCAATCCACACTTGTAAATGTGGACAGTAGTAAGCTGACCAGATATACGAGCACCGCAATGGTAATCGGAGTCAAACGAACTTTATAACGTTGGTAATTGAGCCCCAACAGTAGCCCATAAGTCGCCAACATTAAAACAGCAATAGTTCTAAACCATAAAACTTTTGGGACAACAAAAGGGAAAATGTAGGTCTGGTATGACACTATCCAGGGCACCAAAAACGTCACAATCGCGGCCCCAAACACACTTTTCTCCAAAAAATTACGCATAAATACGGCAAAATAAAACCCCTTATAGCCAGTATAATACCCGATTTTAAGGAGGTGTACAAGTCCGATAAAAACCAAAAACCCCCCGAATACTCGGGGGGTTAGAGGTTCTACCGTGTTGCGGTATTTGCCTAGACCATTAGATGGCCAAAGACAAACTTGGACCGTTAACAGGGTAAGAATCTGAAGCTGAGTAAGCGGTTGTGTTGATAGAACCGTTTACTGGTGTGTAGAAATATTGAATCACACCGTCAGCCCAGTTTGCTTCGTGTGTGGCGTTGCCAGACACGTAACCACGAGAACCAGCCAAAGACGCAGATACTGTAACAGTACTTGGGTACGAAGTTCTACCGGCTGCAATATTATTAGTATTAGCAGTCAATACAAATGTACGAGAAGCACCTGGAGCGATCTGGATGTCTTCGAACAAGCTCTGGCTATCGGAATCTACACCGAACACGAGGTTCAAGGAACTTGTAACCGAGTTGGCACAAGCACCAGTAGCATCCGAAGCAGTAGCACCAATACCACCAGCGATACAAGCTGAACCAGTAACACCACCCGAAGAGTTTGTGTTATTAGCCAAACTACTTGTAGCAAGGGTCTGACTGTTGAAGCCAGCACCTTCAGCGTCGTGTAATTCGAAGCCGTAGATAGTACCAGTACCACTTGTTGCACCACTAGCCAACAAGCCACTTACCTGCACGTTGATCGTGGTTGTACTCATCTTCATTGGGCGATCACCTTGGTTAGTAACGGTGAAGCGGAAGATCTGAGACTGTGTTAGTTTGGACAAGGCAGTGCCATTGGCCAAAGTTTCACTTACGATCTTTGGAGCAGCGTTGTGGAACAAATAGAATGTAGTTGTAGCGTGTGTAGCGTTGTATGTCTGACCACTTGCACCAAAGTCAAGCATTGTATTCTCTACAGTACCACCCGACGAGCGTAACATCTCGAAGTTAGTTGTAGATGTAGGAGCAATGAAGAAAGCAGAGGTAGTAGCAGGAGACATTACGCCCGAACCAGTAATTTGACCCATGAGGACCAAATACTTAGTTGTGTTAGCCTTGATGGTCAACATGTTGCTCTTTTCAAAGCGAACGTTACCACTGGCGTATGGCGATTCGTCAAGCGAAGCACTCATGGCATCGGCATCGTACAAAGACAATGTACCGAATTCAGAAGCCTCAGTCTTAGTTGAACCATCTGGACGAGATACGAGGAACGTAATCTTGTTCAAGGTAACATCTTCGTTCTGAGCTTCAACCTTCCACTTACCAAGTTGTACTGGAGCAGTAGAAGGAGTGTAGAGCTTCGAAACTGTAGTGGTGTCGTTAATAGCCGAGATAATAACGTTAGCAGCGCCAACTGTCATTGTCTGACCAAGAACTGGATCACCAGTCTGTGGATTATTGGTTGAGAGACCAATGTATGTGAATGAGGAAAGACCCCAAACATACGAGCCGCTCGATACAGCAGAGCTGACATCACCAACAATCTGCACAACCTTCAAAGCATTGGCTGGAACACTACCAACTGTAGTGTTGTCAATTGAGAAGGCGTTCGAAGAAGTTGCAGGAGCACTGATAGTAGCACCAACCTGTGTCAAAGACGCAGTCGATGTACCCATCATGAGCTTAAGATTCTTCACACCGCCGTTTACGATGAGTGCGTCACCAGTGCTGCTGACCGAAACGTTGGTCAAGCGAACACCTTCGGCACTACCGGCCTGAACTACGAACTGAGCCAATACAACGCCAGTACGACCGGCCGAAACAGTACCACTACCCACTGAAGTATCTTTCGATACAGTCAAGTTGGAAGCCTGTACAGTTACCGTGTTGCCCGAAGTACCTACGTTAGAACTACTTGGCAAGTTTTCAGCGTATGTCTGACTAGAAACACGACGAGCATAGAAGTTACCTACACTTACGAGGTAACCAGTCGATGTTGCGTTCGAGTTGATGTCACCGCGGACATACAATTTCTTAGTCTGACCAGATGGGATTGTCCAGTACTGGGACAAGTTGCGCTGACTACCACCGGCGTAGAGAGCATCAGAAGCCGAGCTGGCAGCAAACTGAGCGAGAGTATCGCCATTGTCAGCTACCAAGCGGAGGTTACCAGTCAAGGCCATTGTAGGACCAGAAGTGGTAATACCAACGCCGATCTTCTGAATTTCGAGATCTTCACCAACAGCAGTTACGTCAAACGAAGCCAACTCTACATCAGTAGAACCAGCCGATACGTTGCCGCTCTTGGAAGCCTGGCTCTTAGAGAGAGTCAAGGAACCTTCGCGAACTTTGAAGTAACCGTCAGCAGCGCCAGTAGCTACGAAACTACTTGGCAATAACTGATAGTGCAAAGCATTGTCTTCTACCATTACGTCAAAATCATTCTGGATCTTGGCGCGGAGGTAGTTGCCCGAACCATCCGACACCTTAGCGCGGAGAGTTACGATGCGGTTCTGACTCATTGGAACGATGTATGGACTGGTGAACTTTACAGTTACGTAACGATTACCAGCGTATTCGGTCTTACCGAGCACAGTGTTGTCCTGGCCCAAAACTTCAAAGTTAGTGAAGTCTTTGTCACGAGCATTGCCTTCCAAGAAGAAGACGATACCGTTAACAGCCAAGTTGTTGCGGCCCGAAGTTTCCGCAAAGCGGAACTTACCGATTTCCTTAACATCACCAACCGATACGTTAGCAGCGTCGCCAGAAGCGGAGTTACCACCTACAGCTGTCGAAGTAACAGTAAAGGAGGACAATGAGTTGCCACCGTCAACAACACTCATGATGTTACCAGCAACTGGGAAGGAACCTTCCACAGACGAGGCATCAGTCATGATGTGAGCTTTGTCAGCAATCGAAGCACCAACCGAGCCGGAGCCGGCGTCGCTCGAAAGATTGAAAGCAACAGTAACAACTTCTGTGGAACCAGCAGCTACCAAGATTGGATCGCTACCAAAACCAACAGTAACCTGGTTACTGGAGTTGAAGGAAGTCATTACGTTACCTTTGCGGTAACCGGCAGAATTCCAAACACTTACACCAGTAACGTAGGTGTTGTTGATAAGACCATTACGAGTAATAGTCAAACCAGTCACCTTAACATCCTTGCTGGCAGCGCGGAGACTAACTTTCAACATTTTGTTGAAAGCAGTACCATCGGCCAAACCACCGGCTGGCTGTACTGGCGTGTCAGCCGAGAGGCTAACCGACAATGCGCCACCAGTTGCTGGAGTAGTAACTGTAGAACCAGAGCGCTGTGAAGGGTTAGCCGACACAGTAGCTGGAGTTACAGTAGTACTATCCATTGAAACAGCCGAGAAGGTAGCCTCGGATACAGTGCGAACATCCTTCGAGAGGTGTGCTGGCAAAGTACCGTCAACTTTCTTCAACATGCCATTCCAGACATAGTACACAGTGGCGTCGTTGGCTTTCTTTACCAACTGACCATCGTGCAACTTTGTCAATTCACCACTAGCCGATGAAAGGTTGGCAAACCACTGGTCAGACCAGTCGGATACCATCTTTTCCCAACCAGCACCATAGGTAGCAGTAAGAACGCTGCCGTCAGTTACCTTTACCTTCATGTTGCCTGGAGCCACGGCCCAGATTGTTGGGCTAAGTGGAGTCTTGAGAAGACGAGAACCTGGGCGGAAGTTTACACCACCGGCCAAATCATAAGCGTCCAAACAAGAAGATGGGATTTCTTTAACCTGTACGTTAGCAAAGCTACCGTACCAGCTTTCGAAAACCAACGATGTTGGGAAGTACAAGCGCTTCATGTCGCTTGTCAACAAGTACACAGCAGTTGTTGCTGGGTTGCTCTTTATTGTTGGAACCTTGAAAAGGTCACCAGCAACGAGCTCAGGGCAGGAAGCTGCAGCCACGCCAGCTGGAACAAAGGCCGAAAGACCTACGCTCCAGACCATGGTCATACCGACCACAGACATGGTGAAAAGCTTCTTGCCGAACTTTTTAAATTCGTGCATAAATAATGTTCTTGACTGAGAAAAATGATTTTCTCAAGTCAGGTTATTTAAGGACTGCTTGGCTACCGGGGATTCCGGCATCGACCTTGAGGCTAGCAGTTTCCCTGATTACTCAGGGGCACCATATACCGTATGGCTATCAACCCTGTACCAAGTACAGAACTGATAGCCGCACGGTATTATTTTTTTGTGGAGGTTGACGCAGTCACAGTTGAGCTGGCACTAACCACAATTGGTAGATTTTTGGTTTCAACCAGAATTTGTTGTGTCTCACCCGCGGTTTGATTCAAATCCTTGAGCTTGCTTACAGCTTCGCGCAAATGGCCACCGTCAATTGTTTTTTGAATATCACCAACCGAAGCTTGCAAGGCTACAGTCTTTTGCTCGACCGCTTGAATAACACTCGCCGGTACTATAGTAGCCGCAGCACCAGACGAAACTGTTACAGTTGTGCTTGCACTCGCTGTAGTGGTGCTAACGCCCATAGTAGATGTAGCTGGAGTTGAACTTGCAATACGGATTTCAACCAACTCAGTGGTAGAAGTAGCTTGCTGTTTGATGTTCTTAACTGCCTGTTCCAAACCAGATGTTGTTTCCGCCAATTGGAATAACTTAGTATTTACCAAAATCGCTACAGTGGCACTGTTTGGAGACTCAGGTGAAGTTTTTTCTTGTGCTGTTACCACAGCCTCTACAGTTGTCAGAGTACTTGCATTCACTGATTTAACAGTATCAACTACGGTTTTAGTTAACTCAGTATCAACACTATTGGCAGCTGGCACAGTTTCCTGCAAACTCTTTACAATTTCCGTGGCATTTTTATTTACATCAGTTACAATGGCAATCGCCGCTGGTAATTCGGCCTTAGAAACAGCTTGAACCTGAGTGTTTACAGCCTCACTTGCAGTTTTAACTGCTTCGGCTACATCTTTGGCCGCGACGTTCAAATCATTAACCGCTTTGGTGCGCACCGCACTGTCGTCCGACGTGGTACGCTCAGCCACCGCACGCTTAATATCTTCGGTACGATTCTTAGCCAAACTCAAATGCAATTGTGCTTTTTCACTATCAGACGCAACCAGGCTCTTTACCGCGACTTCGGTATTTTGAGCCGCGCGCTTTACAGACCACAAACGGTCTCCAGGCAAACTATTAAACGAGGCGCTCACACTGGCAATCCAACCACCAGTGGTCAAAACTGCCACCAATAAACCAGCCAAAACCGGCTTAGCCAAACGCCAGGCACCAGCATTGCCAAAAATATATTTAACTTCTTCAGTGCGCGCAGACCAGGCTACTTTCTCGGGTACAACAACTGTGTTACCAATCTGGCTCATCAAACGTGCACGATTTTTTTGTGCCCATGCCAAATCAGGCTGAATGGTTTCAGCCTTTTGTAATTCGCGTAATTTGGCACGCATGGTTTGCATAATTACGAATTCTTTTTTTCAAGTTCATCCAGACGTTCTTTGGCGAGTTTAAGCGCCCGGTGCAGTGTAACCCGCACGTTGGTCTGGGTTTTTTCTAAAATTTGAGCAATTTCACCGACTGACAAGTCATCCACGTAGCGAAGCAGCAAAATTTCTTGATACTCACGCTTAAGTTGACTAATAACCCGCAGAATCGGCTGGGCATCGGCCCGGCTCTCGGCGGCAGCAAATTGTTTATCTACTGCGCCGATATTTTCCGCACTTTCCAGTGGCAGATTAGTATTATGCGCCTTGGCTCGATAAAAATCGACCAAACAATTGCGCGCAATCCTATACACCAGCCCGCTAAAGCTTTGGACTTCGTCAGGTTTGTGCTCCACAAGGTAATGCCACGTTTTAAGGAACACTGTGCTCGTAATATCCTCAGCTTCTTCCTTGTTGCCCACCTTAAAGTAGACAAAGCGGTAGATTTTCGCCAAGTACAGGTCATACAAAGCCCCAAAAGCCTGGGGGTCGCGACGGGTAATGACCTGATAGACCAGTTTTTTTTCACTAAAAAGATGTCGCATAGTAGAAGACGGCGTTCAGGCGAAAGTGTTACACCTGGGCCATCAGACGTCAAAAGTAGGGCCACTATAGCAGAGTAGAGCCAAAAAAGCAAGTAAATCGCTTGACTTTTTGGCAAATTTAGGGTATATTTGTATATACTTGTGTATGGAAAGCACTCCAAATAATCAAAACCAAGAGCTAGAAACCAGTCACAAAGAGGTCATCCGGGTCTCGATTTCCGAGGCTGCCCGCCTCTTTGGGGTCAACCCTCAAACCATCCGTCGAGCCATTACTAACCAGGAAATCGCCTACGTTGTTGTGGCTGGGCGGTACAAATTGAACTTCGAGAGCCTAGTTAAGTGGTCCCAACGCAAAACCACGGTCCGCAACAAATCCAACCAAAAAGGCATTGGCCAGTACGTGGGCCAGTGGCGGATCTCCAATACCCTGTATTCCCCTAGCCCCAAACTAGTCAAAAAGGAAGACGAGGGTGTATAATGGCTTCATGAGATACGTGGCCAAACACCTCACGCGACACCATTTATTCCACGCCCCGCACCGGTGGTTTTTTGCGCTTCTGCTCTCCCCTATTCACGCGGCCGAGCTGCATTACCAAAAACGCTACCACTTACAGTTTGCGCATGCACGCAAACTTTTTTTATTTGACTTAAGTTTAATTGCGCTCATTGTCGGGCTCGCAGGCTTGACTGCGTATTGGTTCTGGTATGACCCAACAATCACCGAACAAATTGCATTAAATGTGCGCGCCAACACTGAAACCAACAGTGACGAAGCCGGTCGTATCCGCAGTGGTGAAAGAATTACGTTTGCCATCAATTATCAAAACAACAGTGACCAAGAATTAAACGCCACTGAGTTGCGTGTGCGTTTACCCCAGCATTTTATTATACAAAACACCGCTGGCGCAAATTTCAACACGAGCACACAAACATTTTTCATTGGCCGTGTGTTGCGTAACACCAATAACACCGTGTACGCCACTGGTATATTTTACGGCACGCCAAGCACAGACGAACACGTGATTGCCGAGTTGCACTACACCCCAAGTTTACGTGCACAAACCGAAAGCAAGTTAGCCGCGCTCATTACCAATTTGCGCGACTCTGTGTTACAAACAAGCGTTGAATTACCGGCACGTTTACCGGCACGCAGCAACACCAAAACTGTTTTAACATTGTATAATTCACACAGTTTTGATTTGCCGGAAATTTTTGTGCCATTTGCGACTGGTTCAATTTCAGTCTCAGGCGCCCGCAGCGCATTTGGCACAATTACAGCCGATGGTTGGCGCTTACCAGGACTTAAACCAAATGAAAAAGCCTATCTTGACCTAAGCATAAACACCAATATTTCCGGGCCAATGAGCACTGCCTCGCTGCGTGTAACGCCATACATTTTCCCCAATGGCGTAAGTATTGCACAGCAAACTTTGGAAAAAAATTGGACTGTAGCGCGCCCCGAAATTAGTGTGAATAGTAGCTGGGAAAATAAAACTGCAGCTGCGGGTAGTAGTCAAAAATTAACTGTGACGCTCCGCAATTTTGGAACTGAATTAATTCAAAATCTAGCACTCACAATTCCACTTGGGGCGAATGTTGACGCAACGCGTTGGAGTGCGGCAAACAACGGACGCGTCGCCAATGGCGCAGCTACAATTACACGTGCGCACGATGCGCGTTTAAATGAACTTCAACCAGGCCAAGAAATTGTTTTTAATTTTTCTGTGCCAATTAAAAATTTCCCAATTGGTGCAGCCAATGCAAAAGTTTCACTACCACTTCGTTTGCACGCGCAGATTGCGGGCATCACAAGTGAATTTGACAATGAGACAGCTACACCTGAATTATCACTCGGCACTGCACTTCGTGTGTCTGGTGAAGCGCGATATTACACGGCCGAGGGTGATCAATTAGGTCGCGGACCACTACCGCCCCAGGTTGGTAAACAAACCAAATACGCCGTACTACTACACGTGGTTAACTCCGTTGCCGATGCAGAAAATGTACGCTTAACCGCAACACTACCAAACGGAATCGAGTGGACAGGAAAAACCAGCGTGAGCCGCGGGCAAGAAATTTCGTATGATGCAGTCACGCGACGTTTGAGTTGGAGTACGCGCACATTCCCGGCATTATCAGAATTAAGCGTGTTTGTGGAAGTTGGTTTTACACCAACCGAATCACAGCGGGGACAAACCGTACCATTACTGCAAAACATTATTGTCGAGGGAACCGATGCCACCCTGGGTGACGCATTGCGTGCTAGTGCGGCCACACTTACGAGTGCACTCAACGCCGATACCCTTGCCCAATCCGCTAGTACCGCGGTGCGTTAATATTGACAAGAATAACAAACTCGGCGATACTCAGGCTTCGCTCTTTTACAATCCAGAGGTTTGGGAATTTTTAGCTAAACTTCAGCTTGGCGTTGTGTGTCACATTACCCTAAGCTGAAGTTGAGTTAAATTTCCCAAAAAGGTAAACCCAAAAAGTCCGCGCAGGACGCCAAGGCGAGAAATGAAATACATGACCTTGTGTCTAGTTGCAGCCGTGACGAGCTGCGGCTTTAACTTCTCCCTGGATGGGAAGTGTTTCGAGGGAGAGACCTACATCACTAACCCCAACTGCCCGCCGCCCGATGGCGCGGACAGCACGGACAGCGTTGACGGTCTCGATGCAATTGACAGTGTCGGCACTACCGGCATCGACACGGTCGACGGCATGGACGGGATCGCTGCAGTCGTGGACGGTGTCGCCGGTGCGTACAGCACCGACGCCACAGACTCAACCGATACCACCGACGGCACGTCTGACGGGACGGATGGAACCGATGCCACCGATGGCACGGAACCGACTGACTCCGAGGATGGGTCAGATAGCACTGATGCTACTGATGGCACAGTGGTACTAACCTGTGTTGTGGATACGGACTGCATCGACGACGGCAACCCGTGCACGACAACCAAGTGCGACCCGAATGGCGAGTGCGTGCACCCGCCGAATTCGGAGTTGTGCGACGATGGTAATGCGTGTACGGCCGGCGACGTTTGTCAGGCCGGTGAGTGTACGGGCACGAGCATCACGTGTGATGACGCTAACCCCTGCACCACCGACACGTGCACGTCGCCGAGTGGCTGCGTGTTCGTATTCAACACAGCGACGTGCGATGACGGCAACCCGTGCAGCGTTAGTGATGTTTGCAATTCTGGCACGTGTCAGAGCGGCAACAACATGTGCGCGTGCAAAACGGACACCGACTGCGTGCCCCACAACGACGACAACCTGTGCAATGGCCAGCTCCATTGCCTGGTGTCCGGTGGTGTGGGCAACTGCGTGCCGGACGAATCCACGGTCGTCGTGTGCAACACGAATCAGAACACGGACTGCCTTACAGCGGTCTGTGTGCCGGCCACAGGTGAATGCGCGCTTCAATCCACGCACGAGCAGGAAGCATGCTCGGACGATGGCGATGCGTGCACGATCCTCGAGACGTGCCAGAACGGCCAGTGCTTAGGCAAACCGCGGGTCTGCGACGATGACGACCTCTGTACGGGGACGGAATCGTGCGATCCAACGAGCGGTTGTGTTCCGGGTACGCCAAAGGTGTGTAATGACGGGGAGGCTTGCAACGGCCTCGAAACCTGCATCACCATCTACGGCGGCTGCATCCCGGGCATACCCAAGAACTGCAGTGACAGCGATCCCTGCACGCTCGATTCGTGTACGTCAGGTTCGGGCAACTGCGTCCACGATGTCGGGGCCCTTGACTGTGATGATACCAATCCCTGCACGTTCGATCTGTGCGTGCCAGTGGTTGGCTGTCTGAACCAGGGGGGGCTCCAGCTCGAGGACATTGCGTGCAACGACGGCAACGCCTGCACTACTGTCGACGCGTGCAACAGCACGGGGCAGTGTGTGGGCAATGAACCGGTCGTGTGCACGGCCATGGACCAGTGCCACGATGCGGGTACATGTGACGTGGCGACGGGCGAGTGTTCGCAGCCGACGGTGAAAAACAGCACGCCCTGCAACGACGGGACGCTGTGCACCACCGGTGACGTTTGTGTGGAAGGTACGTGTGTGGGTAACGAACTTCCACCCTGCGTACCTGATGCTTGCCACACCAAAGGTTTCTGCAATCCAGAGGATGGCCAGTGTTACCAGGAAGATGCGGACCTCGTACAGTGCCCGACTGACAACGTGCCCTGCACGTATGACAGTTGGTGCGACCCCCTGGTGGGTTGCTATCACCTGGACATTGGTCGTTTGCCAAATTCCTACGGCAACTGCGGCGTTGACTCTACTCTGACGTCTGGCAACCTAGACTTTGACGAATTTCCAGACTACGCTGACCAGGATGCAGATGCGGACGGAATCTGCGACCCCGGTGTATTCTGGGGTGGACAGAACTGCACATATCTCCCCAATGACAAGCGGGACAATGCGTCCCGGGTTTATAACCCGGACCAATCTGACCAGGATGGCGATGGTCTCGGGGACGTCATTGATCCTGACGCTGATGGGAGTGGGTGCTACGATGCCTCGTTCCCCATCATTCCGGCCGGGGCCTGCGTGGATCTCCCGGTCTCACCATAACCTTTAACCTCTGGGGCGGGCTGTAAGTCACTTGCAGCCCGGCGCCCTTTTGACCCCCTGCCTAGGGGTTTAGAAGAGCCTAAAAAACCGCTTAAATAAGCGGTTTTTTATTTACATAAGTTATCCCCCTCCCCTATTGACAAAAGGGCTGTTTTTTGGTATACTCTCCAGTTATTTTTAAGGGCCACCCCTATGCGTATTGCGATGATCGGACAAAAAGGTATGCCTGCCACCTACGGCGGGGTGGAGCGCCATGTCCACGATTTAGCCGTGCGCCTGGTTAAAGCCGGTCATCAAGTGACTGCCTATAGCCGCGCCTGGTACACCGGCGGCCACATGGGTCCAGTTGAGGGTGTTTCAATTGCCCTCTTGCCAAGTATCAAGAGCCAAAGCTTGGACACCATTACTCACACGGTCTTGGCCTCGTGGCACGCTGCACGCGCCAAGTTTGACGTGATCCACTATCACGGTGTTGGTCCATCTTTAATGGCTTGGATCCCTCGTTTGATTTCACCTAAGACCAAAATTGTCTCCACATTCCACTCCATTGACCGCCACCAGCCAAAGTGGGGCCGCTTTGCCAAATTCATGTTGCGCCTCGGGGAATGGTGTGCTTGTCGCTTGGCTCATGACACAATTGTAGTGTCGAAAAGCTTGCAGAACTACTGCTTGAACGAATACAACCGCATTACCAATTACATTCCAAACGGGACAGCATTGCGCCGTTCAGATAAAATCTCGACCGCGCCATTGGCTCAGTTTGGTTTGCAAGATGGCCAATACTTAGTCATGGTCGCACGTTTGATCCCAACCAAGGGTGCCCACTTACTTATCGATGCGTTTGAACAACTTAAGAACGGCAGCGCAGCAGCCAAAAATCTCAAACTTGCCATTGTTGGCGACACTGTAAATACGGACGCCTATGTGGCCCGCCTCAAAGCGCAAGCTGCTGGCAACTCAGACATTGTCTTCACTGGTTTCCAATCTGGTACCGAACTCCGTGCATTGTATGCGCACAGTTTTGCGGTGGTGCACCCATCGTTCAGCGAAGGCTTGCCAATTACAGTGCTCGAAGCCATGAGTTATGCCAAGCCAGTGCTTGTGTCTGACATTGTGGAGCACCTGGAAGTCGTAACTGACCGCCGCGTCTTGTACGCGCAAAACTCAGTGCGCGACTTGGCCCGCTGCTTAAAAGAATTCCTTGAATTACCGGCCGCAGAACGCGAAACTATCGGCATGCTTAATCGCCAAATGGTTCGCGCCAACTTTAGTTGGGAAACATTGGTACCACAAACAATTGCCGTGTACCAAAACCCCGTGCCAGACTCAACAGTGGCCCGCAAAGAAATTTTGGCCACGACCTAAGCAAAATCATATACCAAAAAGACCCCGCACAGGGGTCTTTTGTTTTACAAAAAGTAAACTATGCGCCTTTTAATACGTGCCAAGAACTAAATACCAGCATCAGGAGAAAGAACAATAATGTCACTTTGACCATTAAAATCAACGTCTGCGGCGCGCACTACCGCACCATTTTTACGCGTAGTTTTGTATGCAGTGAATTCTTTACCTTGCTGATTCCCCTCTTCATTAAACGTGCGCACAAGCGGGCCCTTACCTACACCGGCACCAACAATAATTTCCGCGCGACCATTACCATCCACATCACCAGCCGCGACATTTACGCCGCCACGGAATGCTTTTTCAAAAGCCAAAAAATTGCGCACCGTGGCTTGCGCGGCCGTAAACACATACACGCGCGGTTCAGCACCCGGACCCGCACCCACAATCAAACGCGTTTCGCCTTTAGCGCCAGTTTTCGCGACTGCAAGTGTGAAACCATTTTTGTATTTTTTACCAAGTGGATACCAATCATCGCGCATGGGATTACCATCCAAATCATAATATTTGAGCGGCAAAACATCTTTGCTTGGCGCCACCATAATTTCAGCCTTATCGTCGCCATTAATATCAGCGGTCACAACATTGAGCGTGCCAGTGTATTTAAAACCATAAGGTGCAATGGTAAATAATGGCTGGCCATCGTCGCGCCACGCCAAGATTTGGTTGCCGCTTACAATCAGTAAATCACGCTGGCCATTACCATTTAAATCTTGGTGTAAAATTTGTTCACCACCCCGATACCCGTCTTCATAAATAAAAAAGCCGTTGCGCACGCGACCACCATCAGCGCGGAAAAAACGGATAAAGCCACCGTTGGTGAACAATAAGTCAGATAACGTCGAGACAGTTTTTAATAACAACGCACCATCATAACCACCGAGCCAGGTCTCGGACACAATTGCACCAGAATTAACGTTTGGGTCTTGAGTGCCGCGAATTTTTTCATACTCACCGCCAAGTGAAACGTTTTGACCAAGCGGAGTGCTGTTTACAATGGCGACACCGCGCGCAAAGTCGCGACGCCATACATCTGGTTGATAGTGTGCGGAATTATTAAGTGCATACGAGTCACCAGCTGGGTCGCCGAGGCGCACACCATATTCATCGTACTGCCAGGTCTGCCCGTGGTCTTGGTCGCCATGGTCATATGAATAATACCCATCCTCGAGCAACGTGCTCGCGAGACCAAAACGCATTTGCTGGTAATTTGTACTGCCGCCAACATTGTTGGTATTGGCATTAATAAACATAGTTTGGCCAGCCTTTTGATTGGCACGATATGTGGCCATGGTCTGCGACCACGAGGCTGGTTGGAAATTTTCAAGCAGTGTTCCGTCTAATTCTTGTTGATACGCGCGCGTGGTACCATTGCCAACTAAAATCGCCCTTGGCGCAATTTGGCGCGTTGTGCGGTAAATTGAGCGCATGCCGTCGCGCCACGCTGCATCAAGATTACTATCAACTGAGCCATCGCCATTTAAATCAATATTAGAGCCTGCAAAATACGTAATATTATCCCACGCATTATCATAAAAAACACCGTCCCACAAATTCGTGCTGAGAATTTTGGTGGTCACAAAATTGACCAAATAATCAGTCCAGCGTTGACCACCAACTACAGGCGCTTGCGGTGTCACATTTAACAGATACGTACCCGGCCACCAACTAAGGCGCTGACCACTGGAATTATGCAAATACCATTGCTCGGGAATGCCGGCCGCAAGTTGACTGCGCAGCGGACTGTAACCACCCGGCGCATCTTTACGAATTTCTTGCGGCGTAATGTACGCCAAAATAATAATGTCTGGATTAATTGTGCGCATCAATCTCAACAACTCAGGCGCACGCACCTGCATGTCCATATCCATGACCACAACCGGCCACTTGGCGAGCTCACGCGCATTTGGTTCATTCAATTCCCAACGCAAATAAAAATTCACCGTGCGCGGAAAATCACGGTTAAGGCGCGTCGAAGCCGCACTAACAAAACCAGGCAGACACAGCCCAGCAATGACGAACGGAATAATTTTTTTAAACCAACGATTCATATAAACCAACAATGGCGGCCAAATGTTTGTGTGGGTCATTAACATACTCGACTTGGCGTCGCAGACCCAAGCCTACCTCGTGGCGGGCAGCGAGCGGGGCATTATACCAGCGCTGGACCAATTGCGCCAGCTGGGTTGACTCCCCTGGTTTAAAAAGCAATTCATCGGGCAAAAGTTCGGGCAGGCCGCCAATACGGCTCGCAATCATAATCTTGCCCATGGCCTTGGCTTCGAGCACACTAATTGGGTAATTTTCATACCAAACGGCCGGGAGCACGAGCAAACGCGCCTGGGCCACGAGCTGGCGCAGTTCCGGACCAGTTCTAAAACCGCAAAACTCAACGTTTGGAAGGTCGGCGGCCAAAGCTTTTAATTCAGCTTCTTGCTCGCCAGTACCAATTAATTTGTAGTGAATCGCGGGCGTTAAGCGCGCAGCCTCAACCAATACTTTCAGGCCTTTTTCTTCGGACAAACGGCCAATATACGCTACATAACCCGCATCATCCGGCGCCAAATTCCACGTGCGCGCATCAATTGGATTGGGAATTTGCACAAACTTATCGCGCGGCTGGCCCAGGCGCACACACGTATCAAGCATGAATTGGCTGGGCGCAATAAATTTGTTGACCCCGCGTTCATAATATTTTTTAAATTTGTGGTGCCAAATCATTTCCGCTGTCACCAGCGTACTTTGCGCGCGACTATTTTTAAAACACTTATTTTTTATACACGTTAAATACCACCCGCGCGCGTCTTCTTCGTGCACCGCGCCATGATGATACATCGGATAATTCGGGCACACCAATTTGTAATCATGCAAGGTCATGACGACCGGAATGTTGCGCGCTTTGAATACAGGCAAAATTGACGGCGTAATGTGGTGATAAATATTATGCAAATGCACCACGTCAATTTTTTCTTGGTCCAATAGTTTAGTAATTTTTTCGCGCGCTTCGTGCGAATAAATAAAGCGGCCGGCATACCGAATTTTATTACCCAAACTAACACGCGACGGGTCATTCAAATCCATTTCGCGCACAAAAAAAGGGCTGTATGGCGAGGGCATGGCTTGCGGATGCTGCATGCTAAATGGAATCACCGTGTGGCCAGCTTTAGTCAGAGCAGCCGATAAATCCCACGCATAATTAGACGCACCGTCGCGGTACCAAAAATATTTATGCACTTGAAGTATGCGCATATTAGGCCAGGGTGCGATACAATTGTTCGTACGCGCGCGTCATCACACGAATATCAAAAGCGGCTTCGGCATGCACGCGCGCCTCGGCGGCCACAGACAGCGCTTCTTCGGGGTATTCCAAAACATGTTCAATCGCGTGGCGGAGCGCAGTTGGGTCATTGGGCTCCACCAAATAGCCAGTTTGTTCATCACTAATAAACTCCGGCAAACCGCCCGTGCGTGACGCAATTACCACACGGCCAGCAGCCATGGCTTCGCGCGCCACAATCCCCAACCCTTCCCACAGCGATGGCATAATTAACATATCGTGTTCAGAGAGCAATTTCGGCACATCATGCGTGGCACTGACCAAACGCACACGGTCAGCCAGCGCCATGGCATTGGTCATGTGCACAATTTTCTCGCGGTCTTCACCATTACCCGCAATTGTTAAGCGCCAATTATGGTGACGAATTTGCGACAAAGCCCGCAGTGCAATTACTTGACCTTTTTGCACAGTCAAACGGCCGAGTAATAAAATTTTTAAGGGCGAACCAAAAGCTGGCGACGTTACATTGGCAAATCGCGTTAGGTCCACGCCAGTCGGAATAATTTCCGCTTTAGTAATTCCATATGTGTGGCGCATAAAATCCGCAATCGCTTGCGATAATGCCACATGCACCTGACTCTTGTTGCGCAGCACACGCTTCACCAGATTGTGTGCCCAACTTTCACTCACATTAATATTATGCTCAGTTGTAATCACGGGAATATTCAAACGACGCGCAGCCAAACGACCCCACACATCACCCCCAAACAAATGCGTGTGCACAATATCTGGTTGCAAAATTTGCAATTGTTTTTTAATCCGATTAATCAAACCAATATCCAGCTTACCTTTTTTCGGCACCACAAACACTGGCACATCAGGCGGCAATTCAGCGGCCAGTGGATTATTATCAAACAACGTAATAATTGAAAACGAAAACTCGTCGCGATTCGCATGGCGAATTAATTCCACCACCATTTTCTCGGCCCCGCCAAATGGCAGTGCCGGTAAAATATGAACAATATGACGCATACTATTTGGTTTGTTTTTTGAGTGCAATTCCGGCCAGCGCCATCCCAATTGGCAACCACAGCACACTATTCAAATACGACGTATTAAATAATTGGAACACCATGGCGCCCGCGCACATACACAAGAGCGCTTGGTAAAACACATCATCGCGCACGCGCTTCCCCACTGCCCACAACACCCAACCCAAAAATCCAACAAACGTCACGAGCCCAAACACACCCGTTTCAATCACCATTTTTTGGAGCAAACCATGCGCGTCCAAAGCTTCGCCATATTCAAGTGTGTACACATATGAGTTCGCGAGGAGTTCCACAAATGTGCCCGGCCCATAGCCAAACCACGGCTTCACACTTGCATATGCCAAGGCAATTTCCGTCACTTCCCAACGTGCGCCCGACGAACTCGATACAATGTTAGACGTTAAGAAATAGGCCATGTATCCAATCACGGCCACAGCCGCCGACAGCAACAAAACCTTAGCTTCCGGGGCTAATGATTTTAATTTCACAATAGCCTCGCGACGATACAACCACAACGCAATCACGACCTGCACACCCAAACTAAGCCAAGCGGCGCGCGACAAGGTTAACAAACAAATCGTCACCATAAACCCAATGCCCCACCACAACCATTGCTGTGCCCGGCGACGATAATACCACGCCAACCACACCCCAATCGGAATAATCGCGACCAGCGGCTCGGCCAATTGATTATGATTCACGCCCAGTGGCGTAAACCCACCAATCGCAAATGGCACAGCGCGCACCCAACCCTGCGGCGGCACCAAAAATAACGACACCAAACCATACACACTAATTGCCACACCCACGCCAAACCACACCTTGGCCACGCGCAACCACGCGGCCGGCGTCGTCACCAATCGCCCCACCATCACCACATACGCCACATACACAAACACATACAAACGCAACCACACATACCACGCACTACTCGTATCATGGTCATACACCAATTGCGCGGACGCTGCAGACAACAGCAAAAATGCCCCATACCATTGCCAACCAGGCACACGCCACTCACCCCGCTGCCATGCCGGCAAACGCAAGAGCCACGCCACCGCCAAACTCGCGGCCATCAGCACAGCCAAAAATTCCGCAATCGGCGCATTCAACGTCGCCAAACCAGGCACTTCGCGCGCCCACGCATACACCGAAAAATCAATCATGTAGCCCGTGAAAAAACTCGTCAGCGCCAGCAGCGACACACCCACCATTGGCCTAAATGCAAACAAACCAACAATCCCTGCCACAGCCAAAACAACCGCCAGCGACGGAATAAACATGAGCAGCCCCGCATATCCCAACCCCAAGGCCAACACCAGCAGCACCATACTACAACCCCATGGTGCCCGCGGGTTAAAATAAGCTAAAAAATTTGGAGCGTACATACGCGAAAATTATGCGCGTAGTATACTAAAAAAATGCGTGCGCAGCAATAAAAAAATCTCCCAATGTTCTTGGGAGATTTTCAATTCAATTTCTTGCTGTTCACAGTACCAAATTTGATGCTGTAAATGGCAAGGGGGAGGTTCAGCGAACTTCGACTCCCCTGGCTCAGTCGCTCTCGCGACGAACCCAGGGAGGAGTTCGAACTGACACTCCCCACTGTTGCCCTCCTTGGCCGCCGGAACGCTCGCGCGCCCGACCGGCGGTTCACCTAGCGGAGTATCTCTCCGTCATCCTCGCGAACCCGCGAGGCGAACCGCCGACCAGGAATCTGGTCTGCGGCCTAGTTCGTCTCCCCCCACCAGTTGGTCCCGTTGGCCAGCTCGTTGTAGTCAACCTCGACCGGCATCGTGACGGTCGTCCCGTCCGGGAAGACGAGCTTCATCGTCACGCCGCCGAGCACGAGCCAGTCCGTCGGGCTGGTGTTGAAGCCCGTGAGCCACGTCATGATGTTGTACTTGCCGTTGATCGGCCGCAGGAGCTTGCCGTTGACCTTGCACCGAAGCCGAGGCTTGGTGGCAGTCGCGGGCGGGAGCTGGCCGGCGGTGAGCGACTTGCTGTACACCATCTTGACGATGTCACCCGACGTCGGGATGTTCTGGCTGATCTGCGGGTTGTACTCGTCGAACTCGATGATCGTCGAGCCCGCCGAGTTTGTGCAGCCGACGTGGAGCTGGGAGATCTCCGCGACGGAGGGGAGGAGGGACCGGAGGATCGACCACTCGGCGAAGTACGTAGCGCCCGTGGTGACGGGCGGGATGGTGGTGTGCTCGCAGAGGCCGGTCTGGCCGTTGCAGCTGTCCGCCGTCCCGCCGTCGCCGTCGTCGCAGTTCTTCGCCGCGTTGACGCACCCCGTAGCCGCGACGCACGTGTCCGTCGAGCAGGCGTCGCCATCGTCGCAGGCGCCGTGGTTCGGGACGTGGGCGCAGCCCTGGCCGGGGTAGTAGGTGTCGACCGTGCAGGCGACGCCGTCGTTGCACGACGGCTCCGCGTTGCACTGACCCTCGTAGCACCCGTAGGGGCAGACGATCCCGGCCGAGCCGAGCTGGACGCACTGGTGAGCCTGGCACTGGTAGACGAAGCTGACGAGCGAGTTGCCGTTGCAGGCGTCGGGGACCTCGCAGTCCGTGTCGACGTCGCACTCCGGGTTCGGCGTGAACACGCAGCTCCCCGTCGCCGGGTTGCAGCTGTCCGTCGTCGTCGAGTCCCCGTCGTTGCACGTCTTGTGCGTGAACAGGCACCCGCCGATCGCCTCGTTGTACTCGTCCGTCGAGCAGGCGTCGCCATCGTCGCAGTCCGGCTCCTGCACGCAGAGCCCCTCGGAGCAGCCGAAGCCGCACGCCGGGCCAGCCGCCTTCGGGTCCTCGGCGACGCACGTTCCCGCGATGCAGGCGTAGAGCCGGAACATCGGGGTCGTGCCGTCGCAGAAGAGGTCCGTCGGACAGCCAGCGTCGGAGACGCACTCGGTCGGCACCGCGGGCGGCGCGTAGCAGATGACCAGCGTCGAGTCCGGATCGATCTCCACCGCGTCGAGCTTCCCGTTCTTCGGGTTGTTGTCGACACCGCTGAAGAAGACCGTACCGCCGAAGGCGCACTGCTTGAGCGTGGCCGCGACGGCGCCGTTGATGACGGTGTCGCCCTGCGGTCCCTGCTCGCCGGTCTCACCCTTCTCTCCGTCGGTCCCCGGATCGCCCTTGTCACCCTTCCCGCCGGGCTTGCCCGGCGCTCCGTCTTCGCCGTCCTTCGCGTCATCGATGCAGAGGCCCTGAGGACCACAGATGAAGCCGGAGGGACAGACGCTCTCGGAGTTGCAGAGGGTGAGGTCGATGCCGTCCGTCGCGTCGGTGGTGTCGGTCGCGTCGTCCCCCTCGGTGCCGTCCGTGGCATCCGTGGAGTCCGTCGTGTCGGTGTTGACCTGGGCGTCGCCCTTGTCATCGCCGCCGAGCGCACAGCCGGAGAAGCTTCCCACGATGACGCTCGTGAGCAGGCGGGCCGTGGCCAGCTTCAGGTTCTTCAGGTTCTTCATCTTCGCTCCAACTGCAGGCCGACTCTTGTGTGAGGCCCGCTTCTCGGTGTTGCGGCGAAGGTAGTGTCCCTCCGCCAAATTGCCACGCCATCCCGTTCCCCCGTTCTCCCCAGCTTGCGCCAGGGCGAGTTAACGGGACGGTATAGTGTGGACAAGAAAGAGTTTTGGCTAATCTAAGCCCTTTCTTATCCACACTAAGGCGTGTATTTATCTTGTCTTGGGTTGTAAGGAACCCTTTAATTTAACTTGAGAGTATACCACTTTTTGTGGGTTTTGTCAATAGACTTACCCACTCATCCACAAGCCAATTTTGACTTAGAGATGAGTGAGGGGAAGCGTTTGACTGCCACCCCCGCCGCTCCGATCGCTGTGCGACCGTCGAACGACGAGGGGAGTTCACGCTCCCCACACCTCCTTGTGCGCTGCCGGACAAATCCGGACCAGCGCGGCTTCCACCTGAACGCGACGTAAACGCCGCACTCTTAGACCCTGATGGAAAAGGGTCGCATATCACCAGCCGACTTGGAGCCCGAGCTGGAGCCGGGGCAGGAACAGCCAGTCGGCCGTGTCGAAGGTGTCCCCCTTCTTGTAGGCCTGAACTCCGTAGAGCTCGACCCCGATCTCGAGGAACTCCTTCATCCAATCGGCCTTCGACCACCACAGCGGCCGGAAGTTGGCCCCGAGACCGAGCCCGTAGAGGAACTCGTCCGCGTGGTCAACGACCGCGTGGGAGGAGGTTCCCGACTTGAGAGCGAAGGACAAGTCCACCACCCCCAGCCAGGCCCCGATCTGAGCCCCAACGTCCCAACCGATCGCACGATTACCCGCTTCATTGTCCGCAGTGAGGTATCCGCTGACCCTGGCCACGAGCGAGTCGTTGTGCCAGCTGAAGGTGAGTCCCGTCGAGGAGATCATGTCGGCGCCGACGAAGTCGAGGCCCGTGCTGATCCGCGCCCCGAAGTGCGAGATGATCGAAACCGGCGCGGGCGAGCCAGCCGGTCCGGCGATACCTTGCGGTCCCTGTCCTCCGGGCGCCCCAGCCTCGCCATTGCAGACGTAGTGCGGGTTACCATTCACATCGATCACGCTGATCCCGCCGGCGGGGCAATTCTCCCCCACCGGCTCCTCCGAGACGATGGGGGTGAAACCATCCATCCCGTCACGACCCTCCTTCGGCTTGGTGCTGCCATACTTACCGCAGACGATGCGCTCACCCTTCTTGTTGACGCCCCAGTACCCGGGGCCCTTGGGCTTGCAGCAGAAGGCGTACGTATACGCCTTCGTCTCGCACTTGTCCTCACAGTCCGCACCAGCGCGGCACTGTTCACCGTCCTCCGGCGAGCTGCTGACCTTCCAGACGCACTTGCCGTCCTGGCAGTGTGCGTTCGGTCCGGCGCAGTCGTTGTCCGACTTACACTCAGACCTAGGCGGCTTGGCCGCCGCGACACCGGTGACGAGGAGGAACGCGAGCAAAAAGGAACCGAACCGATTCATGATGCCCTCCTGGGCATGCCGGCCTAACGCGTCCCACCGCGCTGGTCAGCTCTTGTCTATGCTAGACCCTGAAAAGAACTTGCGCACCCAGGTGGGACCGGGCGCGACTTGACCCTTAAGTTTCCTTAAGACGTTCGCCACAGGGGCGAGGTTGAAGCCCAGTAGGAACCAACCTCGTCTCTCTGGTTTAGGTCAACACTACTCCTAACTTATTTAAATAACCAAATATCATATCAAAAAAAGACTATTTTGTCAATAGTCAAGCCAAGGCAGTGGATAAATCATTTTTTTGGCTAATTTGAGCCATTTACCAGACTACTCCAGAGAAACCTTCTCTAGACTAGTCTGGCGGGGCCGGGGCACGATGAATTGAATCATCGCACCCCGCCCCCAACCCTCCCCACCCACCCGCCGAAGCGGATGGGCGCCCGTCCCTCCGCTGAGCGTTGCGCGACCCTAGGGGATCACCGCTCAGTGGGAGACATCACGACGGCGGGCAGCCGTTCGGCTTCGCGCCCGGCGTGCCGTTGCACGCGTCGCACGCGTCACCGACGCCGTCGCCGTCGAAGTCGGCCTGCCCGACGTTCGGCGCCGCGGGGCAGTTGTCGCACGCGTTGCCGAAGCCGTCCTTGTCGCCGTCCGTCTGGTTGACGTTGGCGAGCCCCGGACAGTTGTCGAGCGCGTCCGGCACCTTGTCATCGTCGCCGTCGAGGGCGCAGATGCCCGGGGTCGGCGTGCTGCCGGTGACGTCCTGGAGGCAGAGCTCCGGCGGGCCGTCCTCGGTGCCGCACGACTTGCCCGTGTCGGTGCCGCACATCGGCTCGAGACCGCACTCCGTGCTCGCCGCGTCCGGCGTGCACGGCTCGCACGCCCCGTCGAGGCAGTACTCGCCCACGCCGCACTGCACGCCCATCGGCGCCGCCCAGTGCTTGCACGACGTGCCGCTGCAGCCGTCGAGCGTGCAGAGGTTGCCGTCGTCGCAGGACTTCGCGGTGCCGACGCAAGCCCCGTTCGCGCACTTGTCCGAATCCGAGCAGAACTGCCCGTCGTCACACGCCACGCCGTCGGCCTTCTTCGGGTTCGTGCAGTCGCCCGTCGTGGGCTCGCACGTACCCGGGAGGTGGCACTGGTCGAGGGCGGTGCAGGACTTGTCGGTGCCGGGGTCGCACTCACCCGCGGTGCACACGTCCCCGACCGTGCACTTGTCACCGTCGTCGCACGACGTGCCGTCGGCCGCGACCGGGTTCGAGCAGAGCCCGGTGGCCGGGTTGCACGTGCCCGCGACGTGGCAGTCGTCCTGCGCCGTGCACGTGACCGGGCTGGAACCCGAGCACATGCCCGCCTGGCAGGTGTCGACCGTCGTGCACATGCTGCCGTCGCTGCACGACGTGCCGTCACTGACCGGCGTGTGCCCGCACTTGTAGTTCTGACACGAGTCCGTGGTGCAGGGGTTCTTGTCGTCGCAGCCCCCCGCGTTCACGCACTGGATCTCCTCGGCGCAGTTCGTCCCGTTCTTGTCCTTCACGTAGGAGCAGAACCCCTTGGTGTCCCCCTCCTTCTTGAAGCACATGTACTCGTCGACGAGCGCGCACGGGTCCTCGTCGTGCGGGTTCCCGGTGCAGTCGGAGGGCATCGTGCACTCCGTGAGGTCGGCCTTGAGGACCTGCACCTTGTCGGCCTCCTTGACGGAGACCGGCGACCCCGTGGACGCCTGAGACGCACAGCCGAACACCGTCGCGACCACGAAGAACTTCGCGGCCCACTTCATGAGATTACGCATTTCTACCTCTAGCTATCTGTCTTGCGCAAGATCACCCCACCCCTTTTGCTCATCTATGAGCGAGAACCCGAACGGGTTACAGCACAGGGTGGATGGCGACCCCTGCACGGCCGGATGATTAGTACGAATACTAAGCATTCGGCCATGGCTGAACCTGAACGCGGTTTATTACCACGTCTGTAATTTTTTGTCAAGTGTTAGCAAACTCTTGCTAAATTATTAAACACCCCGAGTAGGGTGTTTAAAGGGAATTATTGAGTTATTGGAGGTTGAGTCGATGGTTGATTTTGGGGTCTAAAAGTTGATGAACAGGCGTACTCGCCACCTCGGCGAGGCGGTGGCAGGCCTTGGCGAGGGTGGTGTGGAGGGCGTGGGCAGCGGCGGTGTTGGTTTGGCGGGTGGCGACAAGGGCGTCGTAGGCCCAGAGGCCGAGTGCGATTTGGTGGACGAGTTGGTCGAACTGGTCGTGTTTGGTGGAGGGCAGGCGTGCGGGATAATGTGGGTCGCCAAGGAGGAGTTGGCGCGCTTTTTCCGCACGGAGCGTGATAGTGCCTGAAACTTTTAATTCGGCGAGGCCATTCTTCCCTACCGTAACTGCTGCCGGAACTTTGCCGGGCAACATGACTTCGACCGTGCGGATATTTTCGTGTACTGATGTGTGCGTTGGTTTTATTGGCGCATGTGTTTCTTTGACTGCAACGGTGCCGGTGATTGTTGGCCAAGCGGCGCGGTGTGGAAATAAATGCCACACACCTAAACCATCGAGTACTGGGTCGCGCAGTGTGGTCGTGTTATCGGGAAAATGGATAACCACATGGTCAGCCATTGGTTCAACGCGACTAATGGCAGTTTGGTTATACAATTCTGGCGCACTTACATCGGGCTCAAGCACAATTTCGTGGCCAGCACGTTCATTTAATTCTGATACGAATTGTTCAATCGCACTAGTTGGTTTATGCGCCAGAGCAATTGGCGCGGATGCAGTTGGTTTATACAAGACAGTTTTTTGGCGAAAGCCATCGACTGACAAATGTCCGTCATCACGCAACCGTGTTTGGGCTTGCGGTGTGGTTTCGCCTAATAATTGTGCACGCAAATCAGTGGGAAAATATTGGGGATTTTCCATTAAGCTGCGATGCACGTCGCTCATGCGCTGGGCGCGCAATTCTGGATCTGTTTGCGTGTGTGCTTGCGCGAGCGCGTGCACAACATCAACCACAAACCGCTGCTCAAATGGCGCTGCGGAAATATTGTGGAGCGTTGACCACGCGGTCACTGCCTCGACTTTGTCGGCCGGGCTGGCGTGCGGCGCTTGCCACAATTCTAATAATTCGGCCAACAACGCCATACTTAGCGGTTGCGCACAACAATCACACTCATAATTAGCGCACCGACCACAAACCCAAGCGCCATATTTACGGGAATATTTGGACGCACTGGCCATGGTGTGACTACTGGATTATCAACTACGCGGATCGTCATGTCGCCGCCAACATATTCAAAGCCTTTGATGGCAAGAGTCTGCGCAGCGGCGGCTGCAAACGCCACGGCTTGATTTGGGTCAGTGTTATAGGCACTTACGCGCAGCACACCCGTGCCATACACAACTGATGCGCTGACCATGCGTGGCCACAAACGACGCTGTTCGCGCGCTGTCTGCGCATCGAATTCACCCCAATTTAAATTTGTCCCTTCCAGGGATTTCAGTTTGGCCCGGAAATCATCGGTCTTCATGACGGCGGCCAAATTGTCACCCACGCGTTCGGCTGATTTTACCACTGTATATGGGTCAACACCAAAGCGCGTTTTTGGCACAATGAGCACACCAGCATCGGCGCGATATTCGAGTGGAACTGCAAAACTGGCACCAAGTCCAATTAAGGCAAACAAAACACCAACTGCGAAAATTATTTTACCCCGGCGAACGAGCGTGGTGGCGACAGACATATAAAAAAATTAATTCAAAAGTTTATCAACTGTTACCGTGTGGAGCGCATTGTCGCGCCAAACCGTAGCGGTAAATTGTGCAGGGGTGATGGCGAGCAAGCGGGCCAATGATTCAGCGGTAACTGATTGATTGTTGATGGCCGTGACAATATCGCCTTTTTCTACAGTATCAACACCGCGTTTGGTGCGAGCCGAGGTCACGTAAAAACCATTGCTCTCTTGCCACTGTGGGCCAGCGAGGATGCCGGTCACAAAACTGCCTTGCCAATCAACTGGTGTTGGTGGCAATTCAGCTGTGGCCATAACGTGTGGCAATACAGACGCAATGTACCAACCCGGAATAATGCGGCCAGTTTTGTCCGCAATCCCAACCAGGTCACCATTTAAATCAGTAATGGTCGCGCCACTAGTAACATCTGGAGCACGATACACGACGGCTTCTTCGGTCGCCAAACGCACGGCTGGCGCCAACGGTTCTTTTTGCCAATCGAGCGCGCGCCACTCTGTACCCCAGGTCCACACCTGCGCATTGTTGGTCCATTGTGGCCAATCTGTAAATGCAGTGGTTGCACGCAAATTCGCATTCGCTAACTTGGCAAACACCAGACCAAAATTTGTGCGCACGGTTTTTTCAATCTGATATTTAACACCTTGCCAATCGAGCGCCACGACTGGCGTTGATTGACCGGCGCTGTACCACACAATCCAACCGCCCGTGTTGAGCACTACGGCTGGTGCCACGCGCGCGGCTTCGGTGTACACGCCATTCACCACTTGTGCGCTGTCGTACAACCACACGCGGCGATAGCGCCATTCGCTGACCATGTCAGCATCGAGCGTTGGTTGGGACGTATTATTATTACTATTGTGATTGTTGATCACAAGTGGACGTGCGTCATACAATTCGCCCAGCACCCACAGACTACCAACAGCGCCCGCAAACAAACTCAGCAACACAGCCAGCACAAGCCATTTAAGGCGTTGAGAGTTGGTGCGCCAACGCAGTGACGACGAAGCTGGTGGCAAATGTGGGGCAGTCATATGACTCATACTAAACGAACAATGTACAAAAGCGCGGCAATGGCAATGGCGTTGCCAATTAAAAACCAGCGCTGCCGGTACCAGATAATGCCGGTACGGCTTTCATAAAAACGAATAAACAATTGGGCAATGTACCAAATCCAACCAAGCAAAAGCGCGCTCGCAAAATAACCCAGTGGTAAAAAGTAAAACACCACAGAAATAATCTCAAGCATGGCCAGACCAAGAATGGCGGTCCAACTCCAGTAGGTGGTTGGTAGTGGGGCTTGATACAAATACCAAATTTGGTTGCCCGCTAACGCAGCTACAGCTGCCCCAGCCAAGCTCAGCAAAATCGTTGGCCACTGTGGAAAAAAAATGTGCCAGGCCGCGAGCACACTAAACGCCGCCACTGTTGTCACAGCCCACACCATCATGACCACACGACGCCATGGTTTGCGTTGAAAACTAATCAGTGGTGCGCGACGCAAAAATTGCCACCACACAATTACACCTGTACCAACACCTGTTACCAGGAGCCATGCCACTGTGGCTGGCGGCCAGTCGAGAATCGTGTAAAACAGACCCGCACACAAGGTAAACACGCCTGCGAGCAACGCGCCTGGCCAGTGCGTCAAACGATATGACACAACTGTGAGCAGCACGAGCCACCCGCCCCACACTGACATGGCGAGAAGCATGGATGGAAACACACTAATGACGAGCAACAAAACTACTGACACCATGCCAGCCAAAATCGCGACCAATTGGTGCAAACGAACGGGCATGTTATTTTAGTAATTCACTAATAATTGGTTTGGCCTGGGCCGCTAATTCGGCTGGTGTTAATTTGGTTTTAGCCAAATGATTCCAAGCAAGTACTGCGGCCAAATGTGCATCCAGTTTTTCTTTTGGCACACGCACGCTAAACAAGCCCTGTTCAATATCTGAGGCCATGGCCGTATCAGGGCGCTCCAAACGCGCCAGCAAATCTTTAACTTGATTAGTGTACGTATCGCGTACAGACTCGGGCGACACACTCGTATTCAATGCCTCGGGCAAAACAATTTCCGGTAGAACAACCTGGCGCTCACTGAACAAATGCCAGAGCCCTAAACCCAACAAAGCGCAAAAACCTAACAATAGCATGACACTAAGGCCAAATGGTGCATGCTGTGTTTTGTGGTGCCACCAGTATTGCATAGAAAATAAAATACGGGCTTAGTATACGCCTTTTTGCTTATTTGTGCAAAATCTGGACAAGAGCGCATTCGTATGAGAAACTACGCCGTATGCCGACCTACGCCACGAACAAAAAAGCTTTTTTTGAATATGCTGTCCTGGAAAAAATGGAGGCAGGTTTAAAATTGTCTGGCAGCGAGGTCAAGTCAATTCGCAGCGGACATGTGTCACTAAAGGGCGCGTACATTACATTCCATGGTGAAACCCCAACGCTTTTGAATGCGCATATCCCCCACTACCCTCAAGCGCGTCCAGTTCCTGATTATGACCCAACCCAAACACGTATTGTCCTCCTCCATAAAAAAGAAAGCGCTTATTTACGCGAAAAACTCATGGAAAAAGGCTTGACAGCCGTGCCTTTGTCCATATATACTAAAGGCCGCTATATCAAGTTGGAAATTGGCTTAGCTCGGGGCAAAAAAGCCCACGACAAACGGGCGGCTATCAAAGACCGGGAAAGTGCACGCGAATTGCGTCGCGCCACCCGCGATTTATCCAGCTAAGGGGATGACGGGCTTCGCCAGGTGGAACTCGTTATTGCCGATTGCGCGTGTCGGGGCTGGTGTACCCGTACCCACACCAAACTCATAAGTGCCAACTTATACACACGCATGAAGACAGCCATGGCTAACGCTTTTGCTCCTTCATTCGTTCCTGCTCTCGCTTAATTGCCTTGAGCCATCGCCCTTCTGATCCTCGGTACGAAGACGGCGGTGCCACCCTATCGAGGTAGGCTTACCAGTGCGGTTCAAGCTGGTACGCTGAATTGGCCTTGAGCCTAGGCAGTTGTTGTTTTGCCGTTTCCTCACCGGCTGCCAAAATACCAAATCGGCTACACACGTAGTGTGATCCAATAACCCATCTGCACCCGAGTTCAACTCTCGGCATCTCCACTCATTTATTTTCTTTTGTTTTAGTGTAGCTATGCGTATTTCGCGTAAAAAGCGCCCAGAAAAACCGTTAATTGTTCACTTCCGCAAGAATTTGGAAATTGACGCACCCCAGGTAATGGTTTTGGACGAAGAGGGCAAGCCAATGGGCACCATGACCGTGCCTCAGGCAGTACGTCTGGCCGAAGAGCGTGGTTTAGACTTGGTGGAAATTAACCCAAAGAGCGTGCCGCCAGTGGCCAAGCTTGTAAGTTTCTCGGAATTTAAATACCAAAAAGAAAAAGCGGCTCGCAAGCAAAAGGCTCACTCGCATACGAGTGACATCAAGGGTATCCGCTTGTCTGTCCGCATTGGTGAACATGACCTGGCTACCAAAAAGTCTCAGGCCGAGAAATTCTTGGAACGCGGGGACAAGGTCAAGGTAGAACTTATCCTCCGTGGCCGCGAAAACGGCAAGCAGGACTTGGCCAATGAAATTATCCGTGATTTTGTGAAGCAAATGGGCGAAATCGTGCCGATCCGCCTGGAGCAGGATATTCAGCGCCAGGGGCACAAAATGACCGCCATTATAGCCAAAAAATAGCCTAGAGCTTTCCACAGGCCCCAAACTTGACAGTGACGCGGGTCTACGGTATACTCTTGTTACTTTATTTTTCGTATGACCCTGAAAACGAACAAGGCCATTGCTAAGCGTTTTGTAATCAAGAAGTCCAAAAAGGGCGTCAAAGTCATGAAGCGCAGTGAAGGTCAAGACCATTTTAATGCTCGTGAAAACGGCAAGAAGAAGCGTAATAAGCGCTCGGACAAGATTATGTCTCCAACGCTTAAAAAGACCATCTTGCGCGCGTTGCCACATAATGTATAATTTAGTATGTCTCGTGTAAAACGTGGTGTTCACCATTCCAAACGCCGTCGTGGTATTTTGGAAAAAGTAAAAGGTTTTGAAGGTGGTCGCAAGAGTTTGCTTAAACTCGCCAAGACCGCTGCCACCAAAGCTGGTGGTTATGCCTACCGCGACCGTCGCGTTAAGAAGCGCACAACTCGCGCGCTCTGGCAGGTTAATGTTAATGCCGCTGTTCGCGCCTTTGACATGAGCTACAGTGCCTTTATGGGCAAGCTCACCAAGGCCAACATCAAGCTTAACCGCAAGATGCTCGCTGCGATTGCTGCCGAACGCCCAGAGGTCTTTAAAGCAATCGTTAACGCCGCTAAGTAAAACCGCCGCAAAGAATCCTCGTAGTGTTTGGCGCTGGTGGGTCTGTCCCCTCCTTCAGACTTTGCCGCGCCGGACACTATGAGGATTTTTTGCAGGATACACTAACATTTACTCCTATGGGAATGCGCAAGAAAGTACGCACCAAGTGGAAGGCTGACCGCAAGATCGAAAAGGTCAAGCGCGACAAGGCCAAGCTGAAGCGTTTGCAGAAAGCACAGGCTGCTGGCAAAGTTGCCGCAGTTAAAAAGTAACACCTCCGTCCCCTGCACTGGGGTGACGGCTTTGGACCGGTAGTTCAACTGGTTAGAGCACTGCCCTGTCACGGCAGAAGTTGCGGGTTCGAGTCCCGTCCGGTCCGCAAAAAATTACACCCGCCAGGGTGTTTTTTTGTGGCCGGAAGCGACCCAATAGTTTGGGTCGCGTCGGGACGAGAAGGCCGGAGCGATGTCCGAGGAGCAGGCTGGCGACGAGGACCGCGAGGCCAGCCTGAATCCGAGCGAGTGGAAGCGAGCGAGAGATGAGGGCGAGTCGTAATCACAAGTCGAGCCAAAATTGCGAAAAGTATAATCCGGTGATAGGATAATCTATATGAAAAAAATCAAAGTTGACAATATTAGATTCATTGACCACCTCAGGTCCAATGCATTTTTTCCAGTATTTACTGTTGCAAGCTATACATTTTCAAGTAAAAACAGTCAACCTGACGCAGGTTCCGGAGAAAGAATTTATAATTCACGAATGGCAATCCGTGACAACAGAGTACACACACAAAGTGCATACGTTAGGTTTGAAGGTAAGCAACTAGATTCAATAATCTTTAAAAACGGGGAAACCGGAGCCATCAACCACCCAAAAAAAAGAAAAAAACTGGAAGATGTCCTCCTTATTGGCTCATTGCTTACAAGAAATAATTGGTCCTTATACTCACGAAGGGGGGATCCTCAGTACCCCACAACCCCCACGAACCATCTACTGCCTCTGTGCCACAATCCCTCCGAGGTTGAGGATGACTTCAGAACCATACTACCGACAATAGAAGACCCGGCTTGGCAGGCTAAGTATCACAATGGATTCCAACTTATTTTTTTATTAAACAATTCAAATATACTAAACATAGAGGCTCGTTTTTTATCGAATATTGTCATATGGGAGCTTCTTTACTCACAGGTATTTGGTTCTGAAGAAGATAACCTTTCTCTAATAATCGAAAAATTGATGGAACATTATTTTTTAGGGCGCAAAACGTATGTTTTATCCAGAAGAACAAATAATTTTTACACATGTTTAAGGAACCAACTTGCTCACAACGGGAGATTGCCTATAAATCGCAATTACGCAGAGCAATGGATGAAAGACCTGAGTATTGAAGATAACTATAAATATATAGATTTTTTTGGGCATCTAACTCAATACCTAGTTTTGAGGACAATTAACATTGACGCGGAGAATAGACCAGGTTTTGATGCCCATGATTTTAAGGACAGATTAGATAAATTTTTACTAACTGGAAAAATTATATGAAAATCATCATCAGTACTGAAAACCGAGCTAAGGTAGAAGCCGTGGAATCTGTGTTTAAACAAGTCTGGCCTGACTTAAAAATTATTAGTGAAAAATTTCCGTCTGACGTCGCGGACCAACCACTGTCGGAAGAAGAAGGAATTCAAGGTGCAATTAACCGCGCAAAAAATTCAAAACAAAAATATCCAGACGCGGATTATTTTGTTGGCATGGAAGGGTACGTGGACACCAATGAATTCGGCATGTTTTTAGCTGGCGCTGTGGCGGTGATAAAAAATAATGGTGCAATTGGAATTGGAATCAGCGCCAAAATGCAACTGCCAGATTTTATTGCCGAACAAATTAACCAAGGTGCAGAACTTGGACCTGTCATGAAAGAACTTCTCAACGATGTTGATGAAACCATTAAACATCACGATGGTACAAATGGTATTTTATCCAAAGGTCTCTACAATCGCGTTGATGAATTCAAAGATGCGACCAAGTGTGCACTTGCACGATTCCAATCACCTGAACTATACGAAAATAGGCAGTAAATATGCACTCAGAAAAAATATTTTTCACAAATTCCCGCGGACAAAAAATTTGCGGCATCCTGGAAAAACCAACTCCAGAAATGAAGCGGGTGGTAATTATTGTACATGGTTACGCAACTCACAAAAATCGCACTTCATCGACTTTGATGGTCGAGGAATTAGTACGACGAGGAATTCACTCACTGCGGATTGATTTAAACGGCTGCGGTGAAAGCGAAGGTGATTTTGAAAAGCAAACAATTACAAGTACAGTTGACGATACGACTGCGGCAATTAAATATTGCGAACAACTTGGTTACACTGATATTGAATTATTTGGGGCCAGTGCTGGCGGATTAACCGTAATGGCTACTGCTCTGACAAATCCACAGATTAAAAAAATTGGTCTTAAATGCCCAGTGTCTGACTACATCAGCCTGTATCAATCACGACTTGGCGAATCAGGTATTCAAGCCTGGAAGCAAACTGCCTCAACTCCCTACTCTACTAGTGAAGGAAAAATATATAACATTGATTACTCGGTTTTTGAAGATACCCAAAATTACGTCATGTATGACAAAGTTAAAGATATCGCTTGCCCAGTTTTAATTGTACACGGTGATGCTGATGAGACCGTCCCAATTGAACAAAGTAAAAAGCTGACTGTGTGTTTTCCTAATGCTCAGTTGGTTATTGTCCCAGGTGCAGATCATAAATTTACAAAAACAGAACACAGCACCACAATGAATCAATTATTTGGCGATTGGTTTGAAGTCTAAAAATATAAACAAAAACACACCTGAATAGATGTGTTTTTGCGTGCGCCCGAGGTCTCCAAGTCTCGGGCGATTAAGGTTCTGTTTTGATTTCTAACGATTGCGCATCTTTCGATATCGCGCGACTTTCTGAGCCATCGGCCCGGTCGGCCCACTGTATGCCTGGTCAACGTAGCGGAACTCAAGCATGAGGGTCATCTGCATCAGGAACGTCTTGGCTACAAGTTGACCGGCCCCACGTAGACCGAGCATGTCCTCGAACTGGTCGAGGTCTGCGTCGGTCACAGACCGGTGCAGCCAACTGAATTTGCCCGCCCCCTTGAGCGCCCCTGACCGTTGAATGATCTGATCCACCAACGACAAGTAGCGCCCATTGGTTGCAGCATTCAAAATGGTAGCCTCGATTTCGGTCATTTCGACCTCTTCCTCGAAGTACTCCGCGCTGCCGACAGGCTGACGAGGCGGGCGGACATGGTTCATTCCCTCGAGGTCGAGAACCATGTGTCCGAGCTCGTGGTAGAAGGTAGCCGCGAAGATTGCGTCCGGCTCATAGAGGGCCGGTGCATAGACAAGACCAGATCCGCGCGCATACGCGAATAAAGCCTCATACTTGTCGCGCAACATTTTTTGATGGTCAGCTGCGCGAAGCAGGCAAACCACGCCCGGCTTGCCCACCCGAGTACGCACCGCACCCCGTGTTTCCTCCGGATTACTCGGATTGCACAGCGTCACGCCGAGATAATAACGAGTCTGTTTCCAGATTTCGTGAATACGTGGGGTCGTGTTGCTGTACTTGTCGAGCAGACTGAAGAGCTTGTGCTCGTACGCTCGCACAGCCGCCTCATCGTTGTGCTCTTCGAGGAAGAACACATCGTTTGAGGGATGGCGGGCGATAAACCGCTCGTACAATCCAAGTGACTCAGGCTTTGGCGGCGCGGTCACGGGCACGACCGGTGGCGCGGCGACAGGCGCACTCTTGACCTCGACCGTTGTGTCGCGACCAGCGACCGCGGAGACGATGAGAACGAGAGCAGCCAATGCAGCGCCGATGATGAGCTTCTTCATGATTTTTACCCCAGCGCTGCGCGCTACAGATTGTTTCGATTTTACAGAACCATACCCTTTCGGGTCAAAAAATATAACAAAATAAGCCATTTTTGTCAATGACTAGTATATTCACCTTTTGAGGGTTGTGCGAACTACCAACCAGCCAAATGATGATATGTGACGGCAATCTGTGCGCCGCATAAAAGCGCGACAAATGTGGCGATTGTTAAAAAAGTACCAAACGGTAGGCGTGAACTTGGTTGCTTTTGGCCGCGGGCAATTAAAATAAGGGCTACAATGGCGCCGCCGATATAAGCCAAAAATAAAGCAACCAATGTTCGGGATAGGCCCAGGGCCGCGCCCATCAAGGCGCCCACACGAATATCCCCTGCCCCAATCCAACGGCCGCGTGACAAAATATATTGCCAGGCAAAAAAACCAGCCCCTACGAACACACCGAGGGCTAGGCTTTTGAGGCTGGCCCCAAACCACAGTTGTAAACCAGTGACCATAATCAGCCCAGGAATACTCAGGCTGTCGGGAATTATGTAATAGCGCCAGTCAGTTAAAAAAATCGGAATCAAAAATAAGGTTGTAACTGCGGCCACGACAAACTCAGGCGTTAGATCAAAACGCAAGTAAAGTACTACCAACGCAGTAGCCGTAATTAATTCAACAAGTGGATACTGCCACGAAATTGGTTGGCGACAATTGCGGCAACGAGCGCGAAGCAGCAAAAAACTAATTACGGGAATTAAATCACGCCACGCAATTGTGACCCCGCAGCACGGACATTTGGATCGTCCAGGCACAATTGATTGGTTGGTCCCGACGCGGTACGCCAGGGCATTTAAAAAACTGCCCAAACACAGGCCAATCAAAATTATGAATGCGAAAATCATACGCGCGTATTGTACCGCAAAACCAGGCATGCTACCATACAGGCATCCTAACTACTTTTTATGAAAACCCGTTTGGCAATTGTTAGCGCGCTTGCCCTTGGTCTTGGAATTTTTGTAACCCCAGTCCGGGCCGAAAATTGTCCAATTTTAACCAATGGCAATTTGTTCAAAGTACCCAAACAATCGGCCGTGTATGTGGTCAATGACCGTGGCGAACGCATGTACTTCCCTAACAGCGAAGTATTTGCCACCTGGTATGATAATTTTAAAACTGTGCGCGAAATTAGTCCGCTTTGTATGGACAATTACCCGCTAGGTGGCGGGGTCAATTACCGGCCTGGCACTCGCTTGATCAAAACTAGCTATTCCAACAATGTGTACGCAATTGAGCCAGGCAATGTGCGCCGCAAAATTGTCAGCGCCGAAGTAGCCGCCGCCTTGTATGGCCCAAACTGGGAAAAATCCGTGCGCGTGATCCACGAAAATTTCATGTTGAATTTAACGACTGGTGAACCATTGGCCAGTTCGACTCCACACAACGGACAATTTGTAAAAGCTACTGACAGTGACACGGTGTATTGGATACGTCGCAATGCACGCATGCCAGTTACGCAGTTATCCCCATCTCAACAAGCTGACGTGCGCGAAGTTAGTCCAAGCGTGTTGGAAACACGACCAATTGAAAGCTCTACAGCCACCTATGCTGAGTTTGCTCAGCATGACCCTGGTCAAAAAACCGCGTCCATTGATTGGCAAGTGCGCATGTACAAAAAAGTCTACGAAGTTTTGGACTTTATTAATGGTGTGGGCGTTAACAAACCACCAGCCGTGACCACGATTGCGGGCCAGGGCGACACTTTGTATGTGATGTATCGTGCTGACAAAACTGGTTACACAGATTGGAATGTCAAAGAAGGTACCTCGTACGAAGATTTAAATCGTTTCCTTAATGCCGAAGGTGAATACGCAGGACGAAAACCAGTGGCTGAAGCCATGTTTGTTGATCGCGACAACTTATACGTATTTTATCGCGGCGAGGATCCAAAAGCCCGCTGGGCTCATGTACAAACAAAAGGACTTGACGAAATGTATAATTTTGTAAATGGCATTAAAGGCAATCCCGTTGCACATGTTGGGACAATTAATGGCCGAGATTCACAAAACCCAGTCATGTATTATCGGCAAGATCTGGTTGGCTCAAACACCTGGGGCTGGAAAATGGTAACGAACAATGACATGACTGATTTGCGTCAATTTTTGAATGGTTTGAGTGGATATGGATACCCCGTGACTGACGCACAGGCGATTCACGACAGATCACATTTCTACGTGTTCTATCGTCATTAGACAAATTAAAACCGCCCGAAGGCGGCTTTAGACAGTTGGCTTGCGTTTAAGTTTTTTGAACGAAATTTTACTTTTTCGTTCGCCTCCGCGCAACTCACTCGCAAATCGGCCCATGCTATTCATATCTTGGCGCGCTAATTTTCCCATGTGGCGAACTTTGTTGGTGTTTTGTTTGGCCATATATAAAATATATAGATATAGGATATAGAATTTTCAATCTTTTGGCAACTTTTTAGTGACTAACGAAGCGCACGGCGGATTTCCTCTTCGACCAATGCGGTGGGGCGGGCATACGCTAGTTGCGTAAGCAGGCGCAAGAATGGGGCCTGTCCGGCAATTGATACGCCGATTGGTGGCTGACTGATGCCTGAAAAAGCCTCGCTCATGCGACCGTCGAGCATTAATTTAAGATAAAAATGATGACGTGGTAGATTTACCATGTCTTCTTTTGTTACTGGTGAAAATTCACGCTCCAAACGCTCGGCATCGTCTACGCCAACTTGGAATGTCAGGAGTGTCCCAACATTGCCGAGGATGGCGTTTTGTAATTTTAACGGAAGCTGCGAAAAATATTGGTTGGTCAAATGCACGGCCAGACCGTATTTACGCGATTCTGAAAGAAGGCTCGCAAATGTGTCAGTGATGACGTTTTGGAATTCATCCACATACAAATAAAATGGCGGACGCTGGTCTGCGGGGACAGCGGCGCGGCGCATAATCGCAGATTGAAGTTTGGCAATAATAATCAGGCCAAGCATGTACGCATTGGTTTCGCCAATTTTGCCTTTTGAAAGGTCGACGAGCAGAATTTTTTTGCGGCGAATAATGTCATCGAAATCCAGGGCCGAGCGACGCTGCCCCATGATGTTGCGCATGAGGTTCGTGTTTAGGAAGTGGCCGAACTTTGACGTAAAATAATTGAGCATTTCAGACTTGTGAAAATCAGCTGTGGTCGCCATTTGTTTGGCCCAAAAATCAATCACGTTTTGGTCCCGTAAATGTTGGCGTTTGGCGTGCAAAAATTTTTGGTCAATAAATAATTTAGGAATTTCCAAGAGTGTGCCGCCTTCAGGCCCAGCCATAATTGTAAGCGCAGCTGAACGGAGCCAATGTTCAAATTGCGGCCCAATGATACCGCTGTGTTCTGGGTCAAATAATTTGTAGAAAATTTCAATGAGCTGACCAACCAAAAAATCCCGTTCTGAATCATCTTTAGCGTCAAGCAAATTCAGGCCCATGGTTGCCTCAGTATCAGACGGGTCAAACAAAATCACGTCCTCGTGCCGATTAGCTGGAATGCGCTCGAGCAGCCAGGCCACTGACTCGCCGTGCGGGTCAATCAAACAAGCGCCCTGGCCATTGGCAATGTCTTGCAAAAACATGTTTTGAAATAGCGTGGATTTGCCAACACCAGTTTTGCCAAGCATGTACATGTGGCGCGTGCGATCTGCATCCTTAAACACAATCGAGGTGCGGCGATTGCGGAAAACATTGGTGCCCAAGGTAATTGCAGCCATATTAATTTAGAAACTTTTGTTCAAAATACTGTGGGTCAAGCACAAACGAATAGTGGGCGCGGGCCGCAGCAGAAACCTTGTCGGCCGATGATAAAGCCGTTGCGGCGCGGGCCTCGGCTTGCAATTTCTTAGCAATTGATTCGTGCAAGACTGGATTTAAACGAGACTGAATTGTCATCAAAGCTTTTTGTCGTGATTGAATTACCTGTTCAATTAATTGTGCAGTATTTAATTCCATATTAAGACAACAATTTTCGGCTAATCAAATCTTCGCACACTGATTCCACAAACCGTACGACCGGACGGGCCCCAAAGCGCGGGTCAGCCAGGGTCTGAATTTTTTGCACGAGCACATTTGGGTCAATTTTAAATTTGATATTATGTTGAGCGGCACGGGATTCGACTTTTTTAATGGTTAGCTGGGCAATCGCCAATAAATCCGTTGGGTCGAGCGGTTTGTACACGAGCACAGCATCAAAGCGATTAATGAATTCCAAACGAAAAGCTTTAGCAAGCGCTGGCATTAATTTTTCTTGGTAAAATTGTTCACTGTGAATATCATCGCCACGTTGGTGTGCCTCGATAATTTCGGGCACAGCCAAGTTGGACGTGGCCATAATAATGGTGTGTGTAAAATCAATTGTTTCACCTTGACCAGATGTAGCGCGGCCATCGTCAAGAACTTGCAAAAACACATCAAAAATTTTGGGGTGCGCTTTTTCAATTTCATCGAGCAAAACCAAGCTGTATGGCTCTTGCTTAACCGCATTCGTTAAGCCGCCGCCAGCGTCAAAACCCACATAACCGGCCGGCGCACCAATCAGACGCGCCACAGTGTGGGCCTCGCCAAACTCAGACATGTCAATGCGTACAAAACTATTTTTGGTGCCAAAGATTTTCTCAGCCACAAGTTTCGCAGTTTCGGTTTTACCAACACCAGATGGACCAAGCAGCAAAAACGAACCGAGTGGTTTATTAGGATTTTTAAGCCCTAATTTGGCGCGTGTAATTGCAGAACTTAGCCGTTTAAGCGCCGCAGATTGGCCAATAATACGAGCGTTTAATTCAGTCTCCAAATTCTTGAGCATTTCCTTGTCTGACGCGCGCAAACGCTGCATAGGCACACCAGTTTTTTCAGCCATTACCTGGTACACTTCGTCCTCAGTGATGGTTTGCTTGCGCTGTTCAGCCAAAGCTAAACTTTCATCAAGCAAACGCACGGCTGCGCCTGGCATTGGACCGAGGGTGGTAAAACGCTCACCAAGTTGGACGGCCAAATTAACCACCTCACTTGGTAATTGTAAATCATGCGGACGCAATCGACGCACAGTTTGCGTGGCAATCGCCGCTTGCTCTTCCGAACCTTGTGGTTTAATTGTAATTGTCTCAAACCACGTCAAAAAGTTCGGCTGTTCAGATTCCAACCACTTATACTCTTTGGTTTCCAAAACCAACACCAAACGCACGCGCCCACTGGCCACGAGCGGGGGCAACAACTGCATGAAGTAATTGAGGATCTCGGGTTGGCTGTACACGAGCGCGCCCCAATCATCAATCACCAGCGCGCACGCCGGCAGAGATTCAAGTGCTTCCTGAAAGCGACTTAACATAGGATTGTGGCTGCCAAGTGCATGAAAACTCGCTGCCTCGATCTGCACAATCGGGGGACCAAAGGTGGCGTGCACGGCCGCGGCCCACCCCTGTACCAAACTCGTTTTACCACTGCCACTTGGACCAACCAGCAAACAATTGCTGTGCAAGCGACGCTGCAACACGCGTGTAATACGCTCCACTTCGTCCGCACGACCAATCAATGGCACAATTCTCCCCTTTTGCGCCTCCAACGCCAGGTCATAATATTTTAATTTAGGAAATTGTGACATATCATGCAAACGCTACTTCAAACGCTTCCAATTCACGATCACGTTTTTCGCGTTCAATTTCCTCATCTTCATTCACCACCACAGTTACACCCGGGTTGCGTTTGCCAATTAATTCTTGATCATTTTTTTGAATTGCAACTTTTACAGTTGATTCAACGCGTGCTTTAACAGCAAATTCATCACCAGCCACAACCACAGATTCAGTCTTTTCACTTACTTTATTTTTCTTAACACTCTCTAATTTTTGTTCTGGTTTTAAATTTATCATTGTTTTTTCTGGCTGCGATTCAGGTTTAACAATTATTTCAGTTTGTTCAATCTTTTTACCAATCGAAACTGGTTTTACTAACACAACCGATTCACTTTCAACTTCACTTTCAACTTCACTTTCAACGTTCTTTGTTTCTACTACAACCGGCGCAGTCTCGACAACTGTTTTTTGCTCAACTTGCGCCGCCATAGCCTCATTTTTTGATACAGCAATCTTTGGTTTAGTATTTTCCTGAACAACTTCTAAAGTCTTTTCATTAACAACGACCTGCTCAACTGGATCTTGTACTGGTGATTCTTTTTGTTCCTCAATAACTTCAGCTTGCGCCACAGCAGTTTCAATAACCACCCCATCTGTTTCTTCGACCAATTCAATACCGAAATCTATCGCTTCAATTTGTTCTCTGGCTGGTTCAGTATCGGAAATTTGAACAATACTTTTTTGCACCTGTGGTAGCCGTACAACAACCGGAGTAATTGATTTAGCTTTTACCTCACCCGCCATCTCTTGATCCACCTCAACCAATTCAATTCCGATATCCTCTGCACGTACTTGAATTTCTTGACGTTCTACTGTTGGTTCAGCTTTTACTGCTGGCGCAGCTTCAACTGCTAACCTAGCTGACACTTCGGATTTTTTTTCTACTGGTTTTTCAATATTATTTTCTAGTGGCTTTGCGATACTACTTTCTGGTTCCAGTGAAATACCTGTTTCTGCAGCCACAACCTGTTCATGAGTTGGTTCCGCAATAATCTCAGCTTCAATCTTTTCAACCTGATGAGTAGGCTCAGAAATTTTAACATCTTTCACTGAATCATTTTCCACTTTTATCTCATCAAGAACCTCCCGGATGCTCTCGATTTTTCTGTTACCCTCGACCGGAGTAGTCTCTCTTTTTTCAATTACTGCATCTGCCGCCATTTCTGTATCTTTTTCTACAACCTCAGCACCGACAACCACGGCCTCCGCTTTCGACCCAACTTCTGTTGGTTTTGTAAAGACTTCCACCACAGACGCTTGAACTTCTGGGACACGTTCAATAATCACTGGCTTCTCTGCATTTTTTGCAATCGACTGCGGTGCGTTTACACTGTCTTCAATACCGGTTGATCCATCTTTTTTATCAATGGAAAATTCAATGGTTTCCACTTTCTCTTCTTTCGCTTCAACTGACCCAACCTCCGTGCGTACCGCCACAGCATATTCTGCCGTAATTTTCTGCGCAACTGTTTTTGTTTCTTGAGACGCAACGTTAACAACGTCAGTTCCCTTTTTCACCGATGCTTCAACAATCGTAACTTGAACCTCGACTGTTTTTCTTTCCGCATCAGCAGCCCTGGCCTCTGCCATTATTTTTTGGAAAAAAGTCTCATGTGCTGGCGCCTGAGTTTTATTTTCTATAACTACTGTTGGCTGCACAGCCCGAGCTTCAGTCGTGACAGGAGCTGGAGCTGGTTTACTCTCGACTGAAAATACAGATGATTCGACCGCTTTTTCTGGCGTGAATGCTACTGCTGGCGCCGAATAACCACCGACCAATGGAGCTGACTCTTCATCGTCATCGCCACCTGACTCATCCTCTACTGTGCTTACCGGCTCAAACTCTTCTTCTTTTACAATCGCATGTTTATACGTTTCAAATGTAATTTTACCGTCTGCTTGCAGTCTGGCAATTGCGACAAAAAATTCTTTGTCTGTTTGGTGAGGAGCAAGTTCATGAGAGCCTTTAGTAACAAGATCCTGAATCATGGCATGGTGCTCTGTACCAAATCCCTCTGTCTCAGACAATTTAGTCTGTGACTCACCTTTAGAATTAAAAACCTCGTTTGCACTTAAGTCCAAGCGCCAATCAACCACATGTTCCTGTTGCACTCTTTCCCACTTTTGCTCACCATGTTTAGCATTTAATTCCGCCAAAACACTCGGTTCGATTTCCGGCGCGATAGCTGCAGAGTTTTCTGGTGACAGAGGAGCTGATTCTGGTGAACCAGGAACAATAGGATCAATTTCTAGAGTCGTTGTACGCTCACCAAGCGTATCGTCTATAACAGGCTCACCATTAACGCCAAGAGGAGCCTCGAAGCCTTCCATGTTTGGGTCTGAATTTTCGTCAAATGGTGGCTTGTAGGACATAAAAAAATCGCCTTCCCGGGCGATAAAAAATTGCGAACAATTTTCCTGCGCGGGAGTGAACGTTACACGGCGACCTGACTTTCTCGATTGAATCGAGATTTACAGTTGCGGCACAGTGCCGGAATTTCACCGGACTTCCCCGCGTAACGGTTAAGTTGTGACCCTATTGTACCCCGCGGACCAGGGGGTGTCAATCGTCATTTTTTGCCCTAGTTTAAGCTATTTTTGGTACTTTTCCCACAGCTCCTTAAACGGCCCAGAAGTCTGCGAAAGCTTGGCAAAAGAGCCATCGGCTATAATACGGCCATTTTCCAGCAAAATAATCCGGTCAAACAGTGGCAACAAATGCAGGCGATGAATTGAAGAGATAATCAAACGATCGCCAAAACGTGCAAAAATATTTTCGTAAATTTGTTTTTCGTTTTTTAAATCAATGCTGCTTGTTGGCTCGTCGAGCAAAATAATTGATTTATCCACACAAGCCAGCAGACCGCGTGCGAGCGCCAAGCGCTGTTTTTCACCGCCACTTAAATTCACACCCTTTTCCACAATCGAAGAATTAAACTTTTTTGGCAAACGCTCAACCACATCGGTAAACATTGATAAGTCAGTGTACTCGCGAATCTCGGCCAACGAATGGTCAGCGCCAACCGTAATATTTTCCTTGATTGTGGTTGCAAAAATTTCCGGGTCTTGCGGGATAAGCGCGATTGTCGTGCTAATATCATTGAAACCTGTAGGCATTACTTTACCATCCAAACGCAAATCCAAGCGCTGTGGCGTATACAAACCACGCATCAATTTTAGGAGCGTAGTTTTGCCGCTACCACTGTGACCAATCAGCGCGACACGTTCACCCTTGTGTAAATCAAGGTCAAGCGAATCAAGGTGCGCATCACCGTCATTACTGTGATACGAAAAATTAAGATTTTTAATTGACAGATTTTTCCATGTTGCTCCAATAGTATCTTTGACGACATGAGTACCGGCCTTAAATTCCGTAGCTAATTCCTCGGCATTCATGACCGCAGTCTTACGCCACACGATATCGCCATACATCCACGCAAATCGGAAAAACAAATCATTAATACGTTGAACATACCCATAAATCGCATATACAGTTCCAATCGCTACTACTGCCCCGATATGGACCTGTTGCCACAGATACGAGCCAAGTACCAAAAACGTCATCAACACTGTACAGATAGTAACCCAAAACCATTTGATTTCATTCAATTTTGAATTCTTTACAAACAAATCAAGAGGTTGTCGTATGCGCCTCGTCAAAGCTTTCAGAACTAATTTTTCCACACGTAAAATAATGACAGTTGTAATATTACTGAGGGCGTCAAAAACCTTGGCAGCAATCGTATTATCAAATTTAAACAGACTTTTATATTGTGCTACCAACACCTTATCAAAACGCAAGATTACCCAAACTGTAATCACTATCATCACCAACACAATGTACAGTGAACTTAGGTTGAAGTACACGAGCACTATATATGAACCGATTAAACGCACAAGTGTTTCGATGAGCATGAAACTGTCAGTTGTAAAACTATACAGCGCGTTCGTACCTTTCCCAATTTTATCAATCGTATCACCTGAATGATGGTCAGTATGCCACGTCATTGGCAGAGCCATCGTACCCTCAAGTAAGTGATGAGTATAATTAGCGCGGACCAAGAAAGCATTGGTGGTTTCAAGTACACGTGCGGGACCATGACAGGCCCACACAATCATATGTAAACCAATCAATAGGCCCGGATACAGTAGTAAAGTCACTAAATTATCCTGATTCACACCTTGCAACTGGACAATGTTGAGCATCTTACCAATTAACAATGGCTCAAGGAGTCCAACTAAATTTGCAGTTACAAATAACGCGATATACAAAACCACGGCATTTTGATTGCCCGCTGAGTAATGCCACATTTTGCGGGCCAAGTAGATGATTGGATTGTTCAAAAAAAGATTGGACAGGCGTCCCATGTTATTCAAATTTCAAACCCTTAACAATTTCATCTACCGCTGCAGCGGTACCAACAATTTCTAGCAATGAGCCATCCGGTAGCGAAATTTCATAACCCGCGCCCGGACCGCCAGCGTCTGGCACTTCGTAACGACGAGCCGCACGATTGGCGACCGTAACCGGAACACCTGTGCCTGATAACCGGGACCGTTCTTGGCGAGAAATAGTTAGATTGTACCCACTTTGCGGATCAATAAATCCAAGAATATTCGACCGATAGTCAACATTCCACACTCGCGGATACTCGAGCGAAAAGTCGGCAAACGTACTAACACGTAAGGTTGTAGTCGCGGTGGCAAATTCAATTGCTTGCTGCTCAAGTGTTTGATTGAAGCGCGTCTCTAAACGCTGACGCAAATCAGCTGGACTAATATCAGACGTGCCGTCATCCGGAATTTCGGCTGGTGCGCCACAACCAGCACCCAGGCCAAGCAAACCTGCGGCTAATAAGCCGGCCGCAATCACAAGTGCTAATGCACGCACACTTGTTCGATTGCCTGTACGCCCAACTGTTTGCTCGACAAAACCAATTTCACGTTGCGTATTTACAATTGCTTCGGGCAACACGGTTATGCTGGCGACTTTTTGCTGCAATAAAAATTGCACCATCGCGGAATTTTGCCCAAGCGAACGACCGGCCGTGTGCACTGGTTTGCGTGCACGACGAGCGGCTGAAATTATGTGCCGCAACCATTGACGATTCGTGCGGTCATCGGTTAAACCATGTACATCAATATACAAACCATCAAAAATGCGCACCATTTCGCGAGCCAAAACCACATTGGCCGGAATGCTGCATGCGACAGCCAGTTGCCAACCTGCTTTTACGGTAAGTCCATTGGTTTCAGCCAAATCACGCACGGCTTTAGCCTCGTCTGGGGTGCGGCAAAATGGCACAATTGGTTGAATATTTGTTAAACCAAACGCACGCACACGCTGCAACACCTGGCATTCGAGAGCAAAAACAGGCCCATAATCCGGGGTTAAATAACGTCCTGCGCCCTGCACATCCTGACCTTCGGCTTCGGCGTCCTGAGGTTCTTTACCACCTTCGAGAACGGAAAAGTCCGCGCTTCCAAAACTACTCAAACGCTCCTGCACAGAACGTGGAAAAAACGCG
>CAYQNA010000003.1:0-76718 GCA_964418775.1 uncultured Gammaproteobacteria bacterium
AATTAGTGCGGGGAGCAAGCGATCGGGTGTCCAAATCGGTTCGACCATCACTGTCAAAGTTAAAGACAAAGACCGAACATACACGATTGTGGGCGCCCAGGAAGCCGACCCTGCCGCTGGTCGCATTTCCAACGAGTCACCACTTGGTCAAGCCTTTATGGGTAAAGACAAGGGCGATACAGTGGAAGTGCAAGTCCCCGCTGGCATACAGACATACACCATTATTGCTATCAACTAATTATATGGCCGAAGTCAATATTAACGATGAGTTTTCTGTCCGCCTCAATAAATTGCGCGAGTTAGAAACAGCCGGTCACTCTGGGTACCCGGCGCACAGTGAACGCACCCACACGGTGGCCGAGGCCCTGGCTGCGTCCGAGGGAACAACGGTCACAATTGCCGGTCGTATGTACACCAAACGCGACATGGGCAAAATTGCGTTTGCGCATGTGCAGGACGCCAGCGGTCGCATGCAGGTCGCACTAAAAAAAGAAGAAATTGACGAAACATTGTTTGCCCTATTCCTCAAAAAAATTGATGCCGGTGATATTGTACAATTTACGGGCGAACGGTTTGTTACGCAAAAAGGCGAACAATCAATTTTAGTAAAATCCTGGAAGCTCCTCTCCAAGTCTTTATTGCCATTGCCAGAAAAATGGCATGGTCTAAACGATGTAGAAACACGTTATCGCCAGCGCTATTTGGACTTAATTGCCAACCCGGAATCAATGCGTATTGCCATGATGCGTAGCAATTTGGTCAAGGCACTCCGCAATTATTTTGATGCGCTTGGTTTTTACGAAGTCGAAACTCCGGTGCTGCAAACTCTGTACGGTGGCGCACTCGCTAAACCATTTGTGACTCACCACAATGCGCTGGATATTCCACTCTACCTCCGCATTGCACCAGAATTGTATTTAAAACGCCTCATTGTTGGTGGTTTTGAAAAAGTCTACGAAATTGCCAAGTGTTTCCGCAACGAGGGGATTGACCACAATCACAATCCTGAATTCACGCAAATTGAATTCTATTGGGCCTACGCCGATTACACCATGCTCATGGACCTCATGGAAGATTTGGTGCCAAAATTAATTACAGCCGCTGGCTTGCCACTTAAATTTACGACCAATAGCCAGGAAGTTGATTTCACCCCTCCATACGCCCGCGTTTCGATGCGGGATTTGGTCAAACAATACGCGAAAATTGATATCGAGGAATATCCAGACAAAGCCAGCATGCTCAAAAAAGCCCTGGAATTGGGTGTGGAAGTGGATGACACGCTTGACCGCGGTACACTGGTGGATGAAATTTACAAAAAGTACGCCCGCCCATACATTGTCAATCCAATTTTCATGATTGACCATCCAGTGGAATTGTCACCGCTGGCCAAACGTAAACCAGATGCGCCACAATATGTGGAACGCTTCCAATTGCTCTGCGTTGGCGGCAACGAGCTCTGCAATGCATTTACCGAGCTCAATGACCCAATTGACCAGGAAGCGCGCTTTAAAGAACAAGTTGAAAATAAAGAAGCTGGTAACGAAGAGAGCATGCCCTATGACGAAGATTTCGTGACTGCGCTCAAACATGGCATGCCACCAACTGGTGGTTTAGGCATGGGTATTGACCGTCTCATTAAACTTTTGTCTGATTCACAGAATTTAAAAGAAGTAATTTTGTTCCCAACCCTTAAACCAGCAGGGGAGACAAACGAAGTTGGTAAAGCCAAGCAGACCTTGGTGGCGCACGCGGTTCTCCTCGACACGGCCGATGTACCAGGTTGGAGCAAATTAAATGCGGCTGCACATTTGTCTGCCGCCCTTGCTGCGCGTGAAGGCAAAAAATTGATCCACATGGAGAATAGCAAAACTGCTGATGGCGAAGTGATCCCAATGAATATTCAGCACGCCATCATGATGAAATCAACCGCAGACCGCGCGGATTTATTGGCCCTTAAGCATGCTGCCGAAGCCGCTGAACTGACGGTCACATGCTTTACCGAAGAAATGCGCGACTCCAGCAGTGACACCAAAGTAAAAGCAAAACAAGAAGTCAAAAATGCCACTGACATCGGCTTCCTTGGTGTCCTCGTCTTTGGCGAGAAAAAAGCGGTCGAAAAACTCACGGAAAAATTCACACTCATGAGTTAGTATGGCGCTTCAAATTCTCTCTAAAAAAGAATTATTTAAAGGGAAGTTTTCCAACCTGTGGGAAACCAAATTTTTGGATAGAGAGGGTAAAGAACAGATTTGGGAATGGATGAAAAAACCAGATTTTGTTGTTGTTTTGGCTATAACCACCGAAAAGGAGCTAGTCATACTCAAACATTTTCGCATTGCTAATGAAAAGTATTGTTACCAAGCGGTAGCTGGTGTGATTGATGCTGCCGACAAGAGTCCGGAGGAAGCCGGACACAGAGAACTACTTGAAGAAACAGGGTATGTCAGTAATAAGTTAGTGGCACTTCGTCCAACACTATACGCGCCCGGGAGCCAGTCCAACACTCTTTTTCCATTTATTGCGCTCAACGCAGAGCGGGTTAATGGTAACAGCGGTGACGCAACAGAGGATATCGAAGTTGTTAAAATTCCCGCAGATAAATTGTACGAATTCTACAATGAATACCCAGCTGAGTGCGATTTCAGTCAACGCATTATTGCGATGTACGAGATCGCCAAACAAATGAAATTAGTATGAAGACCGTGATGCTCTTTGGCACATTTGATTTACTCCACGCTGGTCACATTGCTTTTTTTAAACAAGGCCGCAAATTTGGCGACAAGCTGATTGTAGTTGTGGCGCGTGATGTGAATGTGCAAAAAACCAAAGGGCAGTTGCCATTACATAATGAAAAAGAACGCCTTGAACTCCTTAAACACATTGATATTATTGACCAAGCTGTGCTTGGTGATGCGCACGATGTGTACAAAGTCATTAAAAAAATGAAACCGAACGTAGTGGCGTTAGGATATGACCAAGTGGCGTTTACTGATAAATTGCAGGCAAAATTAACTGAATTTAAATTGGCAACCAAAATTGTGCGCCTAAAACCCTACCAGGCGCAAACGAAAAAAAGTTCAAAACTTAAAGAACACCTCTTATTGTCCTTATGAAACGCGAGCTCCTAATTGCCACGACTAATCCGGGAAAAGTCAAAGAAATCATGGCTTTTTTGGAGCACGCACCATTTACGTTTTTGACGCTGAATGATTTGCCTGAGCAAATTCCAGCACCAGTCGAGGACACGGGCACAATTTTAGGCAATGCGATTTTAAAGGCCCAGTATTATGCGGAAAAAAGTGGTCACCTAACCTTGGCTGATGATGCGGGTCTGTTTATTGATGCCATGAACGGTTGGCCTGGCGTTGATACTGCGCTCATTGCCGAGACAACCGAGGCTAGAATTGCGCTCGTGCTCGAGAAAATGAAAGATGTGCCAACTACCGAACGCACGGCTTCGTTTAAAGCCGCCTTGGCCTTGTATGATCCCGAAAATCAAGCGGTCTTCACTGCCTTTGGTACGACCGAAGGTGCAATTTTGACCACACCAGTGCAAGCGGAACATGGCTTTGGTTATGACCCGATTTTCCTGGTGTCTGCCCTCCACAAAACATACGCCGAAATGACGCCCACGGAAAAAAATTCCGTGAGCCACCGCGGTAAAGCCCTGAGTCGCATCAAATACCACTTGCAAAACACGTACGTCCCCAAACACATTGTCGTGCCTTGTGGTTTGATTATCAAAGACGGTAAAATTCTGATGAATCGCCGTAACGATCCGCATCGTCCGGAATTTCATGGCACGTGGGAATTCCCTGGCGGCAAAGTTGAATTTGGTGAACAAATGCACGACAACATGAAGCGCGAAATACGCGAAGAAGTTGGTTACGACGTGGAAATCGTACATTTGCTCCAGCATATTCGCGTCGAAAGCCAAGAAACACGCACGTATGCGTACCAAGTTTTCCTCGTACCATACGTTTGCCGCATCACTGGGGGCGAACTCAAACCAAGTGACGAAGAGGTAATGGAAACCGCTTGGTTTGATCTCGATGATGTTCTAAACCAACCGCTACTTGGTGATAACGTAACCATGTACGCCACCTTTTTACCGGAGTTAAAAGAAGTTGTGACGAAATATAAATTGTAATATGGACGCACCTACCAAAAATCTTATGAAGGGAATAGCAACCGCAGTTTTGGTTGCCGTTGATGCTTTTGGTTTATTTGTCTTTTGTTTTCTTGGGTCAATTGGTCTGTTCATCGCCCTTTTTGGTTTAGAGATACCACCCTCATCAGTTATTGATGACGATATTATCATGCCTATTTTTGGCATCGTAATTGGACTGATTGTCGTAATTCCGATAACTCGACTAATTTGGCAGACCAACCAATCACGCTGGCAAACAACTTTCCAGTCTCTCTTTTTTCTTTTTCTGTATTTAATTAGTGCCATCGTAGCTATTTTTGGTCTAATGTTTGTCACATTAATATCTGGTTTATTTGCAGATAGAAATTTAGAAACACTAAAAACAGTTTGCAGAATCGCCTCGGCCCTATTTGCACTGGGGTATTATTTTTGGTTTAAAAAGATTATTAAACCAAAAGCCACAGAAATATGAATCACACACTTAAAAAAATAGGGCAGAGAACTTGGTTTGCTCTGTTAGCAATACTGACTGCGTATGGTGTCTACGTATTCGGCGGCTTATTCATGGTGATTTTGCTGGCAGCTACGGCCCCTATCACTATGGCCTGGGAGAGTTTAGCGCTTGACTACAGTGTGTGGATTGCGAGCGCGCTGGTAACTATGGTCCCATTTGTCCAGACTGTGTTTACTCACGCTGGTTCACGCCTGACAGTTGCGCGTCGGGCCACCCCGATTTTGCTCTCTTTTGCGATCGGGGGCTCAGTTCTGATTATGGGGGCACTTTTGTTGCCTTGGCCATTGTGGTTAGCCCCGGCTGTACCCGTTGTCACAACCCTAGTAATTGTGGTAGGGTTTTACTGGTATGCCCGAAAAATTAAACTTTTGCTATTAAAATAATTGTATGCTCGACATTAAATACATTCGCGAACACGTGGCGGAAATTAAGCAGAATTGCGTCAGTCGTCGTGTTAAGGTTGATATTGATCGTTTGTTAGAACTAAATGATGCGCGCAACAAATGGAAGCAAAATATTGATGAAATGCGTGCAAAAAGAAATCAAGGTTCTAAATCAAAACCGACTCCAGAGGAAATCAAGAAAATGAAAGAGCTTGGTGAAGAAATAAAAATGTTTGAGGCACGTCTATCCGAGACTGACGCTGAATATTCTGAACTCATGATGCAGGTGCCAAACCTGACACACCCCGAGTCACCAGTGGGTGGGGAAGAGGATTTTCGTGTGGTGCACCAAAAAGACATGGCCCCATTTGCCTTTGCCCCAAAAGACCACGAAGAGTTGTTGACCAAGTTGAACATGATTGATTTTGAGCGCGGGGCCAAGGTTGCTGCAGCCAAGTTTTATTTTGCCAAAAATGATTTGGTACGTTTGAACCAAGCCTTAATTAATTATGGTTTGGATGTGGTAACTAGCCATGGCTTTGAAATTTTGGAAACACCAGACATGGCCCGAAACACTATTTTGCAGGGGACTGGCTTTAATCCACGTGGTAACGAAACCCAAATTTATTCAGTGGAAAACACTGACCTTAGTTTAATTGGTACGGCCGAAATTACGGTTGGCGGTTACCATGCCGATGAAATTTTGGATTTAAGTAATGGTCCCAAAAAATACGTGGCTCTGTCGCACTGCTTCCGCACTGAAGCCGGTGCCTATGGCCGTACCAGCAAGGGGCTGTACCGCGTGCACCAATTTACCAAACTCGAAATGTTCGTGTACTGCAAACCAGAGGATAGCGAAGCCATGCACCAGGAATTGCTGGGGATTGAGCGCGAAATTTGTGATGGTTTAGGTCTATCATACCGTGTGATTGATATTGCCAGCGCTGATCTTGGTGGCCCAGCCTACCGCAAATTTGATATCGAAGCCTTTATGACCATGAAGGGCGGGGAGGGGACACAGGGTGATTTTGGCGAAGTTACCAGCACCAGTAACTGCACGGATTATCAGGCGCGTCGCCTCAATATTCGTTACCGTAAAGACGACGGTACGACTGAATTTGTACACACGCTGAACGGAACAGCGGTTGTTCTGTCCCGTTTCCCAATTGCGATTATTGAGCAATATCAAAATGCCGACGGCACCATTCGCGTACCCGAAGCCTTGCAAAAATATTTAGGCAAAGCCGTTCTCGGTTAATTATGAAACCATTCCTCGTTATTGTTCCGGGCTGGGGTGGTACTCGCATTACGTGGGCTGATTTTATCGCTCGTGCGTCCGAACAATACGAGGTGCATTGCGTTGAAATGCCATGCTTTGGTGACGAGCCTTGCCCAACCACTGTGTGGGGGATAGAGGAGTACGCAAATTTTTTGCATACAAAAATCGAAGCCATCAAAGTTCAATCAAGTGGGGCTAAAATTTACTTGCTGGCCCATTCATTTGGCGGCCAAATCTCAGTAAAAATGCTCAGCCAAGACCCAACGCTCGTAGATGGCCTCCTTCTTAGCGGTCCAGCCATTTACCGCCGCCACTGGACACTCAAAAATTTGCTCTTTTTACCTTTGGCAAAACTTGGTACAATGGTATTTAGTCTACCTGGCCTCCGCGCCAGTGGGGAACAGGCCCGCAAAATTCTTTACAAAATTGCGGCCTCACCGGATTACAACCGCACACAGGGGATTGAACGCGAGATTTTCAAAAAAATCACCCGCCAGGATGTGTCACATTGTCTACCATCCCTAAACCTCCCCGTACGCCTGGTCGCTGGTGCTCACGATCGCTATGTGCGCAGCTATGACACCGCCCGTGCCGCCAAAAGCATCCATGGCGCACAGCTAACGATTGTCGAAACTGGCCGCCACGGTCTCCATCGCACTCACCCCGAAGTTTTGCTAGACCAGCTTAAGACTTTATTGCCATGATTTTCGCTGGCCCACTATCGCTACCACTACACCTGGCCATTATCGCACTCTGGGGCCTTAGTGCGCTCATGGATTACTTGGATTTTGCCAACATCCTCCAACTTAAAGAATACCGCCTCGATCGTTTGCGTGATTTTTGGAAAAGCCAACAAGGCCAGCGCTACATCCGTCGTTATGGCCTCCTATGGCGCATGCTTATCTGCATCGTGCTCCTGTTCTGGCCAATTAACCCCAACATCACGATCCGCTACATTTTGTTAGGTTTATTTTCAATTGACGCTGTTCGTCTTGCTTACGTTATCGCTAAACACAAGCTCCGTCGCCCCAAACCAACCGTCAAGGCTGGCGCAATTGTGGCCGTAACTTTTTTAATCGAAGTAGGACTCGCACTGTACAAACACAGCTGGGATGCCGTGTTCGGTCTCGTTATTTTCCGCCCCTTCCTAATTGCGCTCATCACATTTGTATCAAATAAAATCACCGAGCAGCTTAAAAACTGGTATATTTATCGGGCCAGTCGCAAACTGGCTAAACACCCAAACCTCACGATCATTGGGATCACTGGAAGCTACGGTAAATCAACAGTCAAAGAATACACCAGCCACATCCTCAGTAAAAAATTCCGCGTTCTCAAGACCCCGGGCAACATTAATACTGATATTGGTGTGGCCTTATTTTTATTGCGTCAAAATTTAAATGAAGCCGATGTGCTCGTGGTTGAAATGGGGGCTTACAAAATTGGCGAAATCGAAAAAATTTGCCAAATGGTTAAACCAAAAATTGCCATCCTTACTGCCATTATCGAGCAACACTTAATTTTGTTTGGTTCCATAAAAAATGTCCAAACTGCGAAATACGAATTGCTGCGTTCAGTGCCAGCCGATGGTTTGGTCATTACAAACGCCGACAATAAATATTGCACTGAATACTTGTCGGAATTAACTTGCAAAAATCAGCAAACATTTGGCGAGGAATTGGAAAACCGCCCAACCTTGATGATCGAAGAAACAAATTTCCGCAATGGTTTTGCGAGCGGCCGCTACACATATCAAGGTCACAGTTGGCACATAACGGCTCCCGTAGTTGGTGCACATCAGATTAATAATTTAGCGCCCGCAGTCATGGTCGCGACACACCTGGGCATGAACCAAGAAGAAATCACTGTTGCCTGTGCCACATTGCCAGCCGGGGACCATGGGCTTAAAATCTTCTCATTCGGGCAGGCCACGATTATTGACGACTCCTACAATTCCAATCCAAATGGCTTTACCGCTGCGCTCGAAGTGATGGGCTCATTCCCATCATCACAGTCACGTGTGGTCATTACCCGCGGTATGATGGAGCTGGGTGATCGTCACGAAGAACTACACGAAACTATTGCCGAAGAAATTGCGTTCTATGCTGACACACTTGTTATCATTACGCCTGATGCCGCTGCACCACTCAAACGCGGTGTTGAACGCTTGAACCAAAAATTCCATTTGTCTGTTGAAGAAATGTATGACCAAGCCGCGCTACGCAATTATTTGCTTGGGCTCAAAGAAACCAGCAGCGTAATTTTACTTGAAAATCGCATGCCAGATTCGGTGCGGTCATTACTTGCAGCCAAATAATATGCGCACGATTTTTACTGGGTATGCACCAACCGAAAGTCTTGTTCAGGTAAAAACTGCCCTTAGTCTTTTTTTGCCAAATCGCTGGTCGGAGTGGCGCACGTTTAAACATTCGTCGCAAGTCGAAGCCTGGTTTGCCAATCAGTACCACGTAAAGCAGGCTCACACTATTGATAGTGGACGAGCCGCTATCCAACTCGTCCTAGAAGCACTGCACCTTAAGCCTGGAGATGAAGTATTGGTGCAGGCATACACCTGTCTAGTTGTGGTAAATGCAATCTGTTGGGCTGGCGGCACGCCAGTTTTTGTTGATGTGCTTGATAATACAACTATGGATGTTACGGATGCTGCTTGCAAAATTACAAACCGTACTAAAGCTATTTTAATCCAACATACATTTGGTTTTGCTGCCGACATGCCCGCGCTTTTGGCCTTGGCCAAAAAAAATCATCTGTTCACCATTGAGGATTGCGCTCACGCTATTGGCGTCTACGATAAAGAAAATAAATTACTAGGCTCACAGGGCGACGCTGCTATTTTTAGTTTTGGTAGTGACAAGGTCGTATCTTCGGGCCGTGGTGGCATAATTGTTACCAAACACCAAGACCTTAACCAAAAATTACGAAAAAGGATTGCTAAGCTGCCAATTGTACCCAGATGGTATACTGCGACCCATCTTTTGCGTGTAGTCTGGTTTTACTACGGCAAGGCAACATATCATTTAGGAATAGGTAAATGGCTTATGGCCGCAATGGCCAAACTCGGTCTTTCAAATCCTCTTATATACCCTAACGAAAAAAAGGGGGAGGGAATGAGTCCATTTCCAGCCAGGTGGCCAAGTGCTTTTGCTGCCTTGGTTTTACCACAATTAATGAACTTAGACAAAATTCAAGCCGCTCGCAAACGCTTAGTTTTGCGTTACGAAGAAGAGATCAATAACCCTAACGTACGACTCGCCCCTGGTGCAAGTAAATACCCCCTTATTCGTTTACCAGCATTTGTGGAAGACCCACAGGCGTGGCACAAGGCTGCCCAAAAGCAAGGAATATTTTTAGGTTACTGGTATGATGCCGTTATTTCGCCAGATGAACGTGTAGTCATTGAAAAATACACACCGGGCAGTTGCCCGAACGCCGAACGGTTGGCTGCTCAGACAATAAATTTTCCGACTGGGCCACGTCTAACACCAGCCGAGCAGGGGAAAGTGATTGCTTTTATCAATTCGTTTCAACCGTAATTATGCACATTGCCCAGATTACCGATTTGGCTGCATGGGAGAAGTTTGTTCAAGACCAGCCATACACGCTCTTTACCCAATCCACGCACTACGCTGATTTTCACCGTTCAATGGGAGAGGAAGGTTGGATTTGGGGTGTGTTTGATGATGCGGATAATTTAATTTTAGGCACACTTGTAATTAGTGTGCACGCCCGGCGTGGTAATTTTTTGTTTATTCCGTACGGGCCAGTGTGGGCTCATAGCGCAGACCCAGCCACAGTGAGCAAGGCTGGTTTGGCACTGTTGGCAGAATTAAAAAAATTCGGCCTGGCGCACAATTATCATTTCATTCGCACGAGTCCATTCACGCCAGATATTGCCGAGACACGCGCACACTACGCCGAGGCCGGTTTTCGCGATGCGCCAATGCACATGCTCGCCGAACACACCTGGTTATTGGACTTGCACGCAGACGAAGACACGCTCTTAAGTGCGATGGAAAAAAACCATCGCAATTTAATTCGCCGCTGCCAAAAAGAAGGCGTACGCGTTGATTTTTCGAGCAGTAGCGAGGCGGTGGCTGACTTCAATCGTTTACACGACATCACGGCCGCCCGCCACAAATTTCATCGTTTTTCGGCCAATTATATTCAAAAAGAATTTGAAGCGTTCGCGTCTACCGGTCAGGCAGTGGTTGCCCGCGCGTATTTAGCCGATGGTACCCTCGATTCAGCGGCAATTTTCATGTATTATGGTACCATGAGTGCGTATCGCCATGGCGCCTCGCTTATGACGGATAAAAAAGTCCCCACCTCGTACTTGTTGCAGTGGGAAGCAATCCGTCGTGCGCGTGACCAGGGTATGCAGTGGCATAATTTTTGGGGCATTGCACCCGATGGTGCGTCACCAAAGCATCCGTTTTACGGCATCACGCACTTCAAAAAAGGGTTTGGTGGCCAGCCATACCAGCTCGTGCACTGCCAGGATTTTCCACTGTCATGGCGCTACTGGCCCAATTGGATTTTAGAAACTGCTCGCAGTATTCGTCGCGGTTTTGTTTAAACCATGCGTTTTAATCCATACAAAGCACAACGGCAGCTTGATCGTCGCTCGCGCGCCTGGCACCAGACCACGGCGTGGTTTCGTAATCTCTTACCCAGCGGTCCACAGCCTGGGCGCTACGCTAACCCACTTCATCAGCAAACCAAAAAACGTTGGCCTTTGCCAACACTGATTGTGATGTTGTTTACACTTGGCGGGGTTTTAGTTTGGCACCCATTTTTTACTGTACATCTAGTTGGCGTCACTGGCGCGACACGCGTTCCAGCCAGTGAAGTTTCCGAGGTTGCACAGGGGATTATGGACCGTACCCGTTGGTTGGTGCTACCAGGTACAAATTATTTTTTGATCAATACAAACGAAATTGCTAACATTCTTACCCAACGGTTTCCATTTTATCGCGTCGAACTCGTAAAACGTTTCCCAAGCCAGCTTGACATTAGGGTAGTTGAAAAAGATCCGGTGCTTATTTTTGATAATGGTCTGGAATATAGTTATGTTGACCCTAGTGGTCAAGTGATTAAAGTTCTGGAACGGGTTGGGGACAATGAGTGGCAGTTTAAAACTGCCGTGCCTACGCACGCCACAACCACGCCAGGAGTTACAAGCACTCTAGAGATTGTCAGCCGCTGGCACGAACCCGCTGCTAAACGTATTGCAACGACCTATGGCCTTTACCCAATCCTATATCAAGTAGGAGGAACAACCACATCACCAAATAGTCAAGCAGTTTCGTTTGAGATGGTAACTAATGTCCGTGCCTGGCAAGAGCGGCTTGATAACAGTTTAGGACAGCCCGGCGCTCTGTTTTTTGTCCAGGACAACGAGAGGGGTGAGGGGAGTATACGCACTCGGGCTGGCTGGTCACTCAAAGTCCGTCTACTCGATGACGTGGAAGTGCAAGCCCAACGACTTGAACTTGTGCTACGTACTTTAGATAATCAAAAAGTAAAACCAAACTATATTGACGTCCGGTTTGAAGGTAAAGTCTTCTGGCAGTAGAGGAGAGAAGATGATAGGCGCCATGGACCATGGCTGCGAAGGATAAATTCAATGTCGCACAATGTTTATTATACGACCCTATATACTGGGTTTACCTAGAATAGACTCCGATCCTACATTGGCTAATTGCCTTCTCCACCAAGCACACAGACCAGATATTAAACAGCAAACGCCGGCGGATTTTGATTTCAAAATTTTTAGTTTTAAGTCCTAAATTCTAATTTAATTATCAGACAATTTACCTAAGCATTCTAGGACCTGGCTAACCTATGCTAACTAGCCCGCTTACCCCACCCTCCTACGCATTTACCCTAATTAGTAATAATTTTGCGACACAACAGAATAGTCGTTATTTTTCAAGGGGTATAGAGATACCTCTTTTCTTTAAAAAAATCTGTCCGAGTTTTTTGGTGCGTTACAAACAAAAATAATTTTGTTGAAAATTGAATTTACCAAGGTAAATTAAGGGTAAAATTCATCTGAAAATTTTTGTAATTAGCGTTGCATGCTAGCACAAATTATTTATCGGTACACAATGTGTGATTTGATTGTAAGGAGCACTTCCCTGTTATGACCTATTCTAGGCTAATATATTGTGCGACACATGACTTATTTAATCATGTACTCAACTGTGCTTGTTTGCCAATGATCCAAGAGGTATGCCACCGATCGCTTCCCAATTGCATATCTACCTTGCGCTGGATTCCACACATAATAACTCTGCAGTGCGGTTTGCTTGACCTTCTGCTCCCCTGCTGTTAATTCAATTGTTTGGCTTTTATCACTACTAATGTCACTAAAATAAATTTTTTGCTGAATGCCTTTAAACCTCTGCAGAGCTTTTTGCAAACTCCAATGGTCAGGGTTGCGGAAGTGCGCCTCCCCTGGTCCTGAGGCAAGGGTGATGTAGGTGCCATTACCTAACTGGTCGTATATCCGAGCAATCGCCGCCTCGGCTTCCTCAATACTCAAATGCGCGTCGTTGTATTTAGGTGTGGAAGTGCCATCTATCCCCCCACCATTGGTGAAAATAATATGTTCAGGGTTCAGGCCAATCGCTTGCATGGATGCAAACACTTCGCGATTACGAGCAGCCGAAAAGGCGCGTGGACTAAGCTGTAAACTGCGACGCACAACCGAACCAGCCCCATCAGTTACAATGATTGCATAGACTGGCCTGCCTGTATTTACAAAACGATGCAAACTGCCGGCATAAAACATTTCGTCATCCTGATGCGCGAGCAGGGCCACGACTGGCCAGGGGCCTGGTTTGTCAACATTGATGTGCGGTCGTGCTGGTTGTACAGACCACCACGGCCACAAAGCACTGCTGGCAAGCCCTAAGCTGACGGTCGATAAGAAACCGGCAATAAAGATTCTAATTGTGCCATGAGGCCGGGTTCTCATAATCCGGCCTTGGCCTGCAGTGCTAAGTATACTTCCCACAACCAACGTGCGTCATCAAGGGCATTGTGCTGTACACCCGTTTGTTTAACCAAACCTAATTCTTTCCAAAAATTTTCCCGACCCATGCTATCTGGTGGATATCCAAGCGCAAACAGAATCGAAGCAAAATCAATCGGGATCCAAAACGCAGGGTGGTCCATTGGTGAGCCAAACAAGTCGTACCAAAACACGGCATCAAATTGATTTACATAAGCCACTAAGTAGGGCTGGTCTGGACCCACAAACTCACGCAGACGTTTTTTAGCTTCCTCACGTTCAACTTTTGGGCCTTTTAAATAAGGTAAGACTTTTTCCGTCACCCAAGGGTGTGGCTCACCTTTGTAATCAAGCTCTAAGTAAAGCTCTTCCCCACTGTACTTAACTAAACCAATTGAAATTAATTCACCGTTGCGCGGGTCTAAATGTGTAAACTCGGTATCAAAGAAAATTAATCGGTCTGAATATGGTTTAAATTGCATATGGATTTATTTGTCTATATTTTACCGCACAATACCAGCCATGACCAGTGGCAAATGCCATGGTGCAGTAGCGCGGCCAGCCTGCTTGAACACTTTAGTCCCCTTTTGACCCGTTAAAGCCGCTGCACTATGGACAGTGTGCTTACCAAAACGCTTGGCTAGGGTATCTACAGCTTCATAAACTTGGCGTAATGCTGGTGCTGTAACCACAGACTCGAACAAATCACCCTGCACAGCATCTGCATCGCTTAATTCCGCCAACACAACTCCGGTAGCACGATAGGCCTGGCCAGACTTGTGCAAACGAGCAAACACTGGTTTGATCGCATTGATTACATCACGGTCAAACGCTGAAGGACGCACGAGCTTAATTTCCATAGCCATAACATTAAAGGCCGTATTTTTGAGAAAAATTGAAACTCGAGCAGCGACCAGGTTATGCTGACGAGCTTTGGCACAAGCATTCTCAATGTTGCGCACGAGCTCAGCATACACGGCCTGACGATCAGTTCGACCAACTGTGAACGTATGCGTTTTGGAAATCGAAGCTACGGTTGTTTTTTCTTCAGAAATCACTGGGTATACGCTAACACCTTGCAATTCTTGCCAGATTTCCTGGTGCGGTTTGGAAAAATTGTCACGCACCGCGCCCAAGGATTGGCCAACAAAATCATACGCAGTAAAAATATTCATGCGACGCATATATTCAGCTGTGCTCGAACCAATCCCCCACACTTGGTCCACCAGAAAGTCGCGTAAATACTCAGGCAAATCTTTGCAACTAATCGTTACTAAACCATTTGGTTTATTGCTACCCGAAGCTAACTTGGCCAAAACTTTTGTTGGCGCAAGACCAACCGACACAGTGATTCCGAGCTCGCGTTGGATTGTATTTTTAACTGTTTCCGCAATCTGTTTGTAGGTTAAACCTTCCACTTTATCTAAGCCGGTAATATCCATGAAACCTTCGTCAATACTGTATTCCTCTACCTGGTCAGTAAAACGACGCATGATCGCAAACAAGCGACGTGAGAACAAGCTGTAGGCTTCATAATCGCCCTCGCACACAGCCAAATCTGGACATAACTGACGAGCTTGCGACACGAGCATGCAACGCTTGACCCCTTTGGCTTTAGCTTCATAACTAAGAGCAGTCACAATGCCACGGTCACCGCCAACAACCACTGGACGTCCTTTTAAACTAGGGTGTAAAGCTTGCTCGCAGCTGGCAAAAAATGCGTCGGCATCAATGTGCACGATCGCCTTAGGAAATAAATTCATAAGCGACAGGTTAAGTGAGTTTAGACGTACTTACGAATGACACTGGAAACCACCCCGCCAATTTTTAGTTCTTCGCGCGGATGAATATCTGGATAATTCTGGTTGGCCGGACGCAGAATTACCCTGTCACCACGTTTGATGTAATATTTCATGGTCCAATCATGGTCGACCTCTGCCACCACGATATCACCAGTCTTAGGGGAACGCGTACGATCAACAATAACCATGTCCCCTTCCATAATTCCCGCTTCGATCATTGAATCTCCAGACACAGTGAGCAGATAACTAGCTTGTGGATGTTCGATTAGCCATCGGTCCAAGCTAACTGTACTGGCGGTTGCATCCTCCTCTGCAGTCGTAGGGAACCCGGCTTGTACAGAACCAAGTACCCGTAGACCAAATAACTTATCGGTTGGTAGCAACTTACCCGTACTCCCCTTTTCTAGGACACCATCTTCCAAAAACTTTTGCACGTAGCGATACAGCGAGCCTTTGGATTTGAGGGCGAACAGACTCAGCATTTCATCGTACGTCGGCAGTTGCCGATACTCTTGAAAGTACTGGGCCAGCTTGCGTCGTCGCTGCTGGTACATTTCGTCCATATGAGTAAAAGTAAGTAATTAGGTGATATTTGTATTATAGAGAACATTTGTTCTCATTGCAATACTTGACGTGTGGATAAGTAACAAAATCTCTGAATTTACGTCTTCTTAGACAGCCTGGAGCCACAATTTTACAGTAAAAAAAGTTAACCCATTACTTATTGTTTAGGTATGAAAAATTTAATTTTTGTCGACGTTGAAGCAACTGGAGATTGTCCAGGTATCCACAAAATGACGGAATTTGGTGCAGTTGACTACGCAACAAAGCAGACTTTTCATGGTATTTTGTTTACCAGTGTGCCAAATAAAGAAAACCCAGCTATTTCTGAAATTATCGGTGAAGGATTTGACCAAGTTAAGGTGTTTACCGAATTTAAAGAATGGATTGGCACAGTGTGCAAAGGCCGTCCTATTTTTATGAGTGATAATCCGGCTTATGATTTTCAGTGGATTAATTATGGTTTTTGGCACGCAATTGGCGAAAATCCGTTTGGACACTCGGGTCGCCGTATCAGTGATTTTTATGCAGGATTAACTGATAATTTTTCCAACACGCAAGATTGGAAAAAATTGCGTATTACACCGCATGATCACAATCCGGTAAATGACGCCATGGGCAATGTCGAAGCGTTCGAAAGAATGATGAAGGGTGAACGCTAGAAAAAACCGACCCAATTGGGTCGGTTTTATTTTAAGTAATTCAGCGGATTAACCGGAATACCATTTTTGCGCACTTCAAAGTGCAAGTGAGGACCGGTAGTGAATGGGCCTGCGCCGACTGTGCCTGGTGTGGCGCCTGAATAACCAATCACATCGCCACGCGCGACGAATTGATCTTCGGCCACACTGATGGCGCTTAAGTGGCCATACACGGTCGAAATGCCATCGGCATGTACAATCATGACATACGCATAGCAACTCGCCGAGGTGCAGCGTTTAGCGCGGGCCACATAGCCCGATGACGCGGCTTTAACCACGCTGCCTTGGCTTGTACCAATATCAATCGCATTGTGTTCGAAAATCGTGCGATATGGGTAGCCTGGGTCATTAAAATACGCAGTTACACGGCGACTGGCAATTGGCCATGACAATGAGCCAGAGTTATCAAATTCTTCGGGATTCTTTTTTTGTGCAGCCTCAACTTTGGCACGCACTTGACGTTCAATACCGCTAATCTCACCCTCAGTTTGCTGGAATTGTGTTTTGAGCGAATTAACCAGCGCCTTATATTTTAATTCGGAAGATTGCGTTTGCACGAGCAAATTTTGCTTGTTTTGTGACTGCCCTTCGAGGTCGGATTTTTTACCCTTTAATTCTTCTTGCAATTCATTGTACGCACGCTGACGCTCCTCGGCCTGCTGGTGTTTTTCTTCTAATTCTTCTTTGGCCAAACGTAAATTTTTCGCACTCAAACCCAAATCCTGTTGCACTTTGTTTAAATACTGCACGCGATCAAAAAAATCGGAAAAATTATCGTAGCCAGCCATAATTTCCACATAACTTTTGTCTTGTTCCTGTTGCAGATTACGAAGCAATTCAGCCAGGATCGCTTTTTGGCGCCCAATGGTTTTATTTTTGTCAGCAATGGAAATGTCGAGACCCTGAATTTGGAGCTTTACTGTGTCGAGTTTTTCTTGCGTAGTTTCAACATCAAGCTCGACCTGTGCAATATGATTATCGAGGAGGGATAATTGATTTTTGAGCGACACAGCCTCCAAACGCGTTTGCGAAATCTTGGTGTTGTACTCGGACATGGCCTTTTCCAGCTCAGCAATGCGCTTTTTTTTAACTTCAATCTGCTGGTTGAGTGCGTCAATCTCGCTATTACCAGTGGTTTCGGCATGCGCAATTAAAAAAGGCCCGGTAATCCAGGTCAGTGTGACAAATAAAATTACGAACAGACGAAAAAAACGCATACGTGGTACCAGTATACCACATTTGCAGGGCTGATGTTAGCCTAATTTGGTCGCGGCTGCGGATAAACGGGCCAAAGTTTCGGCTTGGCCAAGTACAGCGGCCAATTCAGTTGGACCTGGCGAATTTTTCTGTCCTGACAGTGCCACCCGGAGTGGCCACATCACATTCCCCACGCCATAGCCTTTGTCAGCAATCCACGCTTGGAGTTTGGTATCCAAAGTTTCTTTGGTCCATTCTAGAGTTGGCAAGAGGTCGATTAATTCACCAAAAATTTGCTTAGCTTCCTCGGGTGTGCCTTTTTTCCACACCAGCATGTCGGCCTCGTACTCGCCTGGCTTTAACACAAATTGAATCGCGTCTGGCAATTGGGCCAAAGTTTCCACACGACCACGTTCCAAATCAATCGCCGCCGCAAGCTGCTCGACTGGTACATTGGCAAATTCAGGGCGGGCGACAAAAAATGATTTTGCACGCTCCACAATTTCGGCCAAAGGCGACTTGGCCAAATACTGGCGATTATACCAGGCCAGTTTTTCCAAATTAAACACTGCTGGCGACTTGGCCACCTTATCCAAACTAAAGGTTTGTTCGAGCTCGGTCAGGGTAAATAATTCTTGCGCTGTGCCAGGATTCCAACCCAAAAAAGCAATAAAATTAACCAGTGCTTCGGGTAAATAACCCTTCTCAACATAATCGCGCACCGAAACATCGCCGTGACGTTTACTCAATTTTTTCTTTTCAATGTTAACTAGCAATGGCAAATGAGCAAATGTTGGCGCTTCCCAACCAAACATGTGGTAGAGCACAAGGTGTTTTGGTGTGGACGACAGCCACTCTTCGCCACGAATGACGTGAGTGCACTGCATAAAATGGTCGTCGACCACCACGGCCAAATGGTAGGTTGGGAAACCGTCGGCCTTCATGAGTACTTGGTCGTCAACAAGGGCATTTTTAAATTCCACGCGACCGCGGATGGCGTCTTCGAACACGCTTGCTCCCTCTTTTGGCATCTTCATGCGTACCACGTGGGCCTCGCCAAAGGCCACGCGCTTGGCACTCTCACCTGCGTCAGCCTCGCGACAATGGCCGTCGTAGCCTGGTGCAAGTTTGTTTAACTCCTGAAATTTACGCAACTCATCGAGGCGTTCTTTGGTGCAAAAACAATAATACGCGTGTCCAGCGGCGATTAATTTTTCCGCATGCTCCTGGTAAATAGACAAACGTTCGGATTGAATATACGGACCACAATCACCTGTTTGAGTGATCGCTTCGTCTACAATATCTACGCCTTCATCAATCGTGAGGCCAGCCCAACGCAGACTAGTAACAAAATCTTGAATTGCACCCTCGACAAAACGTCCCTGGTCAGTGTCTTCGATGCGAAGCGCGAATTTACCACCTTCGCGACGAGCGACTAAATACGCATACAGCGCCGTACGCAAACCACCGACATGGAGAAAACCAGTCGGACTAGGGGCAAAACGAGTTTTAGTCATCATACACGGGACATTACAATCGCGGCCGCAATGGCGACATTAAGCGATTCGGCCTGGCCGCGACCGGGGATAGTGTAGCGCGTATCGATCAATTTTTCAAGGCCTGGGCGGACACCGTGTGACTCGCTGCCAAAGAGGAAAATTACCTTATCTGAGCCTTTTTTAAGGAGTTTCTCGGGCAAGGGTTCGCCAGTCATTTCCAGGGAAACGACGCGGTACCCATATTTTTCTTTGAGTGTCGTGAGCGAGGTGGCCAGGCTTTGGCTTTCAAAAATGTGAGCCCGGAACATGGACCCCATTGTACTACGCACTACTTTTGGATTATACGGGTCTACAGTATCCTCGGCTAACAAAAAATTCTGAATTCCAAACCAATCCGCCGTGCGAATAATGGTGCCCAAATTCCCTGGGTCCTTGACCCCATCCAGCGCTACAATTGGTCCATCCACAATTTGATCCAGGCCAATATCTGGTGATGACACAATCGCGAGCACGCCTGGGAATGTGTCGGTAGTTTTAATTTGGCCAATATCTTTGCGGCCACAAAATTCTACCTGCGCCTCGTGCTCTTCGGCCAATTCAATCAAGGCCCCCATGTCGGCCTCATCGCGAATATTACCGTCCACCACTACAAGTAACACCTCGGCGTCATTCTCCAGCGCTTCTTGCACGCCTTTAACACCTTCCACAATAAATTCGTGCGCGGCGGCGCGGTGTTTTTTTTGCTGCAATTCATTGATATGTTTGATGGTAGCGAGGGTGAGCATATTATTTTGCTTCGTAAACAACTGGCCAGGCTGGCATTTCCTCAGCCTCGGGATTTTGTAAATGGAATTCATCGGCTGCTTCGCACGACTGATACTCGGTTTTGAGTAAAGTGAATTCGGATCCGACTCTAAAAGTTTCGCGTGTACCACAGTCACCTACTCCGCGGTCTTTGGTAAATATACTTACGGTTTTTTCGACTTCGTTAAACGTATCAAAACCCAAAACCGAACCATTAATATCGTCATCGTACTCGTACATTCGCGACACGACTTTTTTCTGGGCTAAATCATACGTTGGCACTTGCAACAAGGTTGCGGTTGGTTTTCCGTTAACGGTTGCGACATGATAAAACAACATGGTAGTTTGATATGCATACACACCACAGGTGACTCGCAAAATTGACTCGGTTGGAGTGTAAGAAAATAAGGCCAAACCACCCAAACCAGCCTCAGCCCCAATCCTAAAATCTTCATCACATAATTCTGGCCACTGCGCAATTTCGCGCCACTCGGCTCGTTCTTCGACCGTAAAATCTTGTTTTAAGGTCGGAGTATAATCAGTGTTTCTATTGGTTTCTGGTGCATTGGCACAACCAGCCCCTACCAACCATATTGCCGCTACCAAGAGTGATGATTTTAGAATGTTCATAGTAATCACACTGTACTACAAGACTGGTCTAAAAACAAGAAACAGCCCGAGTAGGCTGTCTCTTGTTTTTTAAACACTTAATGACCGTGCGGTACGAGTTCACCGAGGCCGAGAGCCAAAAACCACAGGGCGACCAGAAGTACAAGCACCAAGCAAACTAAGCCAACGACTCGTTGTGTCGTTAATTCGGATTGGTGGTCACGGTAGGCGAAGGCTAAATATCCAAGTAGTACCCCGCCTGGCAACAAAACCGAAGCCATGCGTGGTCCATCCAAATAATGCTGGGTAGCGCCACTTACCATGCCAGTACCAATTGATACTGCGACTGACAAGGCCGTGTACAGTTTTAAATCCTGACGCTGGTCATGACGATGTTCTAACCAGACACCTGCGGCAAACATGGCTGCGCCAGCAGTGATCAAAACTATATACTTGAGCCATCCACCGCCAAGCGTGCTGGCATGGACAATTGAGCCGGAAATCAACCCAACCCCAACATACCGCAACAAGTGGGTGCTGTACGCCTCGTTTAGACGCATATTACTTTGACCATTCTGTTAACCAAGCGCGCATCTGAGCAATTTCGGCAGTCTGCACGCGGATAATATCAGCCCCCATTTTCTGCAATTCTGGACGTTTGGTTTCTTTAACCAAAATTTGGGCCATATCGACAGCGCCTTGGTGATGCACGATCATATCTTCGAGAAAAATCTTATCGAGTTCGTCCCCTGTTTTTCCTTTCATACGGTCGGTCATCGTCATCATCTGGTGTTCCATGCTGCCCATGCTGTGACCCATCATTTTTTCTTGGTTAGCTTTGGCGTCCATCATGACACAACTTCCAGTTGCTGGCTGACTAGTGTGCATTTGGGTAAAACAACAGTAACCAATGACCAAACCAAGTGCCAAAGCCACCACGCCAACCACAATATTCTTAGAGTTCATATATAGTATGTAAAGAGAATTAAATTAAACTAATCTAATTCTAAACTTTACGGAGCGCGCGGTTGAATTGTAGTGGTAAAGAAAACTCGAGACAGTGGCGGCGGCAAAGCATATTCAGCCGGCGTTAGCACCCGAATGCTTAAAGCCCAGTACGTACGAATAGACCGAGCGATAAACCAAACAATCAACAGCACTGCTAACACTTTGGCCGTAATTATAATTTGCAAAAAATGCTGCCAGGCACTAACGTGGTCAGTAAAACTCATTAAACAATCACTCTGCTCACTGGGCATAAACGGGCAGGTGCTTTGCTGTGCCCCACCATGATGCCCGTGTGATTCTAAGCGTTCGGCAGTGATTAGCAAACCAAACACAGCTAAGCAGGCAAAGCTAAGCAACATCATCCCCGCCATCATTTTTCGCCATATGTTCATACGGTTCCGGTTAGGCGTTTACGCCAATACAGAATTGGAAAAATAATTGTTGCTCTAAGTATACGCCCAACACGGTGTGGTTCGCAAATCAGGCGCCACAACCACTCGAGTCCCAGGCGTTGCATCCAACGGGGTGCGCGTTTGGCAATACCGGCCCAAAAGCTTAAAGTGCCGCCAACCCCCATCGCAACTTTGAGACTGGGAATTTGGTGAGCAAATTCGGCAATCCATTTTTCTTGTTTATTGTGCCCAAACGCCACTAACAAAACATCAGGGGCAGTCATAATAATGCGGTTGAGCAATTCCTCGTGCGCATTAGCATCAAACCGTAATTGCGCGCCTGTCTCACTGGGGACCAAGGTGATCGCATACCCAGGGTCTGTGCCAACCACTTTGAGATTCGGATATCGCACTGACAGATGAATCGCCGCGCGTTGCACTACCTCTGGCTTGCCAGTGCCCAGTAAATACACGGACTTCCCTGCCTCTACCGCTAAGCCACACAGCGTCATGGCAAAATCAACGCCAGCAATTTTTGGTATGCCCGTAAATAAACTAATGCCAAAGCCATCACACAAATTTAAATCACCAGTGTTAAGTGTATCCAAAAAAAAACGATCATGCTGCGCCTCTACCAGCATTTCGGGGTTGGGCGTAAAAATATAGTTAATTTTCTCGCTACGCAAAAAATTGCGTGCCTGCTCTTGGGCAGCAGCCTCGTTTATATTATCAATTCGTACACCCAAAACAGTTTCCATGTTATTTTTGGTAATCACAGACCCACTTGCCATTTTTTTCAGTTGGTTCAAGGCCAGCACAACAGTTTGGTGTATCAACCGTAATCATTTCGTTTGGAGCCGCACAAACGCGCGGTTTCCAACCGGTGCCAGGTTTACCGCACACACTAAAGGCGTGGTCCAAGGCAACATCCTCTAAACCAGCACAGCAGACTTGGGTATTGATATCTCTAGGCTGCCCTTCGGGGACGCAACTTTCGGCAGTACTAGTGGCGGGTGTAGTGCTCGTGGCCGCGATCTGCTTTTCCCAGGCACGATCTTTAGTATTCCATTCCGACTCATATTTATACGAACAACCAGCGCCTACCAGGACGATTGTGGCTGCTAAAACTGTGAATAATTTAGTCATAATTGGGCTAAAGATAGCTAAAAATATGCTATACTAAGCTTAAATATACCCCTTCTTGACACCTTTGTCTAGGCGCGGTATATTAGCACTCGTAGGTTGTGAGTGCTAAATTAACCCCTATGATACCACAAAACTTTACCCACAAATCACAGGAGGCAATTCAGGCAGCGCAAGAAATTGCCATGATGAACGGCCAGCCACAAGTTGAGCCGCCACATTTGTTTTTGGCGTTGCTTGAGCAAGAAGATGGTGTGGTTTTGTCAGTGCTCAAAAAATTGAACGTGAACACTGTACAAGTGGCCGAAGATATTCAACAGCTGATTAACACCATTCCTAAACAGGGCGAAATGGGCGCACGGCCAATGGGTCAAGTGCTGCTTGGCCAGGCCACGATGTATATTTTGCAGGCCGCCGAACAAGAAGCGCGCAAAATGCACGATGAGTATATTAGTGTGGAGCACATGCTGCTTGCATTTTTGACAAACAAAAATCCAGTTAGTGACTCGCTCGCTCGCCAGGGCGCGCATTACAATGATATTTTAAAAACACTCGCCACAATTCGTGGCACGCAGCGTGTTGATTCACCTGAACCGGAAAGTAAATACCAGGCCCTCGAAAAATACGGGATAAATTTAACTGACCGTGCACGCAAAGAAAAACTGGACCCAGTGATTGGTCGCGATGATGAAATTCGCCGCGTCATGCAAGTGCTTACTCGCCGCACGAAAAATAACCCAGTCCTGATTGGCGAACCAGGGGTTGGTAAAACAGCGGTGGCCGAAGGTTTGGCACAGCGCATTGTGAATGGTGATGTACCAGAAAACTTAAAAGACAAAGAAATTATTTCCCTTGATATTGGTGCTCTCATTGCTGGCACAAAGTTTCGCGGTGAATTTGAAGAACGTTTTAAGGCCGTGATTAAAGAGATTACAGAGGCGCGCGGCAAAGTGGTGTTATTTATTGATGAATTGCACACAATTGTTGGCGCAGGTAGTTCAGATGGCGCAGTTGACGCGAGCAACATGCTTAAACCTGGTCTGGCGCGCGGTGAATTGCACATTATTGGCGCCACTACACTTAAAGAATACCAAAAACACATCGAAAAAGACGCGGCGTTTGAACGCCGTTTCCAGCCTGTGCTCGTGAATGAGCCGAACGAAGAAGATGCAATCGCGATTTTACGCGGGATTAAAGAAAAGTACGAAGTCCACCACGGTGTACGCATTACTGACCCAGCCGTAGTATCGGCTGTCACTTTGTCGACGCGCTATATTTCGGACCGCTTCCTACCTGACAAAGCCATTGACCTAATTGACGAAGCCGCCAGTGCGCTCAAAATGCAAATTGATTCCATGCCTGATGACCTCGATAAAATGAAGCGCCAGGCCATGAAAATTGAAATTGAATTGCGTGCGCTCAAAAAAGAAGCGGATACAGAGTCGCGCGAGCGCCAACAAAAATTAAAAGAAGAGCTCGCGAATTTAAAGGAGAAAACGCAGGCCCTGGAAATGCAGTGGCAAAATGAAAAAGACATTATTACCAAAATTCGCGATTACAAAAAAGAAATTGACAAATTAAAACAGGAGGCCGAAATTCAGGAACGCCGCGGTGATTTGCAAAAAGTTGCCGAGATTCGTTATGGCAAAATTCCCACGACCGAAGAAGCAATCCAAAAGTTGCAAACTAAGCTCCTTGATATTCAAAAAACGCGCGGCATTTTAAAAGAAGAAGTAACTGAGCGCGATATTGCCGCAGTGGTGGCGCGTTGGACTGGAATTCCCGTGTCCAAAATGCTCGAGGATGAAACCAAAAAATTGGCCCGTATGGAAGAAGAATTGAACAAACGCGTAGTTGGTCAAGACGAAGCGATCAAAGCCGTGTCCAATGCCATTCGCCGCTCCCGCGCTGGCATTGCCGAGGAAAAACGCCCAATTGGTTCATTTATATTCATGGGTCCAACGGGTGTTGGTAAAACCGAACTCGCAAAATCACTGGCGCAATTCTTGTTCAACGACGATGACGCATTAGTGCGTGTGGATATGACCGAATACATGGAAAAACACGCGGTATCGCGCTTGATTGGCTCCCCGCCTGGTTATGTTGGCTTCGAGGAAGGCGGCCAGCTCACCGAAATTATTCGTCGCAAACCATACTCGGTCATTTTGTTTGATGAAGTGGAAAAAGCCCACCCAGACACATTCAACATCATGCTGCAGATTCTTGAAGATGGCCATTTGACCGATGCCAAGGGTCGCAAAGTCAACTTCAAAAACACCGTCATTATCATGACCAGCAACATTGCCAGCAGCGTGATTATGGAAATGGGCAAACGCGGTGAATTTGGTTTTGGTGACAAAAAGAAAACCGCGACCACCAAAGACCAGGAAGAAAAAATGAACGAGAAAGTCCGCGACGCCCTGAAGGATTACTTTAAACCTGAATTCCTCAATCGTATTGACGAAGTGATCGTCTTCCACCCACTTGCCGCGAATCAAATCCGCTCGATTGTGGACAAACAGCTCGCGATTGTGGCCACCCGCCTACTCAAGCAAAAAATTACGCTCGAAGTTTCGAATGAAGCCAAGGATTGGCTAGCCAAAAAAGGCTACGACCCAAATCTTGGTGCTCGCCCACTCAAGCGCGTCATTCAAACCGAACTTCTCGACCCACTTGCCCTCAAAATTGTCGCTGGCGAAGTTGGTGAGGGTCAAACTGTGCGCGTCACCGTAGACAAAGAAAAACTCGAGATTGTGTAAATTGAAAAGCCCCATCATGGGGCTTTTTGTTATTCTTCGGGGAAAATTTGTTTACCATCTTCGTCGTACAACCGAATGGCCAGCACCGGGCATGACTGCGCGGCCATTAAAATTGTATCCTCGTCCGTGCCATCTGGGTCAGTCACATAGGCCAGGTTTTCATCATCCATTTGGAATACACCTGGCGCAACAACGACACACGAACGCGCGCCAATACAGCCCTGGCGGTCAACCACAATGCGGCGGATTTTCCCACCGGCGCGAATTTTCTGCGAGATTTCTTCGGGTAAATTATCAGGTAATTTTGGTTCCATAGTGACTCTATACTAACACATTATTTAAAATTGCCAAGTTCGGCCTCGGACACAGGGCTAAACTGCGCCGCTAGTGTGGCAGCAAACGACGCTGCCTCGGGGCCAAGCAAAGCATACGAACGGGGCTTGCGTGCACCCACCTTAATCACCAGCGCCACCCAGCCATACTTTGGGCGTGGCACAACCGATAAACCACTAATCTCCCCCACCCTCAGCGTACGCCAGAAACCAGAACGAAAATAAATTCGCAGGGTTTGATCAGTATACGTAATTTTGCGGACACTAATTAACCAACTAAACCCTAAGGCAAAAAAAATCAAACCACAAAAAATTATAATTTTAATGTTTCCCGCCGTGAGTCCATGATACATCGGCCAAATCATGCCAAATCCAAACAACCATAGTAAGCACCATTCAGTAGAGGCTGGTTGACGGAACTCAAGCATACTAAATTCCCAACATTAACCGCAGCTCCTCGCTGGGTTGCCACTTAGGCTCGTAGGTAATAGTTACACCCACATCACTAGCCCCTAAATCAAGAATTTTTTCCTTAACTTGCGCGGTTAACAGAGGTCCAAACGGACACAGTGGCGTGGTGTACGTCATCACTACCTGTACCGTGTTATCCGTCGCAATTTGAATATCGTAAATTAATCCCATGGTCCAGATATCCAGATTAATTTCGGGATCAAACACGGTTTTGAGTTCTGCGATAATCGCCTCTTTGGTCAAACTCATACTTTGCGCAACGAGTGTAAATTGGCGGCAATGGTAGCAGCCACGGCAATAAGGGCTAGGTTTTTAATAATATATTGCCCTTCCAAAGTTGGCACAAATGGACCAGTCCAAGCCAAGGCTGGCAAAACAATGAGCGGCAAAACCGTCGTCACCATATGAACCCCTAACATTGGCAGCACAATCCGCTCTTGTTTACGAACCAAAAATAAAATCCCGATTAAAACCTCGAACAAACCAAACCCAATTAAAAACTCATCAATGCCGTGAGCCGTATTGAACACACGCTCGTATAATGCGCGCACCAATGGTGAGGCTGGACTCAAGCCAAGCACTTTTAAAATCCCAAACCAAAAGAAAATCACAAACAGCGAAACACGACTGTAACTTTCGTGGTGGCGACGCACAAAATGAATAATTTTGTCATCGGTTTTTTCAAGCTTATGATCCATAGAAGTTCGGTTAATTAAAATCAGTATACCCATTGGCCTCGATTGTGGCCACTAATTCGGGTCCACCGTGCGCAATTAGTTTTCCGGCGCGCATAATGTGGACGTGGGTTGGTTTAATGTATTCCAGCAGCCGCGCGTAGTGGGTAATTAACAATACCCCATTGGTCGGTGCTTGAAACTGGGCGATCCCCTGCCCGACAATTTTGAGTGCGTCCACATCCAACCCCGAGTCTGTTTCGTCGAGTAGCGCATAGGTCGGTTGCAACAACGCGAGTTGCAAAATCTCGGCTCGCTTTTTCTCGCCCCCCGAAAAGCCAGTGTTTAAAGACCGTTTAGCAAAGTTCTCGTCAATTCCTAATTTAGCCATGGCCGCTTTTAATTCCTGATAAAAATCAAGGGGGTTGACCGAAACACCCCGCCGCGCAGATACAGCCAAGCGCAAAAAATTCGCAATTGTTACCCCTGCAATTTCGGGTGAATATTGTGGTGACAAAAATAATCCAGCCTTGGCGCGCTCTTCGGGTTTGGCTGCGGTAATATCAACTCCGTCGGCCGTAATTGTTCCGGCAGTAACGGTGTACTTGGGGTGACCAGCCAGCGTGTTTACGAGGGTGGATTTACCCGAACCATTTGGGCCCATAATCACGTGCACTTCGCCTTGGTTTACCACCAAATCCAAACCATGCAAAATTTCTTTGCCCTCGGTGCTGACGGTTAAATTTTTAATTTCAAGTGACATATTATGTTTCGCTGCGGGAAATAATGGCTCGCCATTCGGTGGGTGTGACTGGTTGAACCGACAGGCGGCCATGCGTAACCAATTTCATGGTTTTGCATTCGCTCATACTCTTGGCTTCTTCCAAACTAACCGGCCGCATTAATTTTTTGACTGGCGCAACATCGACACAGTGCCACACACCAGTATTATCGGTTGAATCCTGATGTGCCAGCGCAATCACTTTGGCAATCCCGACAATTTCTTTACCCTCCACACTGTGATAAATGAACACTTCGTCCCCGATTTGCATGGCTTTCATGTGGTTGCGCGCTGCGTAATTGCGCACACCCGTCCATTCGGCGCGACCATCACGCACCAAATCGTCCCACGAAAAAGTTGTTGGTTCGGTTTTCATTAACCAGTAGTTCATAGCAGGGATTTTTGCAAAACTCTTAGCCCCAGCGTAGCACATTTTAGGCGCGTGTGGCTAATTGGGATATTGAGGAGCTTCACGGCGTCATCACCACTCATGGCCAACACATCAGCGCGTGATTTCCCTTTTACATTTTCCGTCACGAGCGAAACCGCGGCCTGCGAAATTGCACAACCAACACCACTGTGTTTAATTTCCGCAATCGCATCACTGTCGATTCGCACCATCACGCGAATTTGGTCGCCACAACTTGGATTCACATCCTCGGCCTCGGCATCAGGCCCACTCAAAACACCCGCATTTAAAGGGTGGCGGTACAGGTCCAAAATATATTCTTGGTAAATTGGGTCAAAAGCCTCACTCATACTTTGAGGATTTGTTTGGCTTCTTGCAAAGCACTAACCAACGCATCAATATCATTTTTGGTTGTGTACAATCCAAACGAAGCGCGCGTTGTGCCCACTAAACCGAGGTGTTTCATCAGTGGCATGGCACAATGGTGGCCAGCCCGAACGGCAATATTACTGCGATTCAAAATCTCGGCCACATCGTGCGGATGTGCATCACCCAAGGTGAACGAAAAGACTGGAACGCGCTTGTCACCAAATGGTCCAATAATTTTTACCACTGGATTCAATTTGGTCAGTACGTAATTAATCAGCTCAAAATTATGGGCAAAAATTGCGTCCCAACCAATACTCTCGATGAATGTAATGGCTGCAGCCAGGCCAATCGCCTCGGCAATTGGTGGCGTACCAGCTTCAAACTTCTGTGGTGCATCGGCCCAGGTAGCGGCTTCGTACGTAACCTCACGAATCATCTCGCCCCCAAAATTCACTGGTTCTAATTCTGTCAGCAATTCACTTTTGCCATACAAGACCCCAATCCCAGTTGGACCATACACTTTGTGCCCAGAAAAAGCTAGAAAATCAACATCCCATTCGTTAACATGGATTTCTTTGTGCGCCACCAATTGCGCGGCATCCACGACTGTATACGCGCCAACTTTTTTGGCCAATCTGACCAATTCGTTTACGTTAACAATCGTACCTAACACATTTGACGCCGCACTGAACGCCACAATTTTTGTTTTCGAACCAATCATGGAATTAGCCGAATTCCAATCTAAATGGTAATCCGCGTCCAATTCAATAAACTTCAAAATTGCGCCCGTACGCTGAGCCACTTGTTGCCACGGAATTAAATTCGCATGATGTTCAAAACGCGTCAGGACAATTTCATCGCTAGGCTGCAGTTTTTGTTCCAATAAACGCGCGGCTAAATTCAAACTGGCCGTAGTGCCACTGGTAAAAATAATTTCTTCTGGTTTAGCTTTAATAAAATTAGCCACCGCTTTGCGTGAATCCTCATACATCATCGTGGCTCGTTCAGACAAATCATACAAACCACGGTGTACATTGGCCCCCACTGTCTGGTAATATTGATCCATGGCGCTAAGCACGACCTGGGGTTTAAGGGTAGTCGCCGCGCTATCAAAGTACGCTAAATCCGGCTGGTTAGCCAACAGTGGAAATTGGGCGCGGATTTGGTCCATATTTACGCTATATTAAGCCTTATTCTCCCATATTTTAGGGAAAAAGTAAAGCCCTATGCCTACTGTCGTTATTAGTTCCAAAAACCCAGTAAAAGTTAATGCCACCAAGCAGGCCTTTGCCCTTGTGTTTCCTGATCAAACCTTTGACTTTGTAGAGATTTCGGCAGAATCAGGCGTTTCCAACCAGCCGCTTAGCAATCAGGAGACTCAAGCAGGGGCCACGAATCGGGTGAATAATGTCGCAGCCGCACATCCTGGAGCTGATTTTTATGTGGGCATTGAGGGCGGTGTGGAGCAAGTTGGTCCAGACATGCACTCATTTGCCTGGGTCATAATTAAAGGACAAAATAAAAATGGACAGGCACGTACTGGAACTTTTTTCTTGCCAGCTAAAGTGGCTGAACTCATCCACCAAGGCGTAGAGCTAGGCGCAGCCGATGACATTGTATTTGCAAAAAACAATTCTAAACAACAAAATGGTGCGGTGGGAATTTTAACTGGTGATGTAATCGACCGCACCAAATATTATTTGGACGCGGTGGTGTTAGCACTTATCCCCTTCCGGAATCCGGATTTGTATTAATTTCCAGATAAAATTTTATGAATCTACTTAGATGGGACATATACGAAATCACTACAATCTCGACCCCAATTACCGGAGTTATGCTCAGGGGTAAAATTAGAAAACTTTGCCTAGAAAACAACAAAAATGTTTTGGTTGAGAACGCTGAAGATCTTAAAGATGTGGTTAGATTTGCTGTCGTTGAGGGTGAAGAAATTTCGATAATAAATAATTACCTAAAAAAAATTGTTCCCGATCTTAATATAACAAAGGTACGAGAATCTGTTCCTAATCCGGTATTATCTAAATTAAAAATTAATTTAGAAGATAGATATATCTTACACTAAATCATACGATATATAAATTTATATATGTCAGAGGTAAAGACTAAAAAGATACCAATTTCAAATCCAAGTCTGTTTGCACTTCTTCTGGAATCTGCTCCAAAATACTGTTGATATGCGCCTCAATTAAAAGTTGTCGGCTCGTAGTTTCATCCAATCCCCGGCTCGCTAAGTAAAATAATTTTTCCTTGTTCAGACGTGTAGTCGTGACGGCGTGTTTACACTGCACATCATTATTACCAATTTCTAATTCTGGTACGGCAATTACCCGCGCATTGTCGGAAAGTAAAATGGTGTCTGACCGTTCATCACCAGAACAGCCCGGTTGATTTGGTAGTATTTCAATGCGACTAATTTGGTGCGCAAAACTTGAACCGCTCAAAATTCCTTTTGATTCCAATCGTGATGTTGTTCGTGGGGCCACGTGAATTACCTTATGGGAAATCCTTAGACTATCATTCCCCTGTCCGGCAAATAAGCCAAGTAATTTTACTTCTGCACCCTCGCCCACCAATTCCACCAACACATCGGTTTTGCGTTCAGTGCCCCCATTACCAATTTGCAAATCAATCACGGTCAATTTCGCATTCGCCCCAACCCTAAAGACACGCGTAAAAACACCGTTTTCACTGGGTTGCAACACCTGTACGCTTACCTGACCAGATTGTAACGTAAATAATTCCATATAATTATCCCACTGACCCCTCCATTTCCAGCTCAATTAATTTATTGAGTTCAATAGCATATTCGAGTGGCAAGGCTTTGACAATTGGTTCAATAAAGCCGGCGACAACGAGTTGGCGGGCCTGATCCTCGGACAAACCACGGGAACGCAAATAGAAAATTTCGTCATCGCCAATTTTTCCCACTGTGGCCTCGTGCGCCATATCTACATCGGCCTGGTCGATTTTCATGGTTGGATAGGTGTTGGAAACTGATGCATCGTCAATGAGGAGCGCGTCACAATTTACGGCCACGCTTGAATTGGCGGCCTTTGGGGTCACGCGCACGAGCCCACGATACGTGGAAATTCCACCCCCAACCGAAATTGATTTGGCTTTGATGGTTGATTTGGTGTCTGGGGCCACGTGAATTGCTTTGGCGCCCGTGTCCTGATTTTGTCCCGGACCGGCAAACGCCACCCCAAGACTGTCTGAACGCGCTCCGCGACCGCGCAAAATTGAACATGGGTACAGCATGGTCACGCCACTGCCCATGTTGCCATTAATCCACTCAATCACCCCATTTTCATCAACGAGCGCGCGTTTGGTATTCAGGTTGTACGTATTTTTGGACCAGTTTTCAATGGAATAATATCTGGCGCGTGCGTTTTTATGGACAAAAATTTCCACACAGCCGGCGTGGAGCGAACTCGTAGTGTAGCGCGGCGCACTACAGCCTTCGATATATTGGACCTCGGCACCCTCATCCACAATAATCAGGGTATGTTCAAACTGGCCGCCACTTTTGGCATTCATACGGAAATAGGCTTGCAACGGCAAATCAACTTTTACGCCCTTGGGCACATAAATAAAGGTTCCACCGCTCCACACCGCCGCGTGCAGCATCACAAACTTGTGGTCATTAATTGGTACGCATTGAGTCATGAAATACTTTTGCACGAGCTCTGGATATTCGTGCACGGCCGTATCCATGTTTTCAAAAATCACACCTTGTTCGCGCAGTTGTTGCTGAATATTGTGATACACCACGTCACTATCATACTGTGCACCCACGCCAGCCAGAACGTTTTTTTCGGCCTCGGGAATACCAAGACGATCGAAAGTCTGTTTAATTTCGGCCGGGACATCGTCCCAACTTTTGGCTTCGTTAGTATCGGGGCGCACAAAATAAATAATTTCGTTGAGTTTAAGACCAGACAAATCCGGCCCCCAACTTGGCATTGGCGCTTGTTCAAATAATTCAAATGCTTGCAGACGCTTTGCCAACATCCACTCGGGTTCGTTTTTTTGTTTGGAAATTTCAATCACGACCTCGCGCGTTAAGCCAGGTTTGGATTTGTATTTTGACCGTTCTTCGTTCGCATCGTCGTAAAGCGCGCGGTCTAGATAAATTGTTGGCTTTTGCAGGGCCATATTGACAAAATGATGATTTTTGGCTATACTCCGCAGTTCGTTGCCTGAAAGGATGTCTATGCCGAACACTGCGTACATGGGGGCGCCACCCCTTCCCAACTGGGTGAACACCGTAGTGGGACTCATCACGAGCCCGCTACAGACCGCCCACTACCTCCTCCAAGATCTGTGGGCATGGATCACCAACCTATTTTCCGGAGGTGAACCCTAGAGAAAAGCAGTGTCTGGTGGAGATCAACTAAGGGCGACGAACAACCGAACCACCCGACACTGCGTCTCTGCAGAAATATTTCTGACGAGGCGTGGAGGCGGGTGGTTTTGGTTTATTTGACAGCCGTGGATTTCTTGGAGAGAATCTGTGTCACAGGAGGCGTCATGTTCTTTTACAAGCAACTCGAGCTAGTCGGTCCCAAGCACCACGAACTCATTCTCGGGGCCTTTAAGGAAAGGCCTCCGCTACCACTGTTCCAAACCGCCATCGTCATCAAACCAGAATATGTCGGCGCTCTGTGCTCGGTCTGCCAAAACTCGGCCGTGGACCGGAACCCCGAAGGCTTGCGCTGCCCCAAGTGCGGAGCCGAGTGGCCTAACCCGCCTTGACAAAAGGCCGGTTTTCCGCTTTACTTGGGCCAGTTTTCCACCACAAAGGGTCTAATGGCACGAGTTCGAGCATTCGCCGCACTTGCCCTGATTCTTAACCAGCGACGGGTGGAGAAGCCCGCAACCAAGGAACCAAACCGGTATTTCCCACCCAAAGGTGAGCTGTTCCAGGCCTGCAGTCAGTGCCCAGGGACAACCGACCTTTACCTCGAGACACAAAACGGCCAGGAAATCGTCATCTGCGGGGATTGCGGCGGCAGGGTGCTGCTACTAACCGCCGATGACGGTGTTAACTGGGTGACCTGAGGAGATCATGAACACGCAAGATCTGATCGACTGGCTTCCGTTCCCCCTTAACGTAGCCCTGTTCGGGGCCGAGTTGATCGCAGGCGGCGTCCTGCTGACCGGTATGGTCTTCGGCGCCAGCCTGGCGCTGCAGGGAACTGCCTTGACCGACGAGGTCAAGGAGGTTCTGAAGGCGATCGGTGCTTTTTTCCAGTGGCTCTTTGAACTGCCCGGCACGGGCGAGGAGGTGAACGCCTGATGGGCCGCAGTGTTGGGTACAAACCCCACGATCCGGCCCCCACCCACAACCACCCGACACTGCGTCTGTTGAGAAACATTCTCACCAGGCGTGGAGGCGGGTGGTTTTGGTTTTAGGGGTTACCGGCTTGCATGACGCGTACGCCCGCAACAATGCCAGGCAAATATTTGAGGACATAATCCAGGTCCTCTTTTTTTGTCTCGCGACCAATCGTAAACCGCACACTGGATTTGGAGTCATCGAATTTTAATCCACAGGCCGTGAGCACATGCGACGCATCGTCACTATCAGTTGCACAGGCCGAACCTGTGGCCGCGATAATTCCATACGCATCCAAATACAATACTAATGTCTCGCCTTCGAGTCCGACAAAACGAACATTCAAATTATTGGCAAGGCGCTGTTCAGTTAATTCAGGTCCATTCAAAAATGCATTGGGAATTTTTTTGCTGATTTGTTGCCACAAATAATTACGCAATTTAGTTTGACGTGCATTTTCTTTCTCGGCATTCTTTTGGACTAATTCGAGCGCACTCGCAAACCCAATAATTCCAGACACATTCTCGGTACCACTGCGAAGTTTATTTTCCTGTCCACCGCCAAGCATAATTGGTGCAATTGGCGTGCCACGACGAACAAACAAGGCGCCTACGCCTTTGGGCCCATAAATCTTGCTCGAATTAATCGTCATGAGGTCGACATGCAAACGCTCCACCTGCAAATCAAGCGCACCCGCGGCCTGGCACGCATCAGTGTGAAAATATGGATATTGCGTTTTGTGCTGCTTACGATATTTCAAAAGTTCGCGACCCAATTCGGCAATTGGATTAATCGTCCCAATTTCATTGTTCGCATACATAATCGAAATCAAGCGTGTTTCGGGGCGGATTGCGTTCATTATTTCTTTCACATTAATTTCTCCGCGTTCATTCATCGGCACATACGTTACTTCCACTCCCCACTTCTCCAATTCACGTAATGGCTCGAGCACCGAGTGGTGTTCGATTGCCGTGGTAATAACATGGATCTTCTCGGGTGAATTATTTTTCAAAGCTTTAACAACACCGGTAAGCGCTAAATTATTCGCTTCTGTTCCACCACTCGTAAACGTAATACAATCTGGATGTGTAAACAAAATTTCCGCCACACGCGCACGCGCTTGTTCAACAGCCTCGTGATTCGCGCGCCCGAGTGAATACAACGCCGATGGATTCGCAAAACGCTTGGTCCAAAATGGCGCCATAGCTTTGACCACACGCGGATCAGTCGGGGTTGTCGCCGCATGGTCCAAGTAGACCACGCGCTTCTTGATTGGTTTCGGTGGAAACTTCATAATTGCCAAAGCCCGTTAAATATGCTAGGCTTGAACCACAATTTTAAGCCAAATTTAGCCAAAAGTCAATATGGCCCCGGCCCGCTTTACTGCTCCAATTATAGCCAAAAAAATGCTTAACGACTATGTCCTCGAAGTCCGTTTTGCCAAACCCTCGAGTTTTGTGTACGAGGCTGGTCAATTTTTACAACTCCTGGTGCCAGGGGAAAAGGCCGAAATGCCGCGCTCGTACTCACTCTCCTCCACCCCGGCCGATGATTATTTGGAATTTGGCATTAAATTGTACGAAACAGGTTTAACAATGCCATACCTCGACAAAACAAATATTGGTGAAGAAGTTGCCTTGCGCGGACCATTTGGCCGTTTTACAAACACGCACGCAGACCCAATCGTTGGGGTGGCCACTGGCGTCGGCTTAGTGCCAATTGTAGGGATTGCGCGCGATGAATTGCTCAACAAAAAATCAACGACACCAATCAAAATAATTTTTGGTGTGCGTACCGAGGCTGATCTGTTTTGGCTCGACGAATTACAAGCACTCGCCAATGACCACACCAACTTCACGTTCGAAGTCACACTCACGCAACCTAGCGAAGCCTGGGCCAAACTGCGCGGTCGCGTGACCGAACACCTGACACACACCGACTCGCTCACCCGCTACTTTATTTGCGGCAGCCCAGAAATGGTTAAGGACGTAAAAACAAAACTGACCGGGCTTGGAGCCGCGGCCAGTCAGTTACACTTTGAAATTTTCTAAAACGGAAGTGTTAAATTAATTGATCCACCCACAGTCGCGCCTGCACCACTGACACCGGCCGGCACAACCGGCATATCAAAGTTCACGGCAATTGGCAAAACTTCGCCCGTCAAGGTTGGATAATACAGCATTTTATTTTTGCGACCAAAGTCATAGACTTCTTTGGTGACTTTTACGTCTTGTTCGCAGTATTGTTTAATGAGGTCCATTTTGCCTTCTTTAAACCACTCCATGGCTTGCAAACCATCGGCACTTTTTTCAATTTGCAATGTGGCCTTGGCAATGTCATTGAGTTTATAACGGCGGCCTGATGATTCTTTAATCACCTTGAGAATATCAAGATGCGGGATGCGCGTTAAGTCACCCGCATAATATTTACCCAAAATCGGCAAGTCAAAGTGTTCGCTGTTAAAACCAATTAAACGCTCGGCCTTTTCGAAAATCGGCCAAAGAGCGCCTAATTCGTGTTCTTCGAACGACGTATATTTATCAGTTTCAAATTCGTAAATCGAAGCAACCGTCAACTTCATGGTCGACATGTCGCGAATATCACCAATAGTTTCAATATCAAACACGACTTCACGGGACATATTATTTTGCTTTGCGGAATTTAACAGTAAAAACTGGTTCGTACTGATTTTGGTATTTGTCAGTGACTTCAACTTGTTCACCTTTAACCAAACGCGTGAGCGCAATGTCACTGAGCATTTCCATGTCCGAGTCCATGTCGACTTTAAGGTCTTCGAGTTCTGTGGCTTCTTTGGTAAAATTTTCGCGGATCGTATTTTCAATTTGTTTTTTACGTTCGCGTAAAGTTTTTATTTTATCGTTTAACTCAGTGTATTCCTGTGTGCCAGCGAGCGCATCTTTGTACATGGTGCGCAATTCCTTCATACGCGCGCGGTTTTTTTCAACGCGATCAAAAATTTCCTGAACCGAGTGTTCCATAGAAATGAAAAAGACAAAAGTAGTGCGGAGTATATCATAGCCATGGAGGCCTGCCAAGCGCGTTGACGGGCCCCGCGGGCGCCAGTATACTAAGCTCATATGAATACTTTTTGGAAAGCCTTGGGCATTACCGCCTTCTTTTTTACCATGGTGGCTGGAGTCGTATTTTTGGCCAATTTTCGGTTAAATTTGTATCATGATGCGTTTTACGAATCGCCGGCCAGCAAAACTGTGGCGCCGAGTTTAACGACCGCGCGGTTTTGGCATAATTTGTATCGTTGGGACGCAGGCTGGTATTGGGATGTAATTAGCAAAGGATACACGGCCGAAAACGCGACGTTTTTCCCGCTCTACCCCATGACTGTGCGAGCACTCATGGCTTTGCAACCAAATACCCCTGGCGCATATCCAAATGCAGCATTGGTGATTTCGTTGGTCTCGGTGTTTAGCATTGCAGTACTCCTAATTACGTTTGCTAAACGCGAGGGACAAGCTGATACCACGTTTGCCGCGTTATTATTTTTGTTCTTCCCAACAGCCATGTTTTTGGCAGCACCATACACCGAGGGTTTGTTTATCGCATTATTGTTGGGATTTGTGCTTGCAGTGCAAACACAAAAATGGTGGTGGGCGTTGGCGGTAGGAATTTTGCTTGGACTCACGCGCGTAAGTGGAGTGACCCTTATTCTGTACCCATTGTATTTGGCCTGGACAAATCGTCATGACCGTGCCCTGTTAAAACACTATGCACTCGCAATAGCTGGTCCGCTCATTGGCGTGGGAATTTTCGCTGGCATTCAATACCATATACTCCACAATGCGTTGGCATTTATCACAACCCAAAACACGTGGGGACGCACAACCACGTTTGATATTACGGCAATCGCGGCCAATTATGCCAAAAATTGGCGTGACTTTATGAGCCTATCCATGTTCCACCCCCGCTTTATTGGCTGGGGTCTGAATTATATTTTCACCACGCTTGGACTTGGCCTCACTGCCTGGCTCTGGTTTGTGCGTCGCGAGTACAGTGTGGTCGCCCTCGCCATAATCGCCCTACCACTCCTGAGCGGCACCACGCACTCATTCCCCCGCCTCCTCTTGCCAGCCATTCCCCTAACCGCATTAGTTATTGCAGACAAATTAAAAAATCCAACTGCCCGCACCATGCTTTTGATCGCCTGTGTGGCTGGTTGGACTTTTTTCTTGGTCTTGTTTACGCGCGGATACTGGGTGGCTTAATCAAATATTGTAACCACTTGTGTAAAACAATCGTGGCCGGCGTTGTGATTCCACACGCTTCTATCGCCATACGAATTATACATATGCTCGTTTAATTCATTCTTGGTATTAAACTGAGCACAAAGTTCAAACTCACGCGTAGTCGTGCTTAACACACGGTACTCGTATGGCGCGCTTGATTGCGGATCCTTAAGGTTCAAGGTCTGGTTAAAATACTTTTGGTTATACTCATCTAATTGTGTAATTGTCTCTGGCATGGTTTTGCTGCGATTGTAGTAGTTGGTAACCGCATTGGAAATCGCGTCTAGATCTTGGACGCGAATATTGTCAAAACGTTTGGCGCGAGCATCTTTTGGCGAACCTGCCAAATAAATTCCCACACTCACCAAGACAACGAAAAAGACTGCGAGACCAATTAAAAGGGCGCGTTTCATATTAGGCTTTTGGTGCCTTGTGTGTGCGGGCGTCCCACAAATAATAGCCAAACACCGCACCACCAACGACGAGCATGGACAATAATTTCAAGCTAAAACGGAGTGTTAGCTCGCCATCGAGCAAACGGTTTACTGCGGTTACAAGCATCACCATCATGCTCACAGCCGCTGCAAACATGGTGAGCCCGACCAAGAAACGACGAATAAGCATGTGACGAATCGCTGGCATGGCGTCCATGCGGCGCATCATAAACCAAGCCATGCCGATTTGTACTGGAAAAAATACAATGAGCGTGGACAGAGCGCCCTTTAGAGTGCTTTTATACATCTCGCTCGGATAATACTGGCTGTACTCCAAGCTGTCTGGCACGGTAATATTAATGACCTGAAAGAGTACGATGAGTAAACTAATGAGAGTTGTGTACAACACCACCATGTTAAAGAGATGGAGAAAAAATTCTCGAGCTCCGTTTTCGACATGTTGTTCCATAAAAATTGGTTAGGCCAGTAACCTGGCTTCTAGGAATAAAAATAAGGGAATTTCTTTACGTGATTGTTCAAGCGCAGCAAACGTGCGGCCTTTTGGACCCGGACGATTTGAAATCCACTCCTCCAAACGCGTTACCCCAAAGCCAGCTTTGCCAAGCGCTTTCACATATGACTGCAAGGGACGATGAAAACTGACCGTGTACGAATCCGGGTCTGCACCCGGGTGCATTTGAATTTTGTGTTTGCTTTCGGATAAGTACGCGTCAATACGACGGAACTGTACGTCGCGGTCGCGGCTCCAATCCCAACCCGACGCGCGGGGCACACGAAACACGGGATGATTCAAAACTAAAAATAAAGAACCGCCGGGCTTGAGTACACGTGCACACTCACCTACCACGCCCGCAAGATTTTCCATGTTTTGCAGGGCAAGTACAATTGTGACCGCATCAAACGTTTTGTCTTTTAATTTACTGATATTGTCGGCGCTGGCTTTAAAATATTCAATGTCCCCGCCCGCCTCTTTGGCCAAGCGGATCATATCAGCCCCATTATCCACACCCACTACTTCGGCCCCGGATTGGGCAAAGGCGCGCGCAAAAAACCCAGTACCGCAGCCCAGGTCGAGCAGCCTCATCCCCTGTTTTGGGGCCACGAGACGCATTAAATTAGGCAACAAAATATCAGTTTGAAATGTCCCCGCCCCTTCGGCGAGCAAAGCCTGATACCATTCGGCTGATTCGTGCCATGACGTGTCTTTTTTCATATATACCCAGAATATCAGACTTTTCCCAATAAATAAAGGACCAGGCCCCCAGGGCCCAGTCCTTTTTCGCACTGGTTAAATTGTGGGGAATTCTATTTGGCAACCTCCGTTCTATTCTTTGATTTTAATTTCATCTCGACGCGCTTAGTCTCCATTTCGGCCTGACGAGTTTTCATGGCAGTAAGGCGAGCGTCGGCCTGTGCCTGTGTGATGTAACCCTTGGTTACCAAAGCTTGCAAGGTTTCTTTTTGTTTTGTTTCCGCAGCGGCTTTTAATTTTTCCGCGAGTTGTTCGCGAGTAATTCCCTTTTCTGTGGCCAAGTCTTCAAGCGTTTTACCCTGTGACCACGCAGTCTTCATTTCATCCACGCTAATGCCAAGGATTGAAGCTTCGGAAGTAATGCGGTTAAGCCACTGGTCTGGGTCACGCTCAAAATTACCACCATGGCCAAACCCGCCGCGGCCACCTGGTCCACGCATTTCACCCTGGCCAAACGGAACTGCTTTGTTTGCGGTGGTAAGGCCTTGTGCAGAAGCCGCACCCGCACCAGCAAACAATGTTAACGCTAACGCTGGCACAACCAAATATTGCTTCTTAAACTTTTTCATATAGTGTGTAATAAGTGAGTAAGGAGGCTAGCCTTCTGTCTTATACTACGACTTACACACACGATTTATTTCATTGGTTCTTGTGGTGGCACATTTTGACCATGACGCTCAATGATTTGACGGCGTAGCAAGCGCGCCTCATCTGGCGAAATTACCCGCACACGTTCAGCCCAAAATTCCGGTGGTCGTAATTTACCAATTGACACTACAAATAAGCCCGGCTCAAGTGTTGGTAATGGTTTATACGCGTATTCCAAATGCACAATCAAATCACCCTGTGGTGTTTGAAGAAGTAAGGTCATGGGCGCAACCTGTAAGACACGGCCAACCACGCCGTGCGAACGCGTTTCTAGGCTGCGACGGATAAATGGTTTGATAAAACGTTGACTTTCCAATGTTTCAGCCACATTGGTCGCGGCAAGTGATGCGCCACCTAAGATAATTACGAACAGCAACCCAAGCGCCACATAGGCATACGAATATTTGTAAACAAGGTCGGTTTTCTTGAGTAAATAGCCGGCAAGCAAAATTACACCAGTTAATAAAAACACGAGCGTGTATGGAAACGAATCCAAAAACGCGGCCAAACCACTGTGACCAAAATTCAAATAGGCTAACGCATCAGACGCATTCAAATAAAATAGTGCGAGTGTGCATACGAGTACGGCTACAAAAATCGACAACACCACCGCACTGCCCAGGCCTAATTTTTCAGCCGCAAACACAAAGCGCGAACGCAACTTAACACGCCCACTCTGAATGTCGGCCATGACTTTTTGTTGAATGTCCGTGTGATTGTCGCTCATACAGGCGGCTGTAACAAACTTTTTAACTGTGATTTGGCGCGGGAAATTAATGTTCCAACTGTGTTGCGCGGCAAGCGCAAGATTTCACTGATTTCTTCGTACGTACGCTCTTCAAAATAGAATAGGACCAGCGGCTCGCGATATTTTGATTTGAGCTGACCAAGTGCAGCGGCCATGGTCTCGCGCGTGAACGTGTGGTCCATTTCGCGCGACAGGTCCAGACGCTCGTCCGCCACTTCCCACTCGTGCTCGTCAATAATCAGTGGTTCGCGCTTGTGCTTTTTAATGTGATTCAACGCTTCGTTATGCGCAATCCGGTACAGCCACGGCGAAAAACGGCGCTCTACATCAAAGCCGTTTAAATTACGGTACGCCTTTATAAAAACATCCTGAAGCACATCTTCTTGTTCGGCCTGGTTAGGCACAAACTTACGAATATAGCGCCCCAGCTTCCCCTCGTACCGCTGAATTAGCTCACCATACGGCTCTGACTCGCCAGCCCGCACGCGGGCTACCAGCGACTCGTCGCTCTCTGCTGTAGGGTTCATACCCTATATACAATACACGAAGGGCTTTTATTTCGCCATTGGCGGCTTGCCAAATTTTACTTTTTAGGCTATATTTAGCCCTATTATGTCTAAACCAACCCCCAACACTAAGCCCAAACAACCCAGTGTGTTTGGTCTCCTGGGCCCATACCGCAAGCTGGTCATTGGCCTGGTTTTACTCACAGTGGCGGCCAATGCGCTCAGCTTGGTCTTGCCACTCATGATTTCACGCGGCATTGACGCCTACACAGCCGGCACCTTGCATTTGGGCCGACTGAGCGCCGAGTTCATTGCCGTGGCCTTGTTTATTTTTATATTCACGTATTTGCAAAGCATTGTGCAGGCCTTTGCATCCGAACGCGTGGCGCGCGACTTGCGTACTCAGGTGACTGCGAAAATTTCCGAACAAACCTACGCGTTTGTGCAAAAAATTACGCCTGCAAAATTGCTTACGAATTTAACCGCGGACATTGATTCAATCAAAATGTTTGTGGCCCAAGCGATTGCTGCCCTAATTTCTTCGGTCGTGATTATTATTGGGGCCAGTACGCTGCTGCTAATTATTGATTGGCGCTTAGGCTTGAGCGTGCTCGCATTATTGCCAATTATTGCGGTCGTATTTTCATTTGTGCTTGGCAAAGTGCGCGCTTTGTTTTTGCAAAGTCGCGAAGTGCTCGACAAGCTCAATCGCGTCATTAATGAAACAATTTTGGGAGCAGCGCTCATTCGCGTACTCAATTCAACGAACAATGAAAATGCGAAATTCAAAGTTGCCAATACTGAAGCCACCAATTTAGGCCTGCGCATTCTTGCCTTGTTCGCCACCATGATTCCAATTGTCACGTTTGTGGCCAACATGGGCACAGTTGTAATTCTCATGCTTGGTGGTTGGTTTGTAATTAATGGTAGCCTGAGCGTGGGTGACTTTGCCGCATTCATGAGTTACTTGGTAATTCTGATTTTCCCAATCTTTGTAATTGGGTTTATGAGCAATATTATTGCCCAAGCCACAGCTTCGTACCAGCGCATTCGCGAAGTGATTGATACGCCAGTGGCCGCAGCCCCAGGCACCAAGAGCGCGACACTACGTGGTGATGTGGCCATGGACGGCGTGACAATTTCGTATGGTGAAAAAACTGCGCTCAAAGATGTCAGCTTTGCAATTAAGGGCGGCACACGCACGGCAATTATTGGGCCAACCGCCGCGGGTAAAACCCAATTACTCTACGCGCTCACGGGCCTAATCAAACCGCAAACCGGAGCAGTGTTATTTGATGGCACACCAGTTGAGGCCTATGACCCTGCGTCATTGCACGCGCAAGTTGGCTTTGTGTTTCAGGACAGTATTATCTTTAACCTGAGCTTGCGTGAAAATATTGCGTTTAGCAGCGCTGTGACTGACGCGGACTTAACCAAAGCTCTTGATACGGCTGAGCTAACGGAGTTTGTCGATGCGTTGCCCGAAAAATTAAACACGATTGTGTCTGAACGCGGTACATCATTGTCTGGCGGCCAAAAACAACGCATCATGTTGGCTCGTGCCCTAGCCTTGAATCCAAAGATTTTACTCCTCGATGACTTTACAGCTCGTGTTGATACACACACAGAGCAAAAAATCTTGGCTAATATCGCACGCAATTATCCAAATCTCACGTTAATTTCGGTCACACAAAAATTGGCCACAGTCGAGGCTTATAACCAAATCATTGTGTTAATGGAGGGTGAAGTTTTGGCCACAGGCACACATGCCGAACTTATGGATACTTCGCCAGAATACGTGCAAATTTATAATTCACAGCAAAGCACCAATGCGTATGACGTACACGTTTAAAAATCTTTGGCCGCTCATGCGTGACGAGCGATTTAACCTGGTCCGCGCTGGCGTCGCGATTGCGATTAACTCGCTGTGTAACTTGGCCGGCCCAATTGTGGTTGGTCATGCACTCGACACCTACATCCAAAACCGTGATTATTCGGGCGTACTGCGCTCTACTGGTCTTTTAGTAGTTGTATACCTGATCGCTCTTGTCAGTAGTTATTTGCAAACTCGCTGGATGGGTGGCGTTGGCCAGCGCGTTTTGTTTACTGTGCGTACCACGTTGTTTGGTAAACTACAGTCACTCCCAGTGTCTTTTTTTAACAAACACCAATCTGGTGACCTGATTTCGCGCCTTAATAATGACACTGATAAACTCAATCAATTCTTCTCGCAAGCACTCATGCAGTTTATTGGCAATGCGTTTATCATGCTTGGGGCCGCAATTTTCTTGGTTGTGCTTAATCCTGCGCTTGGTTTGGCCACGCTCGTACCAGCTGCCCTATTGTTGATTTTTAATCGTTCTGTGTCAGCCTGGGTTAAAAACAAAAATGCCAACAGTTTAAAAAGTACCGGTGGCCTAAGTGCGGAAATTCAAGAAAGTCTGGATAATTTCAAAGTAATTGTGGCGTTTAATCGTCGCGATTATTTCCGCAGTAAATTCTCGGAAGCCAATGAAGCCAACTACAAAGCCGCCGTTGGCGCTGGCATTGCCAACAATATTTTCACCCCAGTGTATGGGCTCTCGTCCGCACTCGCTCAGCTCATTGTCCTGGTATACGGTATTTATTTAATCACGCACGGCAGCTTTACAGTTGGTTTGCTCGTCAGTTTCCTGGCCTATGCCACAAACTTCTACAACCCACTTCGCCATTTGGCTGCGCTCTGGGCCAACTTTCAGGTCGCTGTAGCTGGTTGGGACCGTATTGCCGCGATTTTAGCCGTTGAATCTGACCTTGTCACCGTTCCAGAAAAAGACACAGCGCCAATTACGAACGCCCCCCTGCTCGAATTCAAAGACGTACACTTTGCATACCCAAATGGCAAAGTCATATTACATGATATTAACTTGCAACTGGAAGCTGGTAAAACGTATGCGCTGGTGGGTCCAACTGGCGGCGGCAAAACGACAACTGCATCGCTCATGGCACGCTTGTACGACCCAACTCAGGGCTCAATTAACTTGCACGGCCATGATCTGCGTAGCTACTCACCCGAAGACCGTGCTCAAAAAATTGGTTTTATTTTACAAGAACCAATGCTCTTTAGCGGCACGATTCGCGACAACATTAAATATGGCCACGCTGAATACGCAGATTACACGAACCAACAGTTACTTGAGGTATTAAAAAAGGCGGGTTTGGACCGCCTCATGACACGCTTTGACCAAGGCCTCGACACACCAGTCGCACACAGTGGCGACAGTATTAGTCTGGGCCAAAAACAAATTATTGCGTTTATGCGCGCCGTGCTCCGCCAACCAGAGTTACTGATTTTGGACGAAGCCACGGCTAACATCGACACAGTAACTGAACAAATTCTCGAGGAAATCTTAGCCAAATTACCAACCAGTACCACGCGTGTAATTATTGCACACCGCTTAAATACGATTGCGAATGCTGATGAAATATTCTTTGTGAATAGCGGTGCAGTGACACCAGCGGGCTCCATGGAACACGCTGTCGAAATGCTGCTGCACCACAAACGACAGAGTTAAAGCGTATTTTCGTCAATCCGCTTTTTGCGTTCTTCTTCACGTTTTTCGCGCGCCGCTTTTCTGGCGTTACCCTTTTGCATGCCTACCAAAAGTCCGGCTGTGAATGCCGAGGCACGTTTTTTACGTTTTTTTTCCCGCTCTTCGGGTGTAGAAGTAAAAATGCCCATAGGCACAGAGTTAAAAGTAACCATCTACTCAGCCATCTCATCCTTAAAATCTTGCCAACGATTTTTGAGCATGCGGCTCAAATCAGTGGCGGCTTTTTTGGTTAAGGTTTTTTGTTTAGCGTACTTTTTTACCAAGTCATCGGCTGCTTTATCAAAGCTCTTACGCGAAACTTTGGCCGCGTCGCTAAATTCAGCCTTTAAATCCGCGTACAAAGCGCGTGCTTGAATATAATGCCAACGCTTTTTTAACTCATCGGCCAAATAATCGGCAGTACCCGTGGAAAGTTTTTTATTTTTGGCATACAGTTCCACCATTGTATCGACTGCGTCATCGTATGTTTCACGCGTGGCATCACCAAGTTCGGCAATACGGTGACCCATTTTGTCGTACAAATCTTCCAACTCTGCGTGAACTTTCTTCGTAATTTCCTTACCCTTCTTAGTTTTGCTCAAAGCCAACATTGCGCCGCCAATTAACGCACCAAATGCCAGCCCTTTTTTGAATCCAGAACTCATAGGCGTATTGTAAGCGACCTAACAGGCCATATAATTAACCATACGCCCGAAGATAGTGATTTGTCAACCTAAATCACAGTCTGCGGCTGTCGTAAGCCCAGTGCAACACTGCCTGGCGTTGGCGTGGACGGCAAAAAATATCACCTGTGCGACAATTGCGCTTGATTTGCATAAGGTGGCGCGAGATTGCTTTCCAGCGGCGAATTTGGCGCGCGTCTTCTTTTGGTAAACGGCGGCCCATGTAATAGCGACAATACCATTGAAACCAACCACGCGGATCAACCGGATTAATCCAACCTTTGGCGCGCCACACTGATAACGGTTGACTCGCACGCACGCCAAAATAATTTAATTTACGGTCTGCTTTGATTGGACTTAGTTTCGCATGTACAAACCAACTCGCGGGAAATTCCGCACGGCAATCGGTCATATACTTGCCACCAAAAACCCCAAGCTCCAACATCTCGGCCGGAGTTAAATGCGGTTTAAATTCCGGGTCAAAATTTTTTCCAATCGGTTCGGTTAATTCGTATTCGTAATCTTGCTGCATCAAATCGTTCACGACCACAGTTTTTGGTTTGCTGCGAGACATATTATTGCAATTGATACGTCCCGAAAATCTCTAATGAATTGGAAGCACAAACACTATTGCACGCAATTAAATTGAGTTTAGTAATAGGCACCTCACCAATCACTATGGTTCGCAGTTCGCGTAATTTTTGTTTAAATGCTTCGCCCGGTTCATGCGCAAAACGACAAAACGTGATATTCCCAAAGAAAATCGAATCAGACATTAATTTTTTGTTATCAGGCACACCAATGATTTTCAAATTACTGCCCAATGTTTGGACCAGTGCCCGCAAGCGTTCGTCACTGTAACCCATTAACGAAAGGCTGGCAGGAAAGCGAATTACATCCTCGAGTACAAACGAAAACGCCTGATGTTGCGGCACAGTGTCGCGACACATAGCATCCACCGCCTGCACATCATCAGCTGTGAACGTGGGCGGGTTGTTAATCACTTGCACGTTTTTAATCGTCAAATGCATTGATTCGGCCGGATAAAAATAATGCTCGGGTTCAATTGCACGCAGCGGCTCTATAACCTCACGAATAATTTTAGTACTGATTGCTACGGGCACAAACGCCACAATCGTTAAACAAAGTCGTTTATCGTTAATAAAATCAGTTGGCCCGGTAACAATTGTGGCTGGATACGCATCATGTGCCACCGCTTTTTCAAGCTCAAGCACTAATTTTTTCTGTTTATCTTGATACATACACATAATTTAAGCACACTCTAGATACAGAGGGCTATGATCCGAAAGAACATCAGGCAAAACCTTAAATTCATTAATCGTAATTCCCCTACTCACCAGCGCATAATCCGCAAATTTCCCAGGCTTAGTGTACAACAGAGTGCGCGTGGATTGAATACTATTCTCAATGATTAAATTGTGCAGACCCTCATTTTCCAACATGCGCAGACTTTCGGTATTTGGCTCTAAATTAAAATCCCCAATGATTATATACGGGTGGTCGAGTGTTTGGGTGAACTCAATTATTTTTTGTGATTGTTCCAAACGCGCAGGTGTATCCCCTTTTCCACTTTTATTCCACAAACAATGAACATTAATTACCGTGCGCAAGCCCCCATCAGTTTTGAATGTAATATAGTCGAAATTCCGCGCATGATCTCTAACTACTGTTGACGACGCATAACCAGGAATTTGGTACACATATTTCTCACCCTCACTCACAATTTCATATGCACGATTAACCAAAATTGCTTGACCAAAAAATTTGTAAAAGGCCGGATGGAAAAACCCTTGATGGCTGGGAAAAAAGTCCTGCACTTTTGGCCACAGTTGATATTCGACTCCAACCAATGAGAGGTCTTGTCCAACGATTGGAAATAAATCTTCGCCACCACTGATCATTTCCTGAAAACAAAAAATATCCACGTCACGGTGACGTTCAAAAAATTCGGCAAACGCTGGCCACTCTACTCGGCCAGCGTTAATATTAAGACTAATGATTTTCATATTGGGCTAAGGGTACCACAATAAAAAAACACCCTCAAGGTGTTTTTCAGATGGAATGACGGGGCGACTGATGTCGTCGCCCCGGGCCTTCGTTCCTTGGCTAGAACGAGTAGCCGCTCGTACGGCCCGAGGCATGGTACGCCCGAGTGCAGCCGAAGCCGCGCTCGAAGTGCCACACCACATTGATGCCGTTCGCGCGCTTGACAGTGACGCGCATGGTCCCTCCTTTCGTCCACGGAGTGGACAAGTCATAGTACTCTAAAAAGCCACTTTTGTCAAGATTTTCTATTGGAAGGGAAAGAAAAAAATGCTATGATGTGGCTATGCGCACGCTTGATCGAAAACCAGGCAAATATGGGCAAATGAAAGCTGACCCGTTTTTGACCGTGGATAAATTTCAAGAATTGGAACGGCAGTTGGCCCGGCTCAAAAAAAGCCAACCCGAGGCTGCGGCCGAAGTGGCTCGTTTGGCTGAAATGGGTGATTTTTCCGAGAATTTTGCTTACCAGCATGCCAAAGGACGCTTGCGCGGTATTAACCAACGCATTTTGGAACTTGAGCATAAATTAAACCAGGCCGAGGTAATTCAACCTGGTGGTATGGATACAGTAGAGGTCGGCCATACCGTTACCGTGGAATGTGACGGTGCGCAAAAAACCTTCCAAATCCTAGGGTCGACTGAAACTGACCCTCGCCGCGGTGTGATTTCGCACAACTCCCCGATTGGCGCAGCATTACTTGGCCACAAAGTTGGCGATATTGTGACAGTAAAAATTGTCAACAAAGCGCGCGAATATCAAATCATTAGCATCACTGTATGAAATGGACCATACTGACAGTAATTGGCGCCATTGGTTTATACGCTTGGATTGCGTATGCACACATGTACAATGACCGCACCGGTTTAACCACCCTCGACCCAACCCCAGAAGTTATGACGATTGCTGATGGTGAAGGTGGCGGCACAGGTTTAGTGTATGCTGCGCTTGGTGATAGTTTAACTGCGGGCACAGGCGTGGACCAGGCTAGTGACTCGTACCCATACCAGCTTGGCCTCAAATTATCGAGTGAAAATAATTTTCCCGTAACTGTCATTAACTTAGGCATTCCCGGCGCTGTGGCTGCTGATGTTTTAAATACTGAGATTCCGCAATTAGCAGACCGTTACACTGATATTGTCACGCTGGCAATTGGTACAAACGATGTTCACAATCGCACGCCACTGCCTGAATTTAAAAAAACATTAGAGACAATTGTCACCACACTGCACGAACGCGATGGCCAATTATACGTTATTAATATTCCCTATTTAGGCGACAAACGTTTAGTGTGGTCACCATACCGTTCAATCATTGACCGCAGAATTCAGGCCTATAACCGCGTTATTAACGAAGTAGCCGATACCCAAGGTGTGTTTGTGATTGACCTGTATAGCGAAACCAAAGCCGCAGCCTGGGCTGGCGGTGACTATTATTCAATTGATAAATTTCACCCTTCAGCGCAAGGGTATTTGTTATGGAGTTCTATTATTTATGACACACTTAATCACTAACGCAGTCACGCAAACGTATATTGTTATTGGGGTTTTGCTCGCTGGTTTACTGCTCACAATTCGCAAACGTCCGCTTGGCGCACTGTTTCCACCCGAGGCCACGACTGAATTAAAGGGACTGGCGATTTTGTTTGTGGTATTGTCGCATATCGGGTACTTTTTGGTCAGTGACCATGAGTTTTTGCAGCCACTCTCGAATTTTGCCGGTGTGGGCGTGGATATTTTCTTTATTTTATCAGGCTATGGGTTAGTGGCGAGCGCGCTCCAACGCCCAATTTCGGTGTGGCAATTTTACCGCAAGCGTTTGCTAAAAATTTTTGTGCCCGTGCTTGTAACCATGCTGCTTTTGCTCGGTCTTGATTATTTGGTTCTCGACATCACGTATCCAACCGCGCTCACCATTAAAAATTTGTTTGGCTTTTTCCCACAGGCAGATTTGTATCGCGAAATCAATTCCCCACTCTGGTACATCACACCGCTCCTCGCCTACTACATTTTGTTCCCACTCGTATTTTGGCGCAAACAACCGCTGATTTCGGCCGGTGTTTTGGCCCTGGCAGCGTGGGTGTTTATTTACTTCTTGCCAGACCTAAATTTAGTGAGTGAAAGTTTAGTACACATGTACAAGCTGCATTTTATGGCCTTCCCCGTGGGTATGGCCGTGGCCGCACTCACGAGTGAACCAATCCATTTGTCGCAAAAAAATCGCTGGGTTTGGACCGCTATTACGGCTGTGCTCGTGACCTACATGCTCAACAACACACAAGTTGGCAGCAGTTGGAAAAATGAATCAGCCTCGAGTATTGTGACTGCGCTCGCACTCGTTGGTTTGTTTATGGCCAAACCAATCAACAACAAAATACTGGCGCTCTTTGGCCTGTTTTCATTCGAAATTTATTTGCTACACTGGCCGCTCGTATATCGCTACGATTTCCTGTATGGCGGTGGTGTGCCAGCCGGTATTGCTACAATCCTCTATCTCTTGATTTTATTGGGTCTCGGCTATTTGATGCAAAACTCAATTGCGCTCGCGCTCCAATCTAGGGCTGAAAAGCGTCGGTTAGCCTAAGCAGCGCTAAATTTTCTTCCACAATTCAACTGTGACTGGCATCATTCCCAAAGATTTGTACAAAGCCTGAGCAGCCTCGTTTTCCCAATCCGTGTGCGTGATACTATGGTCGCATTTTTTGTTTTTAAATTCACGTACCAGACTTTTGATTAATTGTGTGCTAATACCTTGATTGCGAAAATTCTTGGAAATAAACAATTCACTAATATAACCCATTTTAGATAGAGTATGGCCGGGCCGTTTGAAAATTTCACCAAATACAAATCCGGCCAATTCACCGTCCACTTCTGCTACCAAAACAACCTCACCGGCACCCAGTTTAGTGATTAAGCTAATTGATTTTGTGCGTTCATGAAACGCCCGACTCTTTTTCCATAATTTCTGCCGCGCCTTTTGCAATTCATTTTGCCATTCCTGAATTTTAGGCAGGTCTTTTTTGGTGGCTTTACGAATAATTGTTTTCATAAAATTAGAATTCTTTCTGAATATATAAATTCTCAATTTCCTCAGCATCATTGGAATTTAAAATTAACTGCCTCCAAAAATCATACGGAGTATACCCTTTTTTATTCTCTAATGAATCCTTGGCATGAGGTACACCATGAGCTACAGTGTTCTCCATATCAAAAGGTTCTGACCAAGCAAACATTGGATGGTCATTATTCAGCAATTCAACAAACTCAGGGAACTTTTGTGGAAAATTTGCAAAGAAATTATGGTAGAAAGTTACCGGTAGATCAATTAATCCCAACTCTTCGTGAGTGCTATGTGTAGTAAACGCGCGATTACCCGCATAAACCTCATGCAAGGCCTCGCCAAATCCAGCAAAACGATCCACATACTTGAGGAACTTTGCCTCAGTTGTTTGAAGCTCTTGGGACTCCTTTAAAAGATCTTCGTAGGAATAATTCATTAGTTTGTACGGAAAGCGAGCAGACATTGCCGCGATTGCGTTTTGCTCTTGATTAGCAACTTCAGCAAGCTGGGCTGGTGCCATTTTAATTTTGTGACCTGCCTGCACATCGCCCATCACAATTTCCATATCATCGTGAACTGCGGCCATTAATTGAACTTTTGTTGAATCAAAACTACTGCCGAATACCTTTTCTGCAAGTGGCAAAATACTCTGGAGCAACCAAAGAACATGTTTAGAATGAGTAAACAAATTAGTACGATAATACATCGGACTATAAATGTGGTAACGCGTTACCTGGCGCAGGTCGTGCTCGCGGCCTTCAAAGTTCGCAAAAATCTCAGGATAGTTTATTTTTTCCATAGACTTGTTTGGAGAGTAGCATGATTGGGAACACAAAAAACAGTACTGCCATAATCAAAAATGCTTCGCGGAGGTGACCTGTATACACAATTACTGATAAAGAAACGAGCGTAATTGTACGGCCAATGTTCAAATATAATTCGCGTGAGATCCAGGTAATTGACGCATTAGTAACATTATCAAGCAAAATATTGGAACGGATTGGGTTAAGCAGATTGTTCAGAAATTGATACGCAATAATGATAATCACGGCCAATCCTAGTGACTGCACAAAATATAGTGAAGTCATAAGGATACCGATCACAACGGACAATGGCCAAATAAACTCCAGACGTTTTTTGGTTCGGTCAGAAATTCGGGCCAACCGGAGTGATAGCACCACTGACACCAGTGCAATCATGGACAACACTTGCCCAAAGTTAAATTCACTTTTTATAAACGTGAGTAAATACAGCGCAATTAAAAGGCCGGATGTACTTTGCAATGCACCGTCAAGCATGGAAATCACACGAAAATTTTTGATGTGGTTAGTGATCTCAGCACGTGTATACGGATATTCTACGCGTTTAACCCATACCGTCAGAATCAAAGCCAGCACTAAAATCGCCAGGCCAATTGCAATAAACGTGTGCAAACCAAATTGGCTCATAATCCAACCGCCCGTCATTGGCGCGAGTACACTGACCGCGCTACCAATCCCCCAATACAGAGCCATGCGTTGCATTTTCTTTTCCTGGTGTGTATTCTCGAAAAACAAAATATTGTATGGCACGTAAAACAAGATGCCACCGCTGAGTTTGAGGAGTGTGTACGGAAACAAAATATAGAGCGGCGCAATGGGGGTCAAAAGTAATGGCAGGCTAAGTAAAACCAGGCCCAATCCAAGCTGCATGCCACGCTGAGTGGTAAAACGACGCTTACTAAGTAAAAACAATGCACTGAGCCCATACCCTAGCCCCTCGGCCAAAAGCACGAGCCCAAAATTCAAATTATTTTTAACAAAATACGCAAACAAAATCGCCAAAAAACCAGACTGCACTGTGCTATAGGCAATGAGCACCCACCAGACTTGAAATTTTGACTTCAAATTCATAATGCACATACGATATCACAAACCCTGGAAAAACAAAAAGACCTTGTGGGTCTTTTGTATACGAGCTCGACGGGTCGGATTCGAACCGACGACCAATTGGTTACACGTTATCCTTGCTTTCGCAAAGCGTGGACTATATCTTCACCCACGTCATAATCTGGTCAAGCCAGAAACGTTAGGGTGCGAAGCGCTTCCCCCGATAAATCGAGGTACTCCCATATGGGATAGTCTCTGAACCTTCAATGCCGTCCAGACAGTCATAAAGACAAATCCTTCTCAGCAAAGCTTGGCTGCAGATTGCCATATCCCGAACAAGTCGGGCTTTAGGTTTCCTGATCCGGTTAACCGGATTTTTCCAAATAAATGGAAAACAGTTCACTTCGTTTTTCATCCGAGCATTACTGCCCGGAGCTGCTATTCAGCTCTCTCGCGAGAGGAGCCGTAGCTACAGCCAACTGCTCTACCACTGAGCTACCGTCGAATGATTGGTTTAAAGAACTGGCAAAAGTATATCAAAATCTTAAGAGGGTGTCAAGCACGGCAAAAAGGCAGAATTTTCTCTTTACTTAGCCTATTTTAATCAAAAAATCAGGAATGATTCCCAAGGCAATGTAACGCGCCTGTAATTCTGCTGGTAAATATTGGAAATCGCGAATTAAACCACGGCACAACAGACTGCCGCACTCACACGTCATTTCATTCGCATCATTGTACATGGTAGTGGAATAATCGTAAGTGATTTGTTCACCCGCACCAATGTCTTTGATAGCAATTAAATCCGCCAGCTCGCCCACCACGCGATACCCGGCATTTGGGTCGCACGAGTGATTGACATAATCATCAACCTCACCCGACGAACCTAAAAATGTGCGCTCCCCGATTTGCAAACAATGCTCGTCCTCGTATGAGCCATCCTCAAAATCATCATAATCCAAAATTGGCCCCTTGGCTTCGAGGATTTTCTCACCTTTGGCAAACGGCCTGGCCGCAAACACGCCCTGGCCATATTTGGTTTGTTTGGTGATAATATCGGGCATATAAAAACAGAGGTTGTCCTCTGCAAATAGTTCCGGGGCAAGGATTCGAACCTCGATACGCAGCTTCAAAGGCTGCTGTCCTACCTTTAGACGACCCCGGAGTGTTCCCTACCTAGACCTTGAGGTAGCGGCGCATGGCCAGGTAACTGGTGCCAACGGTCAAAATCACGACCGCACCCAGCTGCCAGGCAGCGAGCTCAATTATATGGGCCGACAGGTAATTTGTCAATATTCCCGAACGGTTGAAGACCGCGGTTAAATACGGCTCGGCATAGCGCAAAACCAGGCGTACGAGCCCATACGAGGCCACAAGCGCGATGAGTGAGAAAAAGACTGACTCGACCACATACGGCCCGCGCACATACCAATTGGTCGCGCCCACGAGCTTTTTGATGCTGATTTCCACGCGCTGGGTGTAGATGGCCACGCGCACAGTGTTGAAAATAATGATAAATGAAATCAAGCCAAATAAAACCGTGAGACCAAACGTAAAGCGCTCGATTTGATTCGTGACTTGCTGGATTTTGCTAATCGCGGCCTGAGTATCGCCAAATGTTTTCGCATCAATGACCTTGTCATATTCGGGGAGCGACAACGCACTCATGACTTTGTCATAATCTTGTGGCTCGCGCGTTTTGACAATAAGTGTGGCGCCCAGTGGATTTTCACCTAATTCTTCGAGCGAACTTAAGATCGCGGGGTTGGCCTGGTACAATTCACGGAATTTTTCGAGTGTCTCGTCTTTATTCAAAAACGTGGTCTTGGTGACTTCGGGGAAGGCATCAACAAACGCACGCACCTCGCTCACCTGCGTGTCGGTAGCAGTTGGTTTAAAATAAATACTCACGTCAATTTGCTGCTTCACAGCTGTGATTGCTTCGCCAGTCAGTACGCGCACAGCAATCATAGTGTTCACGGAGAGCAGGAGTAAAATCAAAATAAGCACAGTCATGAATGACAGGCTGAAATTTCGGAACATGTCTTGGAGCGCAAATCGAACAATGCGGAAAAATGGCAACATAATTAGAGTCGATATTTGCCTTTAGCTTCGTCCGACACCACACGCCCACCATGCAGCGTAATCACGCGGCGGTTCAAGCGATTCACAATGTCGCGATTGTGTGTGACGAGCACAACTGTGGTCCCAAAACTATTGATTTTTTTGAGAATTTCAATAATTTCGTGTGTGTTGATCGTGTCCAAATTCCCGGTTGGTTCGTCAGCGACCAAAATTTTGGGGCGGTGCACGAGTGAACGCGCAATGGCCACGCGCTGTTGTTCACCACCAGACAATTGGCCGGGATACCGCTCGGCTTTGTTGCCAAGCCCAACAATTTCAAGCACCCGCGGCACAACTTCGCGAATGCGCTTGCCTGGTTCGCCGGCGACTTGCAGTGCAAACGCAATATTTTCACTCACGGTTTTTTTGCCCAGCAATTTAAAGTCCTGAAAAATCACGCCGATCTGGCGGCGGAGCAGCGGCACATCGCGATACGCAATTTTAGTAATATCCCAGCCACCCACTTCAATTTTGCCATGTGACGGGCGCTCCTCGGCAATCAAAACTTTGACGAGTGTGGTCTTGCCCGTGCCACTCTGACCCACAATAGACACAAACTCGCCCGGCGCAATTGCGAGCGAAACATTATCGAGGCCAACACTTTTGTGGCCGTAGTGCTTACTGACATTAGTCAGGTTAATCATACGCTAGTGCGTACAGTATAGCACATTTTTTACAAAACAAAAAAGGGCCGATTAAGGCCCTTTATATTATTCTTGTTCCTCGAGCATTTGCAAAATGCGATTGAGCTTACCATTAATTTCATCGAGCTGTTGTTTGACGTTGCTATCAACCTTATCAGCCCCATATGAACGTTGAGGGCGCTCACTAAAGCGTGGACGGTCGAAATTCTTTGGACCAAATTTGGCGCCACTGTCTTGCTTACCAAAACAAGTGCTGCACAAAACTGGTTTGCGACCGTTTGGACGGAATGGCACTTGGCACTCATTGCCACATTGGCCGCAAGTCGCGTCATACATCATGGCCGAGCGAGCAGGACGGTCCCCGCGTTCAGCGCGGTCAGACTTTGGATAGCGAGGCTTTTTAAAACCCCACTCCGTTGACTTGCTTTTGCCACCACTTTTGCCACGGCCCACTTTGTCAAAATTAATCATAATTGAGCTAAAAAATAATCAGATAAGCCAACACTATAGCCTAGTATACCCTAAAAAGCAAGGGGTAACAAAAAACCGTCCAACCTCCTGCCCTGCTCTTGAAATTCAGAAACAAAGCACGGTATTGGACGGTTCTCTGACAACCACCTCACGTGTCGCTCGCCAACTGTTGCAGTCGGGCGAACGATTAGTAGCCCTTGGAGGGCGTGATAACGGCGTCGTTGACGCGGATGATCCCGCCTTCAAGGATCTCCGCAACAATGCCACCGCGCTCGGTGAACGCCTTCCGGAAGTCACCCTTGCCGGAGAGCTTGCCCGGAAGCGGGCAGGGGTCGCAGTACTTGATGCCGCGGAACTTTGCCTCTCCGACCTGGAATTCCACGTTAACCAGGTCAATGAGCTCGAAGCGCTCCTCACCCTCGGCCGCATCAACGATGAGGTTGCGACGACTGTCGGCGTATTCGAACTTCGTTCCCTCGAAGAAGCAGCCTCGGATGAGCGTGACCTGCCGTCGGCCCACGTTCCCCTTGTTGAATCTCCCCTTCCCCGTGCAGTACCGGTCCCCCTCGAGGCCCTGGCCAGCGACGGCCCGGACCTCATCAACAAGACGCATCGGTGCACCCGCTGCGGGCGCGATGCAGACTGCGATCACTTTTCCCTCAGGCATTTTCTCACACCCCGTGAGTGGTTTACAGGGATACTAACGAAACACCGACTCAAAGTCAATCGCTTGACCAACCTCATGGGGCCTGTATACTAATCGCATGAAACACCAATATTTTGGGGATAAAACGGATTACATTAAACACGGCCTCCTGCGGGGCTTATGTCGTGCCAACATCCCACTTGGCATTCACTGGACCCTGACGCCTGATGACAAAAGTTCAGATGGTTCACGCACAACATACCTCAAAAATCCCGATCAATGGCGGCACTACGACCCGCCGTTGTTTGATGTCATCCAAAAAAGTTTACAAAATAACCACCGCAATTTATTAATTTTACAAAAACACGCTCTGCTAACAGGCGCAAATGAGTGTTTTGATGAATGGACGGCGAATAAAGAATCTCGTCAAAAAAGTTTAACCTCTTTTACAAAGACTTTACCAAAAAATTCACTTATATTTTTAGACCCAGATAACGGGCTCGAAACTAAATCAATGAAACCAGGTTCTGAGGCTTGTAGTAAATATGTTTATTTTGATGAGGTTGCGCAACTCTGGAAACAAGGATTCTCACTAATTCTCTACCAACATTTTCCACGTGTTTCTCGGGAAAAATATCTTAACGAACGCTTCACACAATTAGAAAAATATACGCCAAAAGCAAATCAATTTGCGCTGATTACTAGTCATGTCGCATTTATTGTTTTAGCCCAACCAAACAAAAAGAAAATCGATTCCACAATAAAAAATCTTGTGACCCATTGGCATCCCCATGTCACTATTCACTCACCAGTTTCATAGTGCTCCCAGGGCTGGACTCGAACCAGCGATATCCGCGTTAACAGCGCGGTGTTGTACCAACTCAACTACCCGGGAATAAAAAACTCTCCTGTGCGGAGAGTTTTGTGTGTGCAAAAAATCACCGCTTAGGCAGAGTAATTATTGTTATTATTAGTGAATGAGTGCTTCATACTTATATACTATATCATGCCTTAAAATTTATGCAACTGGTTTATCCACAACCTACTTCCAGGCTGTGGCTGACGTAATCTTAACCGGCAACAAGTCTTGCGAAGATATAAAGTAGAGTTCATTTGTATTAAATTGTCCTTTTTCACTAACAACAACTTTTGAGTCAACAATCTTTACAAATTTATTGCGCATAATGTCGTATTTTCCGCCAAGATACATGTGTTCCATTTTCTTGAACGCCCGCGTTGCTTTTTGTTCTGCCTCTTTAAGCGATTTAGCAAACACAAGATATGCGCGACCCTCTTGCTGCTGAGTACCATAACTTTTCCCTTTTGTTTGATACACAAACAATCCGGTAACCAAATGCCAGTCCGACTCTCGTTTAGGTAATTTGGTAATTGTAATCTGTTTGCGTCCGCGTATTTTATCAATCTGCACAACACGAATTGCCGCGCGGCTGTTAATCAATCTGTGCAAGTTTGGACCAGTGATTACCGCTTTAAAGATATCTGGCTCACGATGGTTCTCATCACGCACGAACACATCCTCTAAAGCAAAATTGGCCATTGTTTTTTGCAACGAATCTTTGAGAAACTTTTCGGTAAACTTTTTACGCTCCGGTACAGTCAAGGGCACCATTTTTTTAACCGATGGCCACTCTAAGAAAACTGTGACTTCAATTTTGGTACTTAAACTCTTTAAATCTTTTTCTTTTAGACCGTACAAATCTAACCCCCAGATTGGAATTTGCATATAAAAAAGTAATTTACAACCATGCATTTTGCGCCGTAATTTTACCCGGCTCGACGATACGGCTCAAAATTATGTTTGACTCTGACTTGTTAATTATTTCATTATCTGTACCTGCATAGCGAGATTCCAGAAATTCAACAAAGGTATGTTTGACTAATTGATACCTCTGATCAAAGTACACTTTTTCCATTTTTCGAACCGTCTTTTTGGCCCTACGTTCGGCCTCATTATACGAATGCGCAAATACCAACAGGACTTTTTCCTGTCGCATATGTACCCCTTTATTTTTGCCCCTTACCCGCTCTTCAAAAAGAGCAATAAAATAAAACCAGCTTGTTGGAAAAATTTGTTTGGTTTTAATTGGCTTCATTCCGATAATCCTCTGTACAGCCAATGATTCAACTCCAGTGGCTTGATTCAATATTTGATATAACGTCTGCCCCGAAACTACAATCGTAGCTTTTCTTAAATTAAGAGGCCAACCGTCCTCGCCGTGACGAGCTTCAACGAGCGGAAAGTTTGATACTAACTTTTGATATAACGCATTGTAATATTTGTGCGCAAACTTTTTTCGCTCTAACACAGAAAGCGGAAGCATTTTTTTAAGCGGCGGCTCGGCAAACGTAACAAAAAGAGTAATTTTGTTATCAACATTCTTTAAATCTTTAACTGTAAGACCGTAAACATCCAAAAAGTAGATAGGAATTGACATATTTGGCTATTAAACCACTAATTTAAACTACCTTCGACGAAACTAACAATTCGCTGGTGCGTATCGTCTTTGGCCCAAGTGCCATTAATCTTTAGAAATTTAGCTTTTGGTCGCGAATTCTTTTTGTATGAATTTGCCAGAACCTTGAGCCACGGTGCATTCATCGCCACTTCGTCAACTGCTTCCTGTTTGGTTTTTGTGTGGCGGTCGAGTGACAAATCAATTGCGTTTTCAAAATAAATAATACCATCCACAAATTTTTGGAAGCGTTTGAACGTTGTTTTAAGGGCCTGATTTTCGGCGATAGAAATTTCTTTAAAATGGCGACGCACATCGGCCCACACTGGAACATCAAAAATACCGCGGTCAATGAGCAAATAATCAACTTTGTCTTTATGTTTGTAATACGCCTCAACAACCGCGGCAAAAAATACGAGTGTGTAAGCGAGGCCTTCAGTTGGTGGAGTGGCCAATGAACTGGCGCGTTCGCGATCAGTTAACACCGCGACTTTGTAACCCTGTTTTTGCAAATATTTTTTGAGGAGATTAATTTGCGTTGTCTTGCCTGCTCGGGCCATGCCCAAAAATTCAATAGTTTTCATACGACACAATCCTATCACCAATTGCCCGCTGACGCAAAATTGAAACTATATATAGCTTGTCAATTATGATAACTATATATAGTTCCATTTTTCCATAAAACAAAACTGCCTTAAGGGCAGTTTATCTGAGCCGATGGCCAGGATTGAACTGGCGACCTGTACGTTACGAGTGTACCGCTCTACCAACTGAGCTACATCGGCCAATAAGCGAGCGAAATGCTGAGCTGGCTCAAGCATTTCCGAGCGTTTGGACGATGCACGAAGTGCAGCGGCAAACGGTCTAGGCCAAAATTATAATTGGAGAAGATGGTTTTGTCAATTAACCCTGCACCTGAATTTCGGCCGCACCACCACCATCGCAAATGATGGTGTATGTGCCAGCGGTTGGGGCTTTGGCAATGACATAGTCATAGCCCAACACCGAGAAGGATTGCTTGCCCATTTTAAAGGTGTGCTTTTCGCTATCGCGATTATCGAGCATGAGCGGCAGGCCGGCCTTAAGGGTCAGACGGCTTGGGTTGGCCTGGCAGTTAAGGAATTGAAGACGATATTGGTAGGTCCCCAGGGCCTTTTGGTAGGTTTCGGCGCTCTTGACCGTGCGAGGGGCTTCCTGGCCGCCCACGGCCTTTCTAAGGGCCTCCAAAGGGGTTGTATTAGCATTTGGCACCACCTGGCGCTGTTGTTGGCCGGCTGGCTGTGTACCCGTGGCCTGAGTGCCCGAAGAGGCCTCCACAGGGGTAGTAGAGGTTAAACTGGTCTCTTGGACCGTCTGGACCGCCAGGTCAGCCTTTTTGGTACAGCCCCAACCAACCAGGGTTACCAGGGCTAAAACGCTTGCGATACGAAAAACCGGGGATGACATAAGTAGAAACAGCATACCACAACTCCCCTTTTGGAGCAAGTCTAAAGCGGTATATTTGGCTTAATTTAGCTAAAACTAGGCTTAATATACTCCAGCAAAGCCGCCACTGTTCGACCCTCACTAATTTCACCTGTTTTACATTTCTCAATAATCTCGGCAAAACTGAGCCAGGCAGTATCGTGGATGTCCTCGCCTTCATTGTGCTCCAGCGCCGCCTCAAGCGTCGATACATCCTCGGCCACCACGTAATACAAATCCCACTCAACTGTGGCCCCGTCTTCTTTTTTGCAAAACACGGAAAAATGTTCACTTTGCAAACCAGCTTCTTCGCCCAATTCTTTAGCGGCTGCAGCCAAAATTATTTCTTCAGGAATTTCCTTGCCGAGATACTGTTTGTATTCAACAAAACTATCCACAACTTTGCCGCCCGGTAAACGCCAATCAGGCACATTGTTTTTCTCCCACCGCGCTTCTTTTTGGAAAAATATTTTTCCATCACGAACAGCCATAATACGTGTGCCTGGCGCACGCACAAATTTCTCAAACTTTTTTTCCACATATCCATGACCTTCGTCAACCAAAACCGGAAATTGCACAATTGCACCAATTCTACCCTCGCTTAAAATTGCAGGCTCACCATCGCGAATAATCTTTGGCTCATCAGGATTGCGCTGTCTTTTAATTGTTGCGTTCATAGTTGAGCGGGTAAGGAGAATCGAACTCCTGGCTTATCCTTGGGAAGGATACATATTACCATTATACTATACCCGCGCGAGGGGGATTTTAATCTCCCCCGGAATTTTATTTTGTAGTTGTTGCGGCAGCTGCCCCAGCACCCATGGCCTCGGCTTTGAGCTGGGCAAATGGGTCGTGGAGCGAACCAAAAACACGTACATCGGCCTTGCCAATAAGGTTCTTAATATAAGCTGTATACACCGCACTGTCAACTGGGACCAAGATGTGACGGGCACGTACTTCGGTCTCGTCTGGCTGACCAGCGGTTTTACTTTTTACAGTGCGGACACCATCAACTTTAATGATGTGGTAACCATACTCAGTGCGCACTGGCTCTGGGCTAACTTCGCCAGCTTTGAGTGCAAATGCGGCAGCTTCGAACTCTGGCACCATGGCGCCACGACCAAACCAACCTAGGTCACCGCCTTTGTCTTTGGTGGCATCAGTCCCAAACTCCTTAGCGAGTTTAGCAAAGTCCTCGCCTTTTTTGGCGCGAGCCACGAGATCGACGGCTTTTTGTTTGGCCGCATCACCACCATTTTTGGCAATAAAAGACTCGGCTAATTTCTGTTCAAGCAAAACTGAGCGCACCACGTGGTCCATGAATTGATCGAGTTCGAGGTCGTAATTCTGTTTCAAGAATTCTTCGGCTTTTTCTTCACTACCCTCGAAACGCTGTAAGAAATCAGTGCGTGCTTTATTGAATTCTTCGTCAGGCAAAATCACATTCTGTTCAGTCGCTGCTTTGGCAATTAATTGATTCACCACCAAACGACTAAGCACGCGGTCGGACTCTTCCTGCTCACTGGCTGGAGCTGATTCCTGGCCAGCGTTAGCTTTATAAAAATGATTCATGGAGCGACGGTCACGAATGTAGTCGGAAAAACTAATCCGTTCGCCATTCACACTGGCGGCAGTCAAACCAAACATACGCGCCGTTGTGGCTGACCAATTGGACATATCACCTTTGTAAACACGTGAAATACTGTAACCCTCGGCCACAGCCGCACCAATCACAATGGCGCCCACAGTGCCGAGCACAAGTGGCATCCACACTTTGCGTGCAGGCTTTGGGGCGCTGGTTGGCGCACTGTCAATTACTTCCACCTCTGGCATTTTTTGTTCATCCATACAAAATAAATTATTCAGTTATTGGTAAATGATGTACTGTAAAGTAATACCACCAACGCACTGGGTTTGAGGCTTTGGACTCGGGCAAGGGTCCATTGACTGTAGTACCAGTCGCACGATGTTCTTGGGGAATTACCAGTACGCGTTCGCCGGGCTTTTTTAAATTAAGCTCGGTTCTCCCCCGTTCTTCGACAAAATCCGGGCTCATGACATAGGACAGGAGCGCCGCTGATTCGATTTTTTTCTTTTGCAGCTGGCTGACCTGGTCTTGCAAAGCGCGGATTTCTTGGGCCACTTGGTAGTCCTGGTAATAGGCGCGGCCAAGCCCAACAAGGGCTAAAATAAGCAGCGGCACAGTGACCAGCCAAAATAGGCGGGATTGAAAAAACCGGCGTACTCGGGGCGTTTCGGCTTTCATACGGGGAAATTATACCTTAGGGTCAGAATTTACTCAAGCCAGGCACGAAGGCCGGACAGTTGGTGAGTCCAATTGAATTCAGCGCGCATGCGGGCCTGGCCAGCGCGGCCGAGTTGTTCGCAAAGTGCTGGGTCATGGAGCAAATTCACAATTGCCGCACTAATTTCGGCTTTTTGATTATACACATCGAAAATAAAACCGGTTTGATTGTGTTTAACACCCTCCTCCACCCCACCACTTTTACCCGCAATAACCGGCAGTCCAACGGCGGCGGCTTCCAAAAACACCAAACCAAGCCCTTCTTCTTGTCCATTATCCGGATGTGTGAGGAGGACAAAAATGTCTGCCAAATGATAGTACAAATTTAAATCTACGTGCGCAACTTCGCCCACAAAGCGCACGGAATTTTGCAAGCCGTGTTTTTGAATTAGGTTTACGACTTCAGCAGTTTTGGGACCACTGCCCACAATAATCCACACGGTGTTCGGGTCGTCTTTGAGCACAGTTTCCAAAATTGGAATCAGGTGTGGAAAACCTTTACCATCAACCAAACGCGCGACCGTAAGGAGCACACGCTTACCTTCGAGTGCGAACTTAGTGCGAACTCTTTCCAAATCAATTGATGCAGGCGGTGTGTAAAATAATTCATCAGGGCATGGGTAAATCACGCCAGATTTAGTTTGAAATTCAGGGACGCGGGCGAGGGCGCGCGACAAAAGCGACTGACTATTAAACACGACGGCGTCAGCACGGCGCAATACTTGGCGCAGACGCTTGGTTTTCCAATTCGTGCGCGTCGCGAGTGCAATGTCTGTGCCATGCGAGAACACGACAAATTTAACTTTGAGCAAACGCGCAGCGAGTTGGGCCACATACCCAACCGGCAACACATGATGAACCAAAATGCGTTCGACGTTTTCTTTTTTTACCAATTGTTTAACCTCGCGCCACAAACGCCACCAACGAGGCCACACAAATGCAGGATACAAAAATGGTGCACGAATGACACGGTACGTCTGAGCCTTGTCCCATTCTTCATTATCATGCGCGGGTGGAGCAAGGACAATTGTCTGTTCGGCTGGCAGCGCACTTGCGAGCGCGTGCACATACGTGGCAATCCCACCGACCTGTGGTGGATATTCAAGTGAAATTATAAGAGTTTTTTTCATACAGTAGGCTGGGTTGGGCGACGGTACAATTTGCTAAATAATTGTTGCCAATGTGTTGGTGCAATCACGCGAAGCACGACAATAAAGAGCGCGTAAATCGCTGATCCAATGACACCCACGGCAATAAAATGCAATTGATTCCGCAAAATATAGAGCGCCGCTGACATGGCTACACCAGCAAAGATAATTTTTATGATGGCGAGTAAAATCGTACCGTGTTTAATCGCCGCGTCACGCGGCATCAGCATGTATCCACCTGCAGTCAAAACCACATTACCAATGAGCGTGGCCCACGCTGCGGCCACAGCGCCAAAATGCGGAATAAAATACCAATTCAAACCAGCGTTTATGACGAGCACAATACCGGTTAGCATAGTTTGACGGGTCTGACGGTTGCTCGCATTGAGCAAGGCCCCAACTGGGAACGAGGCAAAGGCCCACGCCAAACTAAGGCCCAAAATTTGCAACGGAACAATTGCACCGCGATACTCTTCGCCAAACAAAAACAGAGTAAGTGGTTCGGCTAACCAATATAAACCTAATGTCACTGGCAGTGCAATGAGCGTCAAATACACAAAACTATCGGTAAACGCTTGCGCACATTTAGCTTTGTTCGTTTGGTAAAATTCACTGAGGCGTGGATACAGAGCCGCGACCAATGCAAGTGGAATAAATTGAAACGCAAACGTGATTTTTGACGGTGTGCTGTACAGCGCAGTCGCGGCATTGCCCGCGAGACGGTTGAGCATGAGCACGTCGAGGTATGAATAAATGCGGTTAAAAATTGCGGCCAAAGCAAATGGAATTACGGCAATTACCAAACTTTTAAAATGTGAGCCGGGCCAACGCCATTTGACCACCACACCGGCGCCACGCAATTGGTACCAGGCATACAGCGCGTTAGACATAGACGCGACCAAAAAACCAACCAACAAAAGCATGACCGGACCGCGCCACAGCCACAGAGCCGCGCCACCAATTACAAGCGTAATGAATTGACTCGCAACCATACCAACCGCTTCATACTTTAATTCCCCGCGCACACGCAGCGCGCCATACAATGTTAGGTGCAGCGAATCAAACAACATTGTGAGGCCAGACACTGCAGTTAGCAGCAAAAATTCCGGTCCAAACCCAGACCAATGTACGGCGAGCAATAAACCAACATATGAGAGTAGGCCAGTTACCAACTTTACGGTGAGCATATTGCCCAATGCAACCGGTAGCCGGCTTGGGTCACGGGCCGTGTCACGAATAAACACGTTTGTCAGTCCCAAATCTACAAACACTACAGCAATCGTTGTTGTGGCGAGCACTGACGTATACAAACCAGTTTGTTCTGGTCCGAGCAGACGCGCGACTAATGCAAAATACACGAGCGAAATCACCTTTTGCCCAATCGAAGCCGCGAGCATAAAGCTCGTGTTTTTGAACAGTGAAGCCATAGAAATATGGCTTAATAATACCATCAATCCCCTGCCCTGTACATAATATAAACTAAAAACAAAAACAACTCTTGGTAAGAGTTGCTTTTGACTGACTCCGACGGGCTGCGGTGGTTCCCAAAGGAGCCAGCGGCGTATGCCGTCGGAGATGCGCGCGAAGCGCCGTCCTCCTGTTGCTGATGTCAAATCAGCGCCGTCATGTCCCCGTCGGTGATGGGGATGAGCTCATCGCCCGCGACCTCGCGGGTGGCGAGACCAATGTCGATGAGGACCTCCCAGCTGCGCGTGCCCGCGAGCGTGGGCGGATACCTCTGTGACACATTGTCATGGTCCACGGGCGCCTCCTCCATGACGCCCATGACCGCGTCGGTATGCAGATGCAGGAAGAGCGAACGTGCAACACGGAACGGCGAACGTCCATCCGCCACTGCCCCGATCACGGAGTTCGCCGCTCGCTGCGTGCACGAGACCTCGTGGTACCCCGCGAGAAAGTACCCACCGGTCACGTACTCGAGTTGCTGTCCGACCTGCACCAGGAAGCACCCGGGCGGGATCGAGACCTCGAGCTTGGTGCCGTCCCGAAGCCAGATCACCAACCCCGGGAACGTCGAGCGGTCGTGCGCCGTCAGGAACCCGAAGTCGTTGTGGCAGGCGTTGATGACGTCGCCCACCTTCAACGTGCTCAGGTCAATGGCGTTGAGGGCCAGGATCGTTGCACCGTCGATGAGTCGATGCGTGAGCCGTCCCGCCTTGAGCCCGAGCCCCCGCTCCACCAGCATCGTGCAGGTGAGAGAGGTGTTGATGAGCACCTGAGCCTGCCGGTCCATGAGGGACGGCCACAGGTCGGTGAACACGGCCGGCACGACCTGTTCCTCGCGCTTGTTCAGCTTGGGGAACCGCGTCTTGGCCGGCTGCGTACCCGCGCGCCACATGAACCGCATCTTGGGATCCGCGAATCCGGCGGGGCACACGGTCGGGTAGTTCTCAGGGTTGAGCGTCCGGAGGAACTCCGCGCACTCGACCGCCTTCTCGACGCCCGGGGGCGTCAGTCCGACCTGGTACCCGAGCTCCTCACGCACATCTGACGCCAGGAGCTCCCACGGCTGCGCGAAGTACTGCTGAGCCATGGTCCGGACCTGCACGTCCTCGCCAGACGTGAGAACGCGCGGATCCCGCACGATGACCGCACCGAACCGGTGCAGGGCATCGACGAGCGTGCGCGCCGTGTCTAGGTCATCCTCACCCGCCAACGTGCTGGTGAGGTCGATGATGGGAAGATCCTTCATTGTCACCTCTTGCGCTTGAGACCACTGCGGTCTGGCTTTTAAATACCATAAACAAGCCAAAAACGCAACTAAAAAAATTTGAAAACAAAAAATCCCCCACCACATGGGCGAGGGATTCTTGATTTTGAAAATTGCGGATTAACGCTTTCTCCACTGGTGACCACGGCGAGCTTTGCGCTTACCTGGCTTCTTACGTTCCTTGGCACGAGCGTCGCGTGTCAAGTAACCTTCGGCGCGGAGCACTGGGCGGAGGTCTTCGTTCCACTTGGTCAAAGCGCGAGCAATACCATGGCGAGCAGCCACAGCCTGGGCGTGAACGCCACCACCGCTAACTTTGATACTAATGTCGAGCTGACCTTCGCGGCCGGCGAGCTTAAGTGGAGCAACCACTTTTTCGCGCCAGAGTGCGACTGGGAAGTACGCTTCGAGCGTCTTGCCGTTTACTGTAATTGTACCATTACCTGGGGCCATTTGAACGCGGGCAGCCGCGGTTTTGCGGCGACCAACAGCGCGTTCTGCGCCACCAGTTGTTTTTGCTTTAGTAGCCATAAATATTCAGATTAGGCTTCGATAGTCAAGCGGTTCATAAGGTCACTGCGACGGCGGTTTTTTGGCAACATGCCATTAACAGCGTGACGCATAACCTCGGCTGGACTCTGCTTGAAGACTTTGGCCATGGCCACGGTTTTCAAACCACCAGGATGCATGGTGTGGTGTTTAAAATCTTTCTGGGCTAATTTTTTACCCGTAAAGATTACCTTGCCAGCGTTTTTTACAACCACTGACACGTTTGGGTCAAGGTGAGGCACCATGCCTGGCTTATCCTTGCCCATGAGTGCCATGGCGATCTGAGTTGACACACGACCTACGGCCTGACCAGCCGCGTCGATTTCCACAGTGCGTGGAGCGGGATTAGTTAATGCCATAGGATTAGACAAACTCAATTCTGACCATTTCCGCACTGTCGTTGCGACGGCGGCCGATCTTAATAATGCGAGTATAACCACCGGCGCGGGTTGTGTAACGTGGCGCAATGTCGGTGAGCAAGCGGTGCATGGCATCGCTGGTGTACAACACTTTGGTGATTTGTTCGCGGTCACTTGGTTGATTGCGCTTGGCTTTGGTAACCAATGGCTCTACAACCGAGCGAACAGCTTTGGCCTTGGCTTTGGTAGTATTAATACCATCGTGCAAAACCAAACTTTCGGCCAAGCTGCGCAACAGCGCTTTGCGTGGACCAGCCTCGCGGCCTAATTTTACAGATTTTTTCTGATGTCTCATAACAGGTCAAAACTTACGCCTCTTTAGAGGTTTCAGACGCTTCAAGAATAATACTGAAGTGGTTCATCAGGATCTTAGTCGTTTCACGCACTGCTTCGCGAGGCATGATCGTACCATTGGTTTCAATGGTGAGCGTCAATTTTTCGTAGTCAGTAATATCGCCAACGCGGGTGTTTTCCACATCGTAGCCAACATCCTTAACCGGGGAGTAGAAGGAGTCTACGAGCATGGTGCCCAAGTCGAGATTCTTACTGTTCTTTTCCGCAGCTGGGATATAGCCCAAGCCGCGACCTACGATAACTTCCATGGAGAAAGTTTTCTTCGCGTCAGTAACAGTTGCCAAAACGGCGTCCTGATTAATAATTTCCACATCAGCGTTCTTTTCAAAATCAGCCGCAGTGACTGGGCCAAGACCCTTTTTAGTCAATGTCAGCTTTACTGGCGCGTCGCTGTGGGACACAACGGCCAACTGCTTCAAGTTCAACAAAATATCAATGACATCTTCCTGCACACCGTCAATGCCAGCAAATTCATGCTGCACACCCTCGATCTTCACAGCTTCAACCGCTGCGCCTGGGATGGAGGACAAGAGCACGCGGCGGAGCGCATTGCCCAAAGTTGTACCATAGCCCTGGTGACATGGAGTCACTACCAACTTACCAACCAATGGATTTTCAGTTGTCTGAAACTCGATCGTGGACGGAATGAGAATGTGTTCCATATTAGCGGGTAGAGAAATACTCAATAATAAGGGTAACGTCAAAAAGTTTCTCAAAGTCGTCCTTCTGTGGTTCACTCAAAACTTTACCAGACAGGGCGGCAGAATCATTGGACACCCATGATGGAAGGGTGGCTTTTTCTAATTTCTCGGACATGCCTTCGAACAACTTGCTCTTGGCCTTGGTTGGCTTAACGGTTACGACATCGCCCGGCTTAACCAAGTGCGAAGCCACGTCGAGTTTCTTGCCATTCAAGAAGAACATGCCGTGAGTCACCATTTGGCGAGCTTGGGCGCGAGTAAGAGCAAAACCCATACGGTACACCACGTTGTCGAGACGCATTTCGAGGGCCTGTTGCAAGTGAACACCAGAGTCACCCTTTACGCGAGTGGCTTCGTCAACATAGCGACGGAGCTGGCGTTCGCGGATACCATAAATATACTTGGCTTTTTGTTTTTCCAAAAGTTGCTTACCAAAACTCGATGGTGCCTTAACACGCTTGCCAGGACCATGGACGCCAGGCTGCTGATTCAAACGGCGGGCAACCTTGGCTGGATTACTCTTGAGGCCAAGATTAACGCCAAAGCGGCGGGCGATTTTATTACGTGGACCAGTAAATCTTCCCATATCAGAACAAAATAGTTACCAAATTAGACGCGACGGCGCTTTGGTGGACGGCAGCCATTGTGTGGCATTGGGGTCATATCTTTTACCCCGAGCACCTGCACACCATTGGTGTTAAAAGCGCGGATAGCGGCTTCGCGACCACCACCAATACCCTTAACAAACACAGTTACTTCTTTGAGGCCTGCGTCTTTGATAGACTCCAGCACCTTCTTGACCACCATACCAGCAGCGTATGGAGTGGCCTTTTTGGCGCCTTTAAAACCAGCGCCACCAGCACTTGCCCAACCCATTACATCACCGTTCTGGTCAGTCAACGTCACAATTGTGTTATTGAAAGTAGCCTGAACATAGGCGCGTCCATGAGCAACAAGTTTAAGGACTTTCTTCTTTTTTACAACTTTCTTTTCAGCCATATAATGCAGTTAAATCAAGACTAGGTCTTCTGAGCCGCTGGCTTCTTGCCACTGGCTGCCAAGTTACGCTTGTTACCGCGTACGGTACGAGAATTTGTTTTGGTACGCTGGCCACGAACTGGCAAATGACGCATGTGACGGACACCACGGTAAGCCTTGATATCCTTGAGGCGCTTAATGTTGGCCTGCACTTGGCGACGGAGGTCACCCTCGGTGGTGTGTTGCTTTTCAACAATTGTGCGGACCATGTCCTGCTCGTCCTGAGTCAACTCGCTCACACGCTTGGTCAACGGGAGTTTAGCTGCAGCTACGATTTTAGCAGCAGTGGTTGGACCAATCCCGTAAATATACTCGAGCGCAATTACGAGACGCTTCTCCTTTGGAATAGTTACACCGGCAATACGCATACTGAATAATATTAAGCGGCTTTAATGCGCTGTTTAGTACCCTGACGCTGTTTGTGGCGTGGAGTTTCGCAGATAATGTGAACTACCTGGCGACGACGCACCACTTTGCACTTATTGCAACGAGGTTTAACTGAGGCTGTCACTTTCATACTGTAATAAAATTCCCAAATTTTAAATTACTAAATTCCCCTATAAACAAAAAAATTCAACCACTGCCGCGATATCATAGCTAATATTTGACCCTGCCCTTTTAAAGGCCGCTAGTCATTAGCTCCACCGCACTGGTTGATTTATTGAGTTTTAGAAACGGTAGGTCACGCGACCTTTGGTCAAGTCGTAGGGCGAAAGCTCTACTTTGACCTCATCCCCAATACTCAAACGAATATTGTGGACGCGCATTTTCCCTGATAAGTGGGCAATGACCACTAGCTCATTTTCCAAAATTACCCTAAATTTTGCTCCGGGTAGAACCTCATCGATTTTACCACGGACCTCCAAAACGCTGTCTTTAGGCATGAGAGAAAATTACGTGCCCTATTATACCCCAGGGCTGACGGGCTGTCAAGTCTACAAATTAGGCTTAGTTATGCACAGTTAGTGGCGGTACACCCAGTACTTATACAAAAGGAAATTCCAGGCCGTGGCTAGGACAATATTGGCCAGACGAATGAGCAAGTACCAGTGGTCGCCAAAAATATGGGTAAAAAAGCCCATCCATGTAACCGAAATACCTAAATTAGTCCCAGCCAAAGCATAAAACCGGATAGCCTGCCAGTGAGTACGGCCAGCAGCCTCAAACGACCACTTCTTGTTAAGCATGAAGACATATGTAGCCGCAAATACCTGGCTAATGCCTGTGGCCCACGTTGGGTCTATGTGAAGCCACTCTCTAAGCGCATAGAGAGTGCCCATGTCTAGAGCAACAGCGCTAAAACCGGTCAGAGCATAACGGGCAAACTGTATCCGGTGGGCCCAGACGCGTTCGAGTAATTTGGACAGGCGCACCCCCATATTATTCAACAATTGCTTTGATGCGGCGCACACCCGCGCTCACGGCTTCTTCTTTTAAAATTTTGAATTTGCCGCCAACGAGTTTGGTATGCTCAACATGTGGGCCACCACAAAATTCACGGCTAAACGTTGGCGCACTCACATCGGCCACTGGCAAGCCTTCGGGGTCGCCGATGGTGTAGACCTTAACCATGTCTTCGTATTTCTCCCCAAACAAACCAATCGCTTTTTTGGCACGTGCTTCGGCCAGTGGAATAATCTGGAATGACACCGGATAATCGCGTTCAATCGCGGCATTTACCAGTGCTTCGACTTTTTTAATTTGTTCGTCAGTTAATTTTTCGCTGTGCGCAAAGTCAAACCGTAAACGCTCGGGCGTAATATTACTCCCCCGCTGCACGGCGTGCGGCCCAAGAATTTCAAGTACAGCCGAGTGCAGTAAGTGCGTGGCGGTATGATAGCGCACACTCATATCTGAGTGGTCTACCAAACCACCCTTGAATTTTTGTTCAGATCCAGCGCGTGATTGTTCCTGATGTTTTTTAACTTCAGCACGGAAGGCGGCCTCGTCTACCACAAATCCACGCTCAGCCGCGAGCTCCTGTGTGATTTCAAATGGGAAGCCGTATGATTGATACAAATCAAACACTTGCGCAGTTGGCACGGCTTCGCCAGCCTGCAAATGCTTGGTAAAGTCACCAAACTTTTTCATGCCATCAACAATCGTGCGACGGAATTTGGTTTCTTCTTTGGCAATTTCGGTTTTTACACTTTCGATTTTCGCAAACAAATCCGGATAAGCCTCGCGATATTTCTCGGCCACACTGGCAGCAATGTCAGCACAAAAATTTTGTTTAATATCCAAATTGTGCGCATAACGCACGGCACGACGAATTAAGCGGCGCGTAAAATAACCCTGATCTTTGTTACCTGGTAGTGCACCATCAGCCATGAGGAATGTAGCCGCGCGGATATGATCAGCAATTACGCGGAACGCATAAGTGCTGCGGGCATCTTCGGATTTTGCGTCATAGACTTTCCCAGATAGTTCCTGGAGGCGCGCAAAAATTGGCGCAAAGAAATCAATCGCAAACATGTCGGAATTGTTGAGCACGGCCGCGGCCAAGCGTTCAAGTCCAGCCCCAAAATCCACATTTTTTTGTGGTAATTCCTCGAAGCCAGTTTCGGTTTTGCGATATTGCATGAACACATTGTTGCCAATTTCCATGAAGCGGCCACAGTCACAATTCACATGACACACCGCACCCCACTTGGCATTATCCATCTCACCATGCAGGTGCCCCTCACCACACTCGGGCGCAAAATCCCAGAACATCTCGGTGTCTGGTCCGCCTGGCTCGCCTACTGGCATTTTGCTTGGCACGCCCGCGCGACTCCACCAATTCTTTTTTTCATTATAGTAAAAAATGCGACCACCCTGCATCCCTTTTTCTTCAGGGAAATCAACGATCGTTGCCTCAATCCCCTTGTGCGCAAATAATTTTTGCCACAATTGGGCGGCCTCTTCGTCGCGCGGAATGCCAATCTCTTCGTTACCACGGAAGCACGTAAAATACAAACGCTGCGGATCCAACCCAAGACCCTTGTCCATGTCAGTCAAAAATTCCCACATCCAGGGAATTTGTTCTTGTTTAAAATAATCACCAAGTGACCAGTTGCCCAACATTTCGAAAAAAGTGGTGTGTCGATTGTCGCCAACTTCTTCGATATCTTGGGAGCGGAAACATTTTTGCGAATCAGTCAGGCGATTGCCAAGCGGGTGTGGCTGGCCAAGCAAATACGCAATCATTGGCTGCATGCCTGAACCAGTAAACAACGTGGTTGGATCATTGTCTGGCAACAGCGAAGACGAAGGGACAATCACATGTCCTTGGTCTTTAAAAAAATTTAAATACCGTGTGCGAATTTCATTAGCCGAAAGCATATTTAAAATTTATAATCAATTTCTGCAAACGTCATTTTGGCTTGCATGGTCGAAAGGGTATACGACAATGGCGTGACACTGGCTGCCTCTGCTTGCTTAGCAGTCCAATACGCCGCAATGTCGTCGTACTGCGACTTTGATAACTTATTAAAAACCTCAGGTTTAAACAAATTAGCAATTGCGGGTACAGCATCGAGAGACAACGTGGACAAATACTCTGTGTCAAGCTTATGACCATTATACCACCGCGCAATATTATTTGCAGCAATGAGACGGTCTACATTGATCCACGAAATGATTGTGCTGGCCACCAAACCGAGCGCGAGCACTGCACCAGCAAAACGACGGAAACTAAAACGCGTGATCAGGGCCACAGCCGCGAACACCAACAAAATCAACGCAAAGTAAATGAACCATTCCACATACAAACGGAGGGTCGTAAAACCATACATGTCTTGGTACAAACTCATACGCTTGAGTGCAGACACGGCGACCACTGCCACTTGAGCCACAAATACGGTTTGCAAAATTGTCACGAGCCAACTGCGCGCCACGCTGGCATACGAGCGATACACTGCAACGACAATCGCAGCCGCAATAACCATGACCGCGACGAGGTCAAAGAAACCCTGACGCGCGTATTCAGCGTACGAAAGACCGCTATTCAGGACATAATTGGCCTGACCAAAAAAGTATTTAATTTGAATGGCCACAAATGAGGCAAACAACAAATTGAGAAGCGTCAGCACCACACCTACCGTAGCCACTGGCATTTTCCAAGTCCAAGGACGAAATTCGGCACTACCATTGCCGCGCCCGAGTGTGGCAAAGAAACCAACCCCAATCATGACCAGGAGCAAGGTGCGGAGTGTGCGCCAACCATATTCCCACACATTAAGACGTTTGAGCCAATCTGCAAAAATCATGTCGGCTGACGAAAACAACAAACCAAAAACCATGACAAATGGCGCCGCAATCAAAAGACCGTAGCCGATTTGACGAAGCAAACCTTCGCGTCCTTGTGCTGCATTGTGCAATGTTGCGCGCCAGCCTATAAAAATAGTTTCAAAATGTTCAAAAAAAGCAAAATTGCGAATCTGCCACACCACACCACTGCTAAAACCAGCCAAACCAATATATGTCAAAGCAAGTAGAATCGTAAGTAGGGGCGCTAAGCTGGTTACAAACTCGTTGGCATAGAGCGCAGTGCTGACAGCAAAACCAATGGCTGCAAACGCAGGCAAGGCCGCCCAACTATTGTGCCAGCGCTTGGCCATGACGAGAACGCCAGTCGCGGCGGCCAAAAAAATCGCCGTAAACCACAACCAATTATTGCCCAAGCCTTCGCGCCAGAAAAAAATATCGTAGGCAATGGCAACAATGGCAGCAAGACCAATGGCCCAACGACTTTGAAGTTCAGTCATATACTTAAACAACATCGGTCACTGCGCCACCACCAAGGCAAACAGTGCCGCGATAAATAACCGCAAATTGACCCGGGGCTACGGCCCACTCGGCCTGCTCTAAACGCAATTCCCAACCTTGCGCCGTTGGCACAATCTGCGCTTTGTGCAGGGCGCCGCGATGACGCAAACGCACCTGGGCAGTAAATGGTTTGGTTGGCGCTTCCCCAATCCAGTGCAACTCACTGACGTGAATCGTGCGCGACTGCAATTTAGGGTGATTTTTTGGCCCAACAATGAGCGTATTATCGCTCGGGCGCTTAGCTATAACATACCAAGCCTGGCCCTGATTGGCAACAGCCTCAGTATCCCCGAGTTGGTGGCGTTGGCCAATTGTATAAAAAGGCAAGCCACTGTGCTGCCCCACCTCTTTGTCCTCGGCCGTGATAATTGGACCTGGTTGGCGCTTGATTTTTTCGGCCAAAAATTCTTTCATAGGCACTTCGCCCACAAAACAAATCCCCATACTCTCCCCTTTTTGGGCGGTGGGTAATTGCCATTTTTTGGCCAGGGCGCGGACCTGTGGTTTGGTTAGGTCGCCAATTGGAAACAAGGTTTGCTCCAAAGCTTCGCGTGTCACTTGGTGTAAAAAATAGGTTTGGTCTTTGTTTGTGTCTTTGGCTTTTAATAAAGCACCGCCGCGAGTTTGCGCATAATGGCCAGTGGCCAAATAATCAAAACCAGCCGCGCGGGCTTTGTCCAGCCACACCCCAAATTTAACATACTGATTGCACAACACATCGGGATTTGGAGTCCGACCGGCCGCATATTCTGCATACAAATATTCAAGCACACGGGCGCGGTACTCGGCCACACAATTCCAACGCAGAATTAGAATTCCCAAATGCGCGGCCACACGCACGGCATCGCGATAATCAGGCAACCAACAGTTTGGGGCCGCCGCATCATAATTAATGACAAACACGCCCGTCACATCATGACCAGCTTTTACCAAACGTGCCGCCACGACCGACGAATCAACTCCGCCAGACATGGCCACTAAAATTTTCTTGCGGGTTTTTTTGGACATAGCCTCTACTAAAAAATCCCCCCAACCGAGGTTGAAGGGATTTTTTTGGAGACGCCTTAACCGCGGCGAGTCTGGAGACAAGCACGGCAATATACTGGCTTGTCACCCGAAGGCTGGAATGGCAACTCAGTGATAGCAGTACCGCAATCACCACAGTTGAGGTTCACAGAGAACATCTGACGTGGAGCGCGAGGACCTGCTGAGCGGTCTGGGCGATCATTGCGACGAGCGCGGTTGCATTCGTTGCAATAAACTGGACGACCACTAGTTGGTTGGAATGGCAGTTCGCTAATGTGGTTGCCGCACGAAGCGCACGACATGTCCACACTAACCATCTGACGAGGACCAAAGTTCATATTCTAAACTTTTTTGGGTTCCCAAAGTGATTTGAGACTTCTACTAAAATCGACCTGCCCTGTACGGGCTTTGGGAACCTTGCTGAGACGCCGTTACCCAATGTGCGCCCATTATACCTGAAAAGGGTG
>CAYQNA010000003.1:76818-90212 GCA_964418775.1 uncultured Gammaproteobacteria bacterium
CATTCTCAAAGAAACAGAAACCTATTTTCTTAAGAATGCAGGCGACTCGACCGAGGGGTCGGGAGTCGCCGGCAAAGGACAAGGGGGCTCGAGGTGAGGGCGGGCCGTGCGCGAGGGCGGCCTCGACGTCGCTCAGTCGGCGGCGACAGGCACCTTCAGCCGGGGGCGTCTGCGGTCACGCCGCGAGTCGCGACGTTGGCGCCGGGGCCCACACCACGCCCGACGGGACTGGCTGGGCCGAGCCTGTAACCACTTGTGACGCTGATGCGTCGCTCGAAACACCTCGAACCACCGGAAACGATCCTTCATGCTGGCTCCTTGCCCTCATCACATCCACCTGGGGACGGGAGGGTCGGGATAATGGTAGTCGTGCAGCGCGATTTTGTCAACCAAAAACACCCCGGGTGGGGTGTTTATTCACTAAGAGCGAGCGGTGGTGGGAGTTCAATTGCAGTTGTTTGAGGTTGTGATTGAGACTGAGATGGGTGTTGAGAATTGCCGTTCCCTTCTCCCCCACCGCCAGACTTTTTCTTACGCTTGCGCTTGCGTTTTTTCTTGGTGCCATCGCCCGATGGTTGTTGCTGCGCATACGCAGGCTGACGGTCACCAACTGCACTGGATAGCGGTGCTTTTTCCACCGCCCCAGGCATAAGAGCAGACAATGAAACCGGCTTACTTACGTTAGCGTCAACTTTTACTGCCTCACCAACAAATTCAAAGCCAGTCACACCTTCGGGGATTGGTGCTGCTTCAATCGCCTTCTCCGTATCAATCGCGTCATTATCACCACCCATACCACTCCAGCGCACAATCTTTTCTTCGATTTGTTCGCGTCTTTTGCCATATCGCTCGCGCGACACACGCACAACTTTTTCGGTCGAGCCAGTTGCGTTACCAATCGGCGGAATGGTGAGCGCACTAAACGGTTGCGAGGCTACGCCATCGATCATGAGTTTGAGTAAAATTTGGTACTTAGCCAAATTTACTAAATCCTCTTCGGTAAACAAAGGACCAAATTCTTTGGCCAAAGCTTCGGCATCACCACCACCAACACGGAACGAAACAATTGTACCCACATTACCAAACACGGCCGCGGCCACGACCTCGTCGAGCTGGAGCACATATTGGTGTGCCATGATTAAGCTGAGACGGTATTTGCGCGCTTCGGACAAAATATTTGCAAAACTTGGCGTGGCAAAATTTTGGAATTCATCAACGTACAGGAAGAAATCACTACGTTCGTTCTCGGGAATATCCACACGCTCCATGGCCGCGAGCTGAAGCTTAGTAATCAGCATACCGCCGAGTAGGCGACTGTTATCCTCGCCAATACGGCCTTTGGACAGGTTCATGATAAAGATTTTTTTGCTATCCATAATTTCACGCACATCAATCGTGGACGTGACTTGCGCAACCATATTACGGATTACCGATGCAGACAAAAATTGCCCGATTTTATTTTGAATTGGGGCCACGGCTTCTTTGGCATAACGATCCTCGTACGCCGCAAATTCAGTTTGCCAGAATGCCTTTACCACCGGGTCTTTAACATTGCGCACCACTTTGCGACGGTAGGCCCGATCAGACAACATGCGGTTGATACCAAGTAATGTCGAACCAGGATTATCTAGTAATGCTAAAATTGTATTATTTAAGATATATTCCATGCGCGAACTCCACACATCGGGCCAAATTTTTTTAAAAATCCCCATGAGTCCGGCGGCAATTAAGTGTTTTTGCTTTTCGTTTTTAATTTCCAAAACATTAAACCCGATCGGAAAATCAACGTCGGACGGATTAAAATAAACCACGTCATTGATACGGTGCGGTGGAATAAAGTCAATAATTTTTTCCGCAAAATCGCCGTGTGGATCCACGATCCCGACACCATTACCTTTGTAAATATCGGACAAGACCATGTTTTCCATGAGCGTGGTCTTACCCATACCGGTTTTACCAATCACATACATGTGACGGCGACGGTCATCGGTTTTAATACCAAAACGACGCAGTTGATTGCGGTAATTGGTTTGTGCAAACACGCACACATCGTCGTCCGCGCGTTGTTCGCCAGGTCTAAGCAAATGTGATTGAGGCATACAGTGCCGCTAGTATAGCACAAAGCAGAGAATTATGAGAGGAAGCGTTCGACCAAGGTCAAGACGCGGGCTGCCTCGGCAGCTGGCGCGGCAGTGTGCAAGTGTGCGCCTAGTTGTGCGCGCAAGGCTGGTTGTTGTAATAAATGCCGAATAACTTGCGCCAAATGGTCACCATCAGTGAGTCGCTCATCAACGGCAATCACCGCTTTTTTATCCAGGAAATATTTAACATTGGCTTGTTGGTGACCAGGTTTGGGAATTACAATGGCGGCTTTGCTGAGCGCTGCAAGTTCAGTGAGTGTCCCAAAACCACCGCGTGTAATGACGAGGTCCGCAGCGGCATAGGCCTGGGCCATGGCTGCACCCAAAAATGGCACGGCATGATAGCGACCTGGATATTGTGCTGCCAAACGTGTTGCTGCTTCGGATGGACGTTCAGCGCCAAGGCTATGCACAATGTGTGCACTCGAGAGCAAGTGCGGCGCCGCGGCCACAATTAACTCATTAACGCGCTCGGCCCCAGTGCCTCCGCCCAGGACCAAGACTAGTGGGTCATGGTTGCTAATGTGCCAAAATGCCCGACCTGTAGCGGCCGAACTTTTACCAATGTCTGGACGAACAAAATTACCCACAGCTACAGTTTTGCGCCGTGGGAAAAACTGCACTGATTGCGGCAATGCGACGGTGATTAAACGGGCAACGCGGGCCATTAAACGATTGGCCAAACCAGGCTGCACATCGAGTTGATGAATCCACGTCGGCACACCATGCAACCACGCCGCCCAGTGAAGTGGCACAGACACATACGCACCCGCGCTAATGCACAGACGCGGCTGCTCTTGCCACAAAATCCAATTGGCGTGCCAAAACGCACCCATAAATGTAAAAAAGTCACCAATATTTTTCCACGACCAATAGCGACGAAGTTTGGCCGATGGCACGGTTATATATTTGTATCCCGCAGTTTCTAAAAGCGTACGCTCTGGGCCATTTTTGGTAATCACCCACACAATCTCGGCTTCGGGATATTTGTTTTTGAGCAGCGCAGCCAAACCCAGGAGCGGCGTGACCGAACCCAGCGTTCCCCCGCCAGAAAATAAAATTTTGTAGCGTGAGTGCATATTATTCGGAACGATATTTACTTATGTTAGTCAAAACACCAACTGCAGCCAGTGCAATTAACAGCGCACTGCCCCCATGACTGATAAATGGTAGTGGCACACCCGTAAGTGGTAAGAGTCCAACCATGGCCCCAATATTTAAAAACGCTTGAATCATGAACCATGACACAATACCCACTGCGACGAGTCGCGCAAATTGGTCTGGCGCGGCGCGTGCGACTTGCAAACCGCGGCGGAAAATTAACACGAGCAGCACAATTAAACCGGCCACAACCACAAAACCGAGTTCTTCGGCCGCAACCGCAAAAATACTATCAGCCTGGACTTCGGGCAAATATTGAAATTTTTGGCGTGAATGCCCCAATCCTAAACCTAACCAACCGCCAGACCCAATTGCCAGAAAACCTTGGTTAATTTGGTAACCAATACCAAGCGGGTCAAGCTCTGGGTGCATAAACGTCATGAGACGGTCAAACCGATAGGGCGACACAAACGCCATTAACAAAACCCCGACTACACCTACGGCCATCAACCCACCCAAATGCGCCAGACGCGCACCTGCCACATACAACATCGACGCAATAATTCCCAAAAAAATCAGCGACGTTCCTAAGTCTGGCTGTAACAAAATTAATAACACAGGCACGCCAGCCACCACGAGCGTTGGCACAAAACCCGCCTCCCATGACGTAATTCCACTCCCCTTTCGTGTTAGATAGTATGATAAAAAAATAATGAGGGCGAGCTTGGCAACTTCGGCAGGTTGAAACGAAAATCCGCCAAACGTTAGCCAACTTTGCGCGTGCTTATCAAAACTGGTCCCAATCCCTGGTATCCACACCATCATGAGTAATAATAAACTCCCGACAAAAATCAGGCTTGCGTATTTCTGCCATGTTGTATAAGGAATACGCGCGCACAACCAAAACAACACTAAACCGGGCAAAACCCCATACAATAATTGACGGCGAATAAAAAAGTACGGGTCCTGAAAAACATCAAGCCCAACAGCAACACCGGCGGAACTCAAAACCAAGAGGCCAAACAAAAGCCAAACGCCAAAATATGACAACAAGACATAATCAGCGCGAGCCTGGGCCATAGCTTAAGTATTGGTAAGGTAAAGAAGGACGGCCGCGAGCAAGGTTCCGATTTCGACAAAAACAGTGGCCAAAACCAAGAATTCGGCCATGGCTGGTGCTTTGGGGAAAATGAGCCACGCAATGACCATATTAATGAGCAAGATAACGGCTCCCCAGAGCGGAGCGGCAAACAGCTCACCATATTTGCCGATTTTATCAATCCCGAAAATAACCGTGTAATGAAGGAAGACTTGGCCGCCATCAACTGGCCGCGGCACAAGCCAGAGCACAACCCAAGCCACGAGATTGGTGAGCGCACTCAGGGCCAGGGACATCCGCACCACCCGCTGCCTAAATAGAAGTCTAATGGGGTACCATTCAAAGCGCATATGGCACAATTATAGCCTAATTCACCACCCTTGACAAATAGACCTTTGTCCTTTATACTGGGCCCATTGCTGTAGACCAGTACTCTTCTTGGTAGAGAGGGGGAAATCTACGGAACAACTAAATTTTTACTGCTTTATGGCACATAAAAAAGCCGGTAGTAGTACCCGATTGGGCCGCGATTCACAACCTAAGTATTTGGGCGTGAAGGTCGGCGACGGCGAAACTGTTAAACCCGGCACAATCTTGGTCCGCCAACGCGGTACTGCGATTCACCCTGGTAAGAATGTTCTCAAAGGTGGCGACGATACTCTCTTCTCCACTGTAAACGGTACAGCTGAGTTCAAACGCAAGAAGCGCACACGCTTTGACGGTAAGCTCAAGCTCACGACATACGTGAACGTTAACCCATCTGCGGCTTAAGCCCAGAAACAAAAACTCCCGAACAATCGGGAGTTTTTTTATTGTTTGTTTTATTCTGGACGAGCCGGACGAACCGTAAGTTGCTGACCAAGCCACTCATACCCATTAAACCGGTCGAGTGCCAGAGCAGCGGCAACTTCGTCATTCATCTCCACAAATCCGAAACCACGAGAGCGACCAGATTCCTCATCAGTCACAATGCGTGCCGATTTTACTGGGCCAATGGCGGCAAACAAATTGGTTAAATCTGCAGCCGTGGCCTGAAACGCAATGTTGCTAACGTGGAGCGAAGTCATATTAACCCTTGCGGCCAGCGCGTACGCGTTCGGATTCAGTTAGGAACTGCTTGCGCAAGCGAACACTTTTTGGGGTAATTTCCAGGTATTCATCTTCGGCCATAATTTCAAGGCCGCGCTCGAGTGTGAGTTCAATTGGTGGAATAAGGAGCAAAGCATCGTCCGAGCCAGAAGCACGCATGTTAGTGAGCTGTTTGCCTTTGATCGGGTTAACAACCATGTCCTGACCCTTGCTAACGTTACCAATGACCATACCTTCGTACACTTCGGTGTTGGCTGGGATGTAGAGTGTACCGCGGTCCTGCAAGTTGAAGAGCGAGTAACCAAGTGCTTTACCAGTTTCCATGGAAACCATGGAACCAACATCACGCTTTTCGATTTCGCCAGCATAAGCACGGAACTCAAGCACGCGACTGCACAAAATACCTTCACCCCGGGTATCCATCACAAACTGACCACGGTAGCCAAGCAAACCACGTGTTGGAATTTCAAACACCATACGGGTCTGACCATCGGCCTGACGCATGTCAATCATGCGGCCTTTACGCTTGCCAAGTTTTTCAATTACCGTACCAGCAAAGGCTTCTGGTACATCTACAGTGGCTTCTTCGTATGGTTCGGATTTTACCCCATCGATATCCTTGATAATTACTTGTGGCTGCGAAACTTGAATTTCAAAACCCTCGCGACGCATGTTTTCGAGCAAGATCGCGACATGCAATTCGCCACGGCCATACACTTTGTAGTGGTCAGCGGCCGAAAAGTCGATTTTCAAACCCACGTTAACTTCGAGTTCTTTTTCAAGACGTTCGCGGATCTGGCTGTTCGTCACAAACTTACCTTCTTTACCCGCAAATGGTGATGAGTTAACCAAGAAATTCAAGGAAATCGTTGGCTCGTCAACTTTAATGGCTGGCAATGGCTCTTGGTCTGTATTCACGCAAATTGTTTCACCAATATCAATGTCAGCCACACCAGCAATCATAGCAATGTCACCGGCACTAGCCTGCGTATCCTCGATACGTTCCATGCCTTTGAAGGTGAAAATTTTGGTAATGCTACTGTTGCGTGTTTCGCCCGTTGGCTTCTTAACCACAACTTTGTCACCAACTTTAATTTTACCTTCGTACACGCGACCAACTGCAAGACGACCAACGTAATTGTCGTAGCCAAGGTTGAATGGCTGCATGCGGAATGGCGCGTCAACATTGTTTGGCGCTGGTGGCACAAGTTTCAAAACTGTATCGAGGAGCGGAGTCAGGTCTTTAGCTTCGTCTTCCATCTTGAGCTTGGCCACACCCTGACGACCGATCGCGTACACAGTCGTAAAATCGAGCTGGGCATCGTTCGCACCAAGGTCCATGAAGAGTTCGAGTACCTGGTCATGTGCGCGATTCACGTCTGCGGCTGGCTTATCAATTTTGTTAAGCACGACAATTGGCTTAAGGCCAAGTTCGAGCGATTTTTTGAGCACAAACTTTGTCTGAGGCATTGGCCCTTCTTGTGCGTCAACAATCAAAAGCACACAGTCGATTGAACGAAGCACGCGTTCAACTTCGGAACCAAAGTCCGCGTGTCCCGGAGTGTCCACAATATTGATTTTGGTGCCTTTGTAGGTCACGCTCGCGTTTTTGGAGTAAATCGTAATGCCGCGTTCGCGTTCGAGCGCATTAGAGTCCATCGAGGCCTGTGATTCTTCGCTAACCATGCCAGTTTGGCGCATAATGGCATCGGTCAAGGTAGTCTTGCCGTGGTCAACGTGCGCAATAATGGCGATATTTCGGATTTCCATAGGGGGGTAAAAATTTGCCCTATTGTAGCGGATTTTAGGTTTTTTGTCAATTCTTGGGAGCGACCTCTTTTAGTCGTTCGGCTTTTTCGAGGCGCCAAAAGTGAACCTCGAAGGCAATCTGGAAAAATAATAGAGCGTGCACGGCAAATTGATACCCCGCGTTTACGCTGACTATAGCCGCAGAAAAGAACACTGATGCCCTTTTATAGGGAGCAAAAATGCAAAAAGCTGCGGTTACTTTTTTGTATTGTTCAGTATGGCGGAAGACAATAAAATCATATACGTGATTAGCTACAGCCACGAGCAGAGCCAAGGTCACGGCTATACCATTAGCCGCACTAAAGCCAACCGTAAACCAAGTAATCCCAAAAGACACTGCCAAAAATAACCCGAATAAACCCGTGGCTCCATACCGCAGTGTTTTTTGTGGATACGCATGTGCATCGAATGGAATTGCTTTCCAAATATAGTCGGATTGTACGGCCAAACCGCTCTTTAAAAATGCAAAAATAATTAGGAACAGACTGTCGGTGTAAAAAAACAACAAAAAAGTGGCGACCTCCCATTTGAAAAAAATAATCCCCACTGCCGAAATAAGTATAGGAGTCAGGCGACGGATGAGTTCACGGTTCATATAATAAAAAGGTATGGACAAATCATACCTTTTTATAGCCTACCAAACAAGTTTGAGCCTTTATTTGCCATCAGGCAAAAAACCGCCAGCTTGAATTGACCACAACTCACGGTACAAGCCATTCTGTGCCAAAAGTTCGGTGTGTGTACCTGACTCTCGCACTGCACCGCGGTCAACTACCACAATGCGGTCCATGCTCATGATTGTCGAGAGACGGTGAGCAATTACGATCACGGTTTTGTCACACATAAGTTCGTCGAGAGCTTCCTGGATCAAGTGTTCCGACTCTGAATCCAAACTCGAAGTAGCCTCGTCGAGTACCAAAATTGGCGCATTGCGCAAAATCGCACGCGCAATGGCCACCCGTTGGCGCTCGCCACCCGAGAGTTTAACTCCGCGCTCCCCCACAAATGTTTTGTATTGTTCTGGTAATTCACTAATAAATTCATGACAACGTGCCCGCTTAGCTGCTTCAATCACCTGCTCGTCAGTCGCATCGGGGCGACCATAGCGAATATTTTCCAGAAGCGAACGGTGGAACAGAATTGGTTCCTGCGGCACATAACTAATTGCATTCCACAAACTTTCTTGTGTGACCTTACGCACCTCCTGACCGTCAATTCTAATTTTGCCAGCAGTAATATCGTGCTGACGTAAAAGTAACTTAGTAATTGTTGATTTTCCAGCACCTGATGGACCAACAAAAGCGACCCGTTCCCTGGCGGCGATTGTTAAATTAAGGTTAGTTAGAATTGGACGAGTTTTGTGATAGTAAAATGAAACATCCTTAAATTCTACAACACCTTGCTTTACTTGTAGCGGTTTGGCACTGGCTGTGTCTGTAATTTCGTGTGGCAAGGCCAATACTACAGCCATTTCTTCGGCATCGGCCAAATCTTCAAACGTATGACGAATCATACGACCAAAATCCCAAATGCGCCAGAACAAATTGAGCAAGTAGGCCTGGATCATGACAAAATCACCAAGCGTAATTGTACCGTTCTGCCACAAAATAATCGCCAAATACAAAACACCGATTTCGAGCGTATAAGTAAGAAAAGTCTGAAGAACCTCAAACCATGAATCAAGGTCAAGCGTGTACTTACGCAAACGACGGACTTCTTCGTTGGCCGCCGTAAAAGCAGCACGTTCACGATCATAACCATTGAACAACTTCACATTACTATGATTCGTAATTGTATCCGCCAATAAACCACTGGCTTTGGTTTCGGCCGCACTACGGGCCATGTCATACCTTAGCTTATAATTGGTTAGTGCCAAATTTATACCCGCAAACAAAATAATCCACACAGACACTACTAGACCTAACCAAAAAGATTTTACGCTAAGAATAATCAAAATTACCACTACGTTTACCAACAGCGGCAAAACATTCCAAAACAAACGGTCTGACACACGCTCAAATGCATTTACAAATCGATTCACTCGTTTAACCAGTCCACCGACAAAATTATTATTAAAGTATGAAAAAGAATGCTTGTGTAGATAGGCAAAACAATGAACGTATAGGTCTTTGGCCACCATGGTCTGATAACGGTTGCCGGCCGCAGCCACCAAGCGACGCATAACCCATTCTGCAGCGTAGATAAGAGCGATGACAAAAAGAATGTGGCGAAGAATTGCGCCTGCACCTGGCGCATTGGTGGAAAGCGTGTCAAAAAACTCTTTATATTGAAGTGGGGCCACCAAACTTAAAACCTGGCCGACAACGGTTGTTGCAACCAAGGCTGACACTGTCCAAGGATAGGCCCAGGAAAACCGTGCGTAAATTTTGAGCGTACCAGCGAGATTGTACTTCATAGGCAAAAATAAAAACCTGCACCACCAAGTGCAGGTCTATGCAAAGCCAGTCTGGAGCCGGGATTAGAACATGTCTTCGTTATCCCCGCCCATGGAACTATGGCCTTTGCAGCAAGACTCACACCGGGAGCAATCCGGGCATTGAATATCTTCAGGAATTGAGGTGTCGCAGGAGTTGCAGCGCATAAAAAATGCGGGAATAAATAATAAAACTCACTTGGGTCGCCATTATACTGTTTATTTAAGATTTTGTCAACCTTAATAAAAAAGACGCTTTAGGGCGTCTTTTTTGAGCGTTTGAAAACCTATGCCTTGCCAACGTTGCGGTATTTGTGGCCAACACGGAGGCGGGCCAATTCTTTTTCCAAACTGGCCGTAAGACGAGCAAAATCTTCGTCATCCAGGCGCTCCTGGGTCTGCATGAGTTCGACGGCGCGAGCACGGGCAGCCTCGGCGCGAGACAGGTCAATGTGTTCAGCGCGTTCCGCAGTTTCGGCAAGCACGTAAACCACACTATTAGGACGAATCTCCACTACCCCACTGGACACAGAAAGCGAAAACTCTTGGTTCTGTGCTTTGATACGCACTTCACCAGCCTTGAGTACAGTTACAAGTGGCACGTGGTGTGGCAACACCGTGATTTCGCCAGTTGCGGTTGGCAAACTAACTGACTCGGCCGCGCTGTCATACGTGACGCCGTCTGGGCTGACGATTTTGAGTGTTAAAGACATACGGCACTAAGTAAATTACTGGGCAGCAACCACGTCTTCAATACCACCCTTGAGGTAGAAGGCGCTTTCTGGCTTATCATCATGTTTACCGTCGAGGATTTCGCGGAAGCTGCGGACAGTGTCAGCCACTGGCACATACTTACCCTGCATACCAGTAAACTGTTCAGCCACAAAGAATGGCTGCGACAGGAAGCGCTGGATTTTGCGGGCGCGGGAAACGGTTTGTTTGTCTTCGTCAGACAATTCTTCCATACCCAAGATCGCAATAATATCTTGCAAGTCTCGATAGCGCTGCAACACTTTTTGCACATCGCGAGCCACTTTGTAGTGCTCCTCGCCCACAATTTGTGGGTCAAGCATGGTCGAGCTTGAGTCGAGCGGGTCAACCGCTGGGTAAATACCGATTTCGGACAACGCACGGTTGAGCACCACAGTGGAGTCAAGGTGAGCAAAGGTGGTGGCCGGAGCCGGGTCAGTCAAGTCGTCGGCTGGCACGTACACAGCCTGAACAGAAGTGATCGAACCCTTGTCAGTCGAAGTAATACGTTCTTGGAGCGCACCCATTTCTGTGGCCAATGTTGGTTGGTAACCTACGGCCGATGGCATACGACCAAGGAGGGCCGAAACTTCGGAGCCAGCCTGCGTAAAGCGGAAGATGTTGTCCACAAACAAAAGGAGGTCACGACCTTCTTCGTCACGGAAATACTCGGCCATGGCGAGCGCGGTCAAGGCTACACGAGCACGGGCTCCTGGTGGTTCGTTCATCTGACCGAACACGAGCGCGGTTTTGGCAAGCACGCCTGACTCTTCCATTTCACGGTACAAATCATTACCTTCACGGGTGCGTTCACCTACACCAGCAAACATGGAGTAACCGCCGTGTTCCTGGGCAATATTGCGAATAAGTTCTTGAATAATCACGGTCTTACCCACACCAGCACCACCAAACAAACCAACTTTACCACCTTTTAAGAATGGGCAGAGCAAGTCAATAACTTTGATACCAGTTTCCAAGATTTCCGTTTTCTGTGACTGGCTCTTGAAGTCTGGGGCTGGACGGTGAATTGGATAGAGCTTTGGTTTCTTTGGGGCTTCCTTACCATCGATCGCTTCACCAACCACATTAAACATGCGACCAAGCGTAGCTTCACCAACTGGTACCGAAATTGGCGCACCTGTATCTACAACCTCGGCCCCGCGAGCAATCCCATCGGTCGCGCCCATCGAAATAGCGCGCACGCTACCGCCACCTAAGTGTTGCTGCACTTCAAATACAAGTTTCTCGCCATTTTCGCGAGTCAATTCCAAGGCATGAAAAATCTCGGGCATTTTGTCGTCAAAATGCGCGTCGACTACCACACCGATAATTTGCGTAATCTTTCCTTTGTTCATAGGCATAAAATTATTCCAGGGCCGCGGCACCACCGGCAATTTCCGCAATTTCTTGCGTAATCGCGGCCTGGCGAGCCTTGTTAAATTGCAAAGTTAATCCATTAATCATGTCCCCGGCTGCACTACTGGCATTCTTCATTGCCACCATGCGCGCACTGTGTTCACTGGCCGCTGATTCAAGCACAGCTTGATACACTTGAATTTCGACCAAACGCGGTAACACAGTTTGCGCAATTGTGTCCAGGTCTGGTTCAAACATGTACTGTTCTGGGTCCACGTCCAACCTCTCGGGCTCAGTTGGCAGGTCTGCTAACATTTTTTCCAAATCTGGTCCGGAAATTGGCAAAAGCTGACGCATTTTTACTTCTTGCACTAAACTGGATTTGTAGTTAGTGTACGCAAGTACCACTTTGTCATACGTACCAGCCACAAATTCGCTCATGGCCGTTTGCGAAATTGGCAACACCTGGGTGTACGATGGACGCTCATTCAAGTTATCGAACGCAGCGACCAAATTGTGGCCGCCTTTTTTGGCAAACCAGGCACTTTTTTTACCCACACCAATAATATCAACCTGAATAGTAGCTGCAGGCACGACATCGGCTCCACCACTCACACGATGGCGACTGATGCTTATTTTTTCCTGCAGTAAAGTGGCGGTTTTTTTGAACAAGTTGGTATTAAAACTGCCACACAAACCACGATTCGAGCTAACCAAGATCACGAGCAGCTTTTCAACTGGACGAGTCGCAAGTAATGGTGACTCAACTTCGCTGCGGCGCGCCAAATTCTGCAACAGCTCACGCGCGAGCGTGGCGTACAAACGCGTGCTGAGTGCTGCACTCACGGCTTTGCGCATCTTAGCAGCCGAGACCATTTCCATGGCCTTGGTGATCTTCTTCGTGTTTTTCACGGATTTGATCCGCTGTTTAATGGCTTTGGAATTAACAGCCATATTAGGCAAAGAATTGAGTAGCAGCGTCTTTTAATTCAGCTTCGGTTTCCCCGCTCCAATCGCCACCAGCAATCTTATCAAGGAGCGCTCCCTTAGTGCTGGTCAAAAATTCGACCCAATCGTTTTGTTTAGTGCTAATTCCTTCAACTGGAATGGCGTCAAAGAAACCATTGTTAGCCGCGTAAATTACGGCAACCTGGACAGCTACAGACATTGGACTGAATTGTGGCTGTTTCAAAAGTTCAGTCAAACGGCGACCACGTTCAATTTGCTTTTTTGTATCTGCATCCAGATCGCTAGAGAATTGAGCAAACGCTTCGAGTTCACGGAACTGCGCGAGCGCCAGCTTCATGCTACCCGCCACTTTTTTCATTGGTTTAATTTGGGCCGAACCACCTACGCGCGACACGGACAAACCAACGTTAAGCGCCGGGCGAATACCGCGGTAGAACAAATCACTTTCCAAGAAAATCTGACCGTCGGTAATTGAAATCACGTTGGTCGCAATATATGCCGAAATATCGCCACCCTGAGTTTCGATAATTGGGAGTGCGGTAATCGAACCACCGCCGTTTTCTTTGTTCAAATTACAAGCGCGTTCGAGCAAACGAGAGTGGAGATAAAACACGTCGCCAGGGTAGGCTTCGCGACCTGGTGGACG
>CAYQNA010000004.1:0-8627 GCA_964418775.1 uncultured Gammaproteobacteria bacterium
CTACGTGATAATTCGGCGACAACACGGACGATTGACCATTCAAATTAAAAAATGATAGGCCGCGGAAATTATTATTAGCGCTTGCTACATAGCGGCGAGCAACCCGGTTGTTTGACGAATACCCAAAAAATTCGCCCGCATTTTCGTCAAAAATGCGATTAAACGTTTCGGTCAGTGCCTGATTTTCGTAAACCTGCTTCAAAGCCGTAAGCGCAATTGGTCGATTTTCCATTGGGGAATTTCCCTGATTTTCGAGCCAAGGCCCCCTAGACCACACGCTGGCCTTAATTTCTGTCAAACCAAATTCTTGATCGCCTGTATTGACTATGTACTGTGCCTTTTGCGGATCGAGTCCATATTCAAGCAGAGTCACCTTCCAACCCTTTGGCACGGTTATGCGCGTACCAAAGTTAAGGGTCATGAATACGTCCGGTTCAATAACTTGACCTGGTTTTACCTCTTCGACCGGGCGCGTCGCCGAAAGATCCGAACCAGCCGGTGCATACACCGGTATATTTGGTTGGGCAAGTAAATACCCCGCGTATACGCCAAAACCAAGACACAAAAACCCGACTATGCCTGCCACGAGCACCATTTGAGTGGTTGACTTCATACAAAATTAATTAAATCCAAAACACCAAGTGATTGCGCCCGAGCCTGCAAATACTTGCGGTTGATGTCTGAATTGATTTGTAAAAATTTCGCAATGTCTTCACGGTCATGCTTCCCTACTTCGGGACCGCGGTCGAGCAAGGCTTTGATGAGTAGCGGGTCCTCGGGTGGCATAAAAAACAAGGCGACACCACTGTGCTCTGCGCGCCACGCCTGACTAAGCATCGCGCCCGTAACTTCGAAATTTACCACACGATCCCCTTTGCTAATCCGCAAATGACTCGTGCACTGGAGCGCATGGTCGCCAAATGGGTTGGAATTACGCACGTTTTCGAGTGACGAAGTGTATGTAAATGATTGAATACCAAACAATTCATCCACGCGGTCATGATCGCTATTTTTTACAAAAATATCCACGTCCTCGGGTACACGTTCATTACCAAACACAAACAAACAACCACTACCACCAATTACCCACGGGATTTTAGCGTCATTTAATGTTTGCGCCACTTCGAGTAGTTTTGGTACACGCTCGGCAAATGTGGCTACACGGTTTTGGTTGATATTCATACCCAACCATCATAAAACAACCCCGTAAGCTAGTCAATGAACCGCGGTTGACTTGCGCTCCTAAAAATAGTACGCTGCGGACGGCCAATGGAGGGCCAAAACATGCACCATGTTGCAAACCTGTACCACGCCCTGGGAATTATCTGGGCACTCACGACGATCAAGTGGACTGATCGCCTAAGGTTGTGGCGAAAAACCATCAACCTGTACCTGGCATTCCTCGGGTTCACAGACACGTCTCGGGACGAGAAGCAATCGTACTGGGCTATGATCTGCGCCGTACTCTCCAGCATCTACGACTACGAGACTGACTGGGTACGAGTGGACAATCCAGACGACTCGCTGTCGTTCCAACTGCTAGAGAAATTGCTTGTCGGACACCCAAACCAACATGAGGCGAGTATAATCGCAAGACGTCTGTTCCAAAACGATTGGGGCGACTGTCTGACCAATGATACCCTGGAGAGAGGCAGCGAATCGCTGCGTTTCTACCGGTTAATCATCAACAGTCGGTGGCTTTCGGAGTACAGCCAGGACGAAATCGAACAGTACGGAGCAAATCTGCAGCTGGTCGATGACGCCCTTGACTGGCAAGAGGACAAACAATCAACGGTTTACAATGTTTTCCTGGATCGTGACAAACAGCTGGACTACATTGAACGACTGGCTGATTTTCTTGCCAGCGACTTCTACTCCCGACTGTATCAACAAAGTCGGATCTATCTGTATTTGGCCCGTACCTGTACACGCAACCTTAGGCGCTTGGTTGATAAGCCATGAACGCGTTGTTCCGAAGCTGCCGCCCGTCAACCATGGTTTTTGCTGCACTTCTCGCAGTAGTTAGCTGGCGCTACGACCCAGCCCCATGGCCGGTACTATGGTGGAGCACACTCAACTTCGCTTGCCTGACCGGAAGCATTATGGTGTTCAACGACTGGATAGACCGTGGCCACGATGTGAAGAAGAAAAAGTACCTGGCTCACGATAACCCACGTGCATTCTGGCGCTTCTGGCTCAGACTTAGCACATTCACCAGTACTACACTTCTGTTCACACTGTGGCACAGCCCCCTGGTTGGAGCATTCGGTGGTCTAGTTTGGCTAGTTGGCCTGTTGTACTCATATGTGCCCCACCGATACGTGGCCCAAAACCTAATCGTGGCGTTTTGCTCATGTTCACCGGCACTACTCGGATGTGTCTACCACGCCGATTACCAGCGTGCACCCATTAGCGTGGCCTTAGTCCTATTCTTCGTGATTCTAAACCGCGAGGTATACAAGGACCTCGAGGATGTGGCGTTTGACCACGGCTACAAGCGCACCCTACCAACGGTGATTGGTATTACAAACACAGTGAAACGGATCCCGTTGATTGTGTTTGGTTGGGCAAGCAGCCTAATCCTCCACCCCAGTTTCTGGGTGAAGGCACTGGCGCTGTTTAGCCTGTTACCACTTACTAAGGACAATCTAGACTGGCTAATCCGCTGCCTGTTCATTGTGGTTCTGGTGACCCAGTGAACCAGTGGTCCAAGAGTGGGTGGCCGAACATTAACCGTTCGCGCAACCTGCTGTGCTTCTCACACATGTGACGTACAGCAGGAGGGCGTGAACGGTTTTTGTTTTGCATTATTATTCAAAATTTCTGTCTGTGCGCATTTTTTTGCGCTCGGACATTATTTTTTTAGACTGCAAGCGCTTTTCTTTTGAACTGCGTGTTGGTTTGGTTGCCCGACGTTTTTTCTGAACATGCAGTGCCTGCGCAATTAATTCTTGAAAACGCACAATCACCTGTTCGCGATTTTGAGCTTGCGAACGTTCGTCTTCGGCTGTTACCAAAATTTCATCGTCATTTGTCAAACGATTTTTCAGGGCCACGCGCACGCGCGCTTTTTGCTCATCAGACAAACTTTGCGATGCACCAACGCCCCAACGCAATTGAGCCTTGCTGGAAACTTTATTCACGTTCTGCCCGCCAGGCCCGCCCGAGCGAGCGAATTCAATTGTGTATTCCGAGGCTGGAATTTTCATACCAATTAGAAAAATCAACGCAACTGATACTCTTTTTGCGCAACATCCAAAATTGAGAGGTCAATGGTTTGCACAATCATTTCCTCGTGATTGTGGGACATGCGCATGATTGGGCCAGCAATTGGGAGTGTGATTTGTGAATGTCCGGTGAGTGTGTCTGTGCTACCATTGGCGAAACTCATTGCTCCCGCCGCATTCGCATACACAAACGCAATGTTATTTTCCACCGCACGCGTCACGCATAATGCATCAAGTTGCTCGCCCTCGCACTGCGGGTTAATTGCTTGTCCCTGCCCGGTAATTTCGTCGTACCAATAACTTGGGCAATACACAATTTGCACGCCTTGACTTACCATGCGCGCAAAGATTTCGGGATACATAATATCCCAGCAAATAATGATTGCGGCCTTGCCATATACGGTTTCGAACACCGGCACTTCAGTACCGGCTTTTAGAAAATACCCCTCGGACAAATACAAATGATTTTTTGCATACACACCAAGCACATTCCCCTGCGCATCAATGTAGGTGGAACGATTAAAATTTCCATCAACAGTCTCTTCCATCCACGAACCAGTTACAATATCAATCGCGTATTTTTTTGCCATGGCCTGAAATCGCTGCCGAAAATTATCATTACGGTCCAAATGACGCGTATCACCAAAAATTGAGCCGGTCATGAAATCCTCGGGAAACACAATCACTTGCGCGTCCTGCGCCTTGGCCTCGCGAATAAACTGCTCGGCTTTTTGTAAATTCGCCTCGGGCTGCAAATGCGTAATCGCACATTGCACTACGGCTACGGAAAAAGATTTAGGCATATAATTAACGGCTCGCCCGCAACGCGTTAAAAATCGCCACAATATCGATGAGTTCTTGAATCAAAGCGCCGGTGACTGGGGTGATGTAACCGAGCGCGGCAAAAATCATGGCCACCACGCTGGCACCAATCCCAATTAAAATACTTTGCACGGCAATGCGCACAGTGCGTTGCGAAATATTCATGACTCGCACTACCTGCGACAAATCACCGCCCAAAAATACAATGTCGGCCGCTTCGCTAGCCGCGGTTTGCTCTTCGTTACTAAACACCAACCCCACGTCGGCCAAGGCTAGAGCTGGCGCGTCGTTAATTCCATCTCCTACCATTGCCGTAACCGCTCCCCGCTTTTTTAATTCAGCGACACCATTCTTTTTATCCTCGGGCGTGCAGCGTGCCCGCACGGCAATTTCTTTGCCCACCAACCCCAACTGCGCCACCATACGGGCGGCTGGTTCGGCCCGATCGCCAGTAAACAAGTGCAACGACAAACGATTCTGTTTTAATTGTGCCAAAACGCGATGTGAATCGGTTTTTAAAATATCCGCAAAAAAAATGCGACCAAACAATGTGTCGCCCTGCCACACTTCAACCGACTGACTAAAACTCTCGGTTTGCGCGCGTTTAATCGTGTATTCGCGACCACCAACCTGCCCACTAATCCCCTGGCCAATCACCTCGCGCACGGCTGCGACTGACACGCGTTCAATTGTGGCTGCTTGCGCTGCCTGCACAATCGCTTTGGCAATTGGGTGCAATGAATTGCGCTCCAGAGCCTCGGCCACTTGCAGCACTTCGTTTGTTGAGCGTGCGGCCATGGTCTCAACTCGATTCACCTGTGGTGTACCGAGCGTAATCGTACCGGTTTTATCAAAAATAATATCAGTCACGCGCGACAACACTTCCAAACTCGCAATGCGTTTAACCAAAATACGCTGTTTGGCCGAAGCGCTGAGTCCACCAAACAGCGCAATCGGTGTGGCCAAAATTAACGGACACGGTGTGGCCACCACCAACACCGACAACACGCGCTCCCAACTCCCCGTCATGATAAAGGCAACTACTGCAATCGTGGTGGTTAGAGCGGTAAACCACAAACTGTATTTATCAGCCAAACGCACCATTGGGGCTTTTTCCACTTGGGCCTCCTCAACCAAGGCCACGATTTTGCGATATGTGGAATCTTCGTCGCGTTTGGTGACGCGCACAACCATCACGTCCCCAGTATTTACCGTACCACTGCGCACGAGGTCGCCAGTTACTTTGTCACTCAAATACGGTTCACCGGTTAATGATGATTCATCCAGCACGGCCCGTTCAGACACAAGTTCGCCATCCAGCGGCACTACCTCGCCTTTGCGCACCAAAATTTCGGCGCCAACTGTCACCGCACTGCGGGCCGCGCGCTCCCCGGCCTGACCATTGCGCCACAAAACTACCTCGTTGGGAATACGGTCTGTGAGGGCCGTCAACGAAGCGCGCGCTTTCTCGAACCCATATTGTTCCAAACCCTGCCCAGTTGCCAACATTAACGCAATCACCAGTGCTGCCACATATTCGCCTGTAACCACACCCAAAATTACCGCCGCAATCGCAATGTAATCAAGCGCAAATTTACCCTCGCGAATCGAGGCCGCGGTTTCCTTGAACAAATCAAAACTCCCGAGCGCAACCCCGGCCAATGCAATCACCAACGCCACGGTTGGTGCAATTGGCAACACGGCAAAATACGCCCCAATCAACGCCAATACCGTAATTGGCGCCCAAAACGAAGCCCAAAAATGTTTATTCATATGGCCGTAGTATAGGCCAAGTATGGGGTGATTTCAAGCTCTTACTTCGCCGACAAATCATGTACCAAACTCTCAATATTTGGACGTTTTTTTAATCGAATGACTCTTAAATTAGGATAGATGTTATTTTTGAACAAGGCCGTGTACTCTTTTTTGTGACGCCAGTGACTTTTAAAAATCCAAAGAAAAATTGAATCCACAGTCAGTGCCCTTAAAAAAGAATCTCGACAGCCCTCTGCCTGATAGCTACCACGTGAAATTCGTCTAAACGCACCCCACAGCGCCTGTGCAAGTGAATAATCAAGCCAAATTGCCACATCTGCTCGTGGCCACAAAATATCGCGGACCGAACCGTAATTCCCGTCGATTACCCAGTCGGAATTTTTAGTAACTTCGTCAACTCTTGCGCGCAAAGTTTGACCATCCACTGATTCCCAGTTTGGCAACCACTTAAGGTGATCAAGACTAATATGTTTCAAACTAAGTTTGGCAGCAATTTGCTTTGCCAGGGTTGTTTTACCCACACCACTAGTACCAATTATGATTATGTTCATACCTAATATAACTTAATATCAGTATCCAAATCGCACCACCAGCAATTCGCGCGGAAAAAAGAAGCCAAATGAACGCGGCATATACTCGCCCCGCTCAAATAACTGTCGCCGACGCGGATTACGCAAGGCAAATTCAAATTGCGAAGCCAGTGGTCCATCGGCCGTAATATTACCCGCAAAAAACCGTTCGCCTACTAACGTGTCGTCACGCAAAAAGTCAAAAGCGGCCAATGCTCGACCGTCAGCAGCGACGTTATGCAGGGCTGGGTCAAACACCCACGAATCCTGACAAAACAAACCAGCCACGCGTGGATTATTTTGAACCAACCGAGCAATTGTCCGCAAAGCCACACGATATTGTGATTCTTCCCAATGCAAACTTGGCACCGACAATCCGGCCATTTTCCACTGTTCACGCTCTTGGTTAGAAATCACGTGCAAATGAATCACTTCGTCACCATCCTGCACTCCGTATTTACGGAGTAATACTTGCCCAGCCGGAGCAATTTTGGACATTGTGATCGTGTACCGTTCAACCGCAACCGCTGAATTAATATACAACCAGCGGCGAATCGCATACTTAATCGCTGTGTGGTTCTGAACCCAATCAATCTGCGTATTTAAGATCCTTTTTACCATCTCAACAAATCGGTCTGTATTTTTTTGTACTTCATCAGAAATATTATACCCACTCCAGTCCAACGGATTCGCTAATAAACATCTCAAAACTTCGTGCAATGCTGCTTCGCCATCGGGTCCGTAATTCTCAAAATATTCTTTCAATTTAAGGCGCATTTTGTCACGATAACGTGCAGTTAGGCACTCGTAAGCCAAATCAACCTTAGGCATACATTAACAATAGAAGCGTATTGCCAACAAAAAAGGTACCGCACCTTAGAAACTAAAGTGGAAGTGGTGCTTGTGACCGCAGACATGTGACGTTAATTTGCACACCCCACTGACACGTCCCTGTGTCCGGGCCCGTTAATTGAGCGGTGTGTGCCCGCACTTGATGGCAGTGATCCTAGAAACGAGACAAACTTCTTGACTACCACCAGCACGTCCATGCGTCTTATGAAGGTAAAGAGTGTCAATGGAGTCACCTTCAAACACATGGCCCCCGCACACCGAAAAACCAATGTCGTAGTACGTACCTCCTGGAGTTAAACTGCCATCGCCCCGCAAGAAACGCTTGGCATAGTCGATCTCACTGTCAGAATACATGCTACACTTTAGAACCGCATCACCAACCGCGAGGTCTTTGAAGTTGCCATTCAGATTAACCTGAACCGTAACCGCCATCGGCTTGCCATCCTGGCTGACGAAATTCTGCAGACTGTCGAATGGCAATTCGACAGTGAACGTCCTAGTCAGAGGAGTCGGAACCGAATTACCCTGGCCATCGTTAAGCGCGCTCAAAATGAATATAAGAAAAACCTGAAAGACAATCATTTGAATACCTCCTGATCATCGAGTTACAGGCACTCGCATAGCAACAAGCACCCACTTTAATTTCTAAATTTGAACGAGCTGCGGAGCCATGTAATCACATTATGCCAAAAAAGTCAATGAAACGGCGATATGGGATTTATTTTCTTTATGACTTATTAGCCCCCCTCCTTCCCCACCCTAAAAAACAACAACACCGCCAACCCCAACGCAATGGCTACGGCAAATACATACTCCAAATTATGCGCAGCTAGTGCCCCGCTCACAAGCAAAATTGGTATATCCAAAATACTCTTAAACACATTTAAATTCGACAGGGTTGTAGCGCGACTGCGCGAATGCACCCGCCGGTTAATTAAATGCGAAAAAATTGGATCACGCACACCCGGGATGGTAATGGCCACAATCACACCAGCCGCAGCCACCCACACCCACGGCGCCAGCACAGTCGTTGCGAGACCAGCAATCATAATCAACACCGCTCCAACCAACACGCGCTCACTGCCAAACCACCGCTCGAATCGGCCGGCGTTACGCTTCATGGTATATGAATACGTGTGAAATACCATGTAAAATATACCTAAATCGGTCACATCCAAACCGCGTGCGCTCAAAAATGGTTGGTACGCACGCCAACTGATAAAGGTGGCAATAAAAATAAGCAAGCGATTAAACGCCAATCGCAACAAAAACGGTTGTTCGCGAATGGTCAACAAACTTTCCCGAAAAATCCCAATCTCGCGTTTAGTCACATTTTTTACATGACGTGGCTCGCGCAATCGTGACCACAACCAAATGCCAG
>CAYQNA010000004.1:8727-10362 GCA_964418775.1 uncultured Gammaproteobacteria bacterium
ACGAACACCGCGATAAACAGGGCAAATCCACTCGCAAACATCATTACCAACCACGACAGCAGCAAACAAAACGCGCCCAACAGCAACGTGCGCTTGCGTCCAAACCGGTCTGCCAAATAGCCGGTTGGCACTTCTAGGGCCAACGAGGTCAATGACCACACGATGCTTAGGTAAAAAATTTGATCCAAACGTAACCCACGGTGCAAATAAAACAACGTCACCACCGCGTTAATCGCGTTGATTTCCAGCATCGCCTTGCCCCAAAACAATAAGCTCGGATTGCGAGCTAATTGTTGGCGGTGTGTATCAAACCTATTTTTAACCATAAAAATTTAAACTCACTATACCAATCCCAATATTTTTAGATAATTCAAAAAACTTTTGTAGTCCGTAAATACATGCCCATTTATTCCTAAATTGTGCGCAGCCTGAACATTTTCGGCGCCATCATCAATAAAAATTGCCTCAGCGGGTTTTGCACCTAGCCTGTCTAACGTATACAAAAAAATATCCGGGCTTGGTTTGACCATTTGAACCTTTGAAGAAACGACAATTTCATCAAACAAACCCTTAAAATCCGGGTACATCTGAAAAATTTTTCTATCAAAGATTGTGTGATTTGCGTTAGAAAGAAGGGCGATCTTGAAATTATTTTGTTTGAGATTTTGTATAACCTGAACCATGTCATTGTCTATATCAATATAGCTATCAATCTCGTTACGGAGCTGATCCTTGGATAAACCTATTCCCTCATACTGCAAAAAATAATCAAGCAAATCATCTTCTGATAACCGCCCCATATCAAACCCAACCAAAGTTTGACCCAATTTTTCGTCCACAAAACCTCGATCAAGCCTCTTTTCCTTATACCAACCCAGTATTAACGGCTTAAGGATAACACCAAAACAATCGAAAATAATTGTATTTATATTTTGCGATGGCATATTTTTTAGATAAGGTTACTATATCATGTCTTTGTGATCCTAGATAGTTTTACCAAAAAAAATAACAGAGAATTTAACCCTGTTATTTTGTTGGCAGGCGCGGCCAGAATCGAACTGACGCTAACGGTTTTGGAGACCGTAGTACTACCATTATACGACGCGCCCATGGAATGTGGGCACACTATAACGGATTTGAAGCAAAAAGGCAAGGCCCTAGACTGACGCATTGGCAGGCTCGACTGGAGCGACTGGCGTGCGGAGAATGAGGTAGATGATGGTGGCCAAAATGAGTGTGTACAGGCCTGGGACTACGAAGCCAGTCCATTGTTCGATTTGTTGAATCAGGGTTGGCAAGGTGATGGCATACAGCCCAACTGTCCACGCTTGGCGGTGTGTCCAGGCAGCGGCAAATGTTGGGTTGCGACGCATGACCAAACACATAATCCACGCTACAAGGCCGGCATACAAGGCTTTCACAATCGTGCCAAGCAACCAACTCGCAAAAAAGAAAATGGCGCCAATCAAACCCGGACCACGCGTGGCTGCCCAATTAGTTGCGGCCAGCAAATCTGCTTTGGTCCACGCGCCGTCACCATATGTAGACAATGGAACTGTGCGCGTCGAGCCGTCTGCATTATTAATACCGAGTGTAGTACTAGTGAGCAAAATCACGACTTCGTTGGCATTGCGG
>CAYQNA010000004.1:10462-79817 GCA_964418775.1 uncultured Gammaproteobacteria bacterium
CGATTGCGCTGCGTAGCCAACCAATCCGTATCAAACAAACTGTGGTAAAAAGTTTTGAGCATAAAACAAAAGGCCCGAAGGCCCTTAGTTATTTAGTTTCTTTGTGATCCTTGTGAGCCACGCAAGTGCTGCAGAATTTGCTGAGCATCAAGCGGTTCTTGAGGATCTTTTTGTTCTTGCGCGAAAAGTAGTTAACTGTTCCGCATTCAGAACATTCAAACTTAATCATGTTGTCTTGCGACATATTGGAAAAATTGAAATGTGTCGGTCTTTAGCGGCATCTACCATTGCCACTAACAATGGGGCCATAATACCAGTTATTTAAGCCAATGTCAATAGTTCCCCAAAACAAGGCCCCAAGCCACTTTTCTACCCAAAAAACCGTAAAAACCGCTTAATCTTGACAAAATCACCAAAAAATCGTATTCTAGGGCCACTATGGCTGGAAACGTTATTATTCGTTTTGAAAATGTATCGTTTGAGTACGTCGAGGACCGCCCAATTTTGGACGAGGCCAATTTTTCCGTGCGCGAAAATGCAAAAATCACCATCATGGGCCAAAATGGTGCAGGCAAAAGTACAATTTTCAAAATGCTGCTCGGCCAGTTAAAACCACAACGCGGTCAGGTCCATATCCGCGGCAACGCCTCGATTGCGATCGCCCACCAGGTCATGCCCAAGGAAAACTTTGACCTCACGGTGCTGGAGTATTTTGCGACTGCGTTTACCGAAAAAAAATATAATATTGATAAACTCGCCAAAGATATCATGGATACCGTTGGACTCAACGTATCACTCGAGAAAAAAATCGGTGATTTGTCTGGTGGTCAGTTGGCCCGCATTTTACTAGCGCACGCTCTGATTCAGGAACCCGATATTTTATTGCTCGACGAACCGACTAACAATTTGGATGCCGAGGGTATTGCGCAACTCACCGCGTTCCTGATCATGTACGAAAAAACCGTGCTGGTAATTTCGCACGATGCGACTTTCCTTAACTCGTTTACAGACGGCGTGTTAAACCTCGACTTCCACACCAAAAAAGTCGAACAATACAATGGTAACTACGACGCCGTGCTCGAAGAAATTGCCGCCCAAATTGAACGCGAAGAACGCAAGAACGCGCAGCTCTTGAAAAACATTCAAGACCGCAAAGACAAAGTAAACTTTTTTGCCCACAAGGGTGGTAAGATGCGCAAACTCGCGGCCAAACTAAAAGAAGAGGTCGCCGAAGACGAAGAAAACATGGTGGAAGTAAAACGCGATGACAAAACTATCCGTGATTTTGAAATTCCCGCACAATACGTTAAAGAAATCATCGCCGAGTTCACCAGTGTGACAGCCATGGTTAATCATGTCCCGACCGAAAAACCATTTGATTTTAAATTATGGCGCCACGACCGTTTGCAAATTGTGGGCCCAAATGGCATTGGTAAATCCACCTTACTCAAGGCCTTGGCCGAAAACCGCGCCCCAGGCATGAAGTTAAACCCCGAAGTCAAAGTAGGCTACTACCGTCAAGATTTTTCTGGTCTTGATTTTGGTCAAACCGTCTATGAATCACTCGCCAGCATGATGGGCGAATTGCCTGACAACGAAACGATTTACGCCACTGGGGCTCAATTCTTGCTGACCCAACAACTAATGCGCAACCAAGTCGGCGCGCTATCCGAAGGTCAAAAAGGTTTGCTCTGTTATGCACGCTTCGTGCTGCAACAACCAGGCCTCCTGATTCTCGACGAGCCCACCAACCACATCAACTTCCGCCACCTTCCGGTCATTGCCCGGGCGTTGGACGAATTCAAAGGCGCGATTATTATCGTGTCGCACATGCCTGAATTCATGGAGCAAATCAAAGTAACCGCCACTCTGGATTTGGAACGCTAGTCCAACCGTACAGCCGTGTAACCCACGGCTTTTATTATTGCAACAATTTCTGCTTCCGAAATAAGTGCTGGCTCAAATTCAACCGTAGTTTGGGCTTTGGCAAAATTAGTGGTCGCTGTTTTAACCTTACCCGAATCTTCCAACTCACCGTCAATATTCATCGCACAACTAACACAGTGCATTCCGCTAATCGCAAAAGTAATTTTTTCCATATATTATATAACTTTAATTGTGCCCCGGTACATTCCCATACTGCAACTAAATAGCAATGTAGTCGGTTTTTTAGGGGCCATAAACTGGATCGTAACTGATTCTCCAGGCGCAACCGTGCGCTGAATTCCTAATTTAGGAATAGTAAACGCCTGAGCGCAGGTGTACGCATTTTTATTTTTTAAGTGCAAGGTAATCAATTTACCAGCTGGTATACTAATTACTTTGGGTCTATACCCTGAATTTTCAATCGAAATGGTGACATCTTGATTAGCCGGAACCGAAGTTTCCGTACGGCTAGCCCCAATTGTGACTCCACTAATTACCAGGGCGTTACGAATATTAAACAAAGCCAACAAGATAATCGCGAACGCGGCCAATTTATAAAATCGACGTTGGCACACATCACCTAATTTGGTCGCCATGTACCCTAAGCCAAAAAATAGTGGCGAGGTGCCTAGAATAAACGCAAACAAAATTGCGGCCCCCTTAAAGGGGTTACCGGCCGCAATCGCCAACGCCATCATCGCCTGGGTCGTACCACACGGTATAAACACCGTAAATGCGCCCAGAATAGCGGGCGCAAATACATCCTTACTTTTTGATTGATTACGTACTAAGCGGGTTAATATTTTAGGTGGTTGAATTACAAAATAACGAAAGAACGGATGTGCATTGAGCAGGTTTAACGCTGTCCCGATCATAAAGATCGCCACCGCAAACTGCAGCAAAGCCTGTGCCTTGATGGAAAGTTGAAATAAAGACCCAAACCATCCTAATAAAAAACCCAAGATAGTGTAAGCCACTAATTTAGCGCCCAAAAAGGACAAAATCGGTTTGGCATGACCATTTTTTTGGGTCTCATCTAAACGCTCTTTTTCACGCTCAGTGATTACTGTTGCCAACAAACCACCCTGTACTGCTAAGCATGTCAGACCACCAGTTATCAATCCAGTTAAGAAAATAACAAGTAAATTGCTGTCTTGCATACAAAGATTACAGCTTAACGTTTTTAAGGCGCAACGAATTAAGCACTACCGAAACCGAGCTAAAGGCCATGGCTGCCCCAGCAAACACCGGGCTCAGCAACCAACCAAACAGAGGGAAAAAGACGCCACTAGCCACTGGTATGCCTACAACATTATACACAAATGCCCAAAATAAATTTTGCTTGATGCCTCGCATAGTTACCCGCGACAATTGGATTGCTTGGCTAATTTTACTTACATCACCGCCCAGCAATACGATCCCCGCCGAATCAATCGCCACGTCAGTACCTGTAGCCATAGCAATACCAACATCAGCCTGGGCCAAAGCTGGCGCATCATTAATTCCATCACCAACCATTGCCACCACCTCGCCATTAGCCTGGAAATGTTTTACTTGTTCCATTTTATCATGCGGCAAAACTTCGGCGACCACATGTTCGATACCAACCTGATGGGCAATATATTGCGCAGTGTGCTGATTATCACCAGTCACCATAACCACCTTAAGGCCCAATGATCGCAAGGTCGCAACCTCTTCAATCATCTGCGCTTTAATTGCATCGGCAACGGTTACTACACCGATTACTTGTTTTTTGGTTGCGACAATTACTGGTGTTTTACCTTCGGCCGCAGCGCGATCAATTTCGGCGCGGTCAAACATAATTCCTAGATCCTCGATTAAACGAACATTTCCCGCAAAATACGGCACACCATCAATCATACCCCTTACCCCTTTGCCTTTGCTGTTTTCAAAATCAACCACTGTTTTAATTACGATCCCCTTTTCCTTGGCATAATTAACCACCGCTTGAGCAATTGGGTGTTCTGACTTATTTTCTAATGCCGCCAAGATGCCAACCACCTCGGTCTCGGTAAAGCCAGAGGCCGCCTGTACTGAAGCCAATTCAGGCTTACCTTTGGTAATTGTACCAGTTTTATCAAGAATAATCGTCTGTACAGTCCGCAGCTTTTGCAAAGTAGCCGCGTCTTTAATTAAAATCCCTAGACCAGCCCCCTTGCCTACCCCCACAATAATCGCGGTCGGGGTCGCCAAGCCCAACGCACACGGACACGCAATTACCAACACACCCACAAACGAAACTAGCCCATATGAAATCGCCTGGGTGATCCCCAAAAACTGAGCCCCAATTGTAAGCCACACCACCAACGCAAGCGTCGCAATCACAAGCACAATCGGTACAAACACTGCCGATATTTTGTCGGCTAAAGCTTGAATCGGAGCTTTACTCCCTTGGGCCTCGCCCACCATTTTTATAATGTGTGCCAACATTGTTTCGGAGCCAATTTTAGTAGCGGTAAAAGTAAAGGAACCACTGGTGTTTAAAGTGCCAGCCACTACGGCTACACCAGCTTCTTTTAGGACTGGGACCGGTTCGCCCGAAATCATCGACTCATCAACATACGACGACCCTGTCGCCACCACGCCATCAACCGGAATTTTTGAACCTGGCTTCACCACAATTACATCGCCTTTAACTACCTCTTCGATTGGCAACTCAATCTCGTGACCTGCGCGCCAAACCAGTGCGGTTTTGGCCTGCAAATTCAAGAGTTTTTTAATTGCGTCACCAGTTCTTAGTTTTGATTTAGCCTCCAAGTATTTTCCAAAGGTAATAAAGGCGATCACCACGATAGTTACATCGTAGTATGTATACTCGACATTCAAAAAAGGCCGCAACACATTTTCGAACGCACCAAGCACAAAGCTGTACAAAAAGGCGGCCAAGGTACCAATCCCAATCAACGTATCCATGTTAGCTTTGCCATACCGAAAAAAACGGTAAACTCCTAAAATATAAGGCATACCGGCGACGCACATTGTATATGTCGCAATGATGGGCAGCAAATGATGGAAGAAAACCTTAAGCACCGAGGGCATTACGGCCACCACCCCAAACTCAGCCAGTGTGTCCCAACCCATAATCAAAGCACTCAGGACAGCCAAAGGGAAAATACTAAGGGTTTTAAAGCGCAAATCCGACACCACGGCGGCCTTTTCGTCAGTCCCTTGCTTGATATTTTGCTCAATTTCCAAAGAATATCCTAACGGACGAATAGTTTCGGATAAAGTAGCTGCTTCCACCACACCATTATCAAAGCTTATCGACGCCGTTTCTGTGCCGTAATTTACACTTACCATCTCAACCCCAGGCACCTTTTTTAAAGTGCGCGTGATTATGGCGGCACAACTAGCACAGTGCATTCCCTTAACTGGAAAACTTTGCGTTGTAGACATATTCCCAAGCGTTAATGATTAACGTTTGCCTTTGTTAGACAAACGATACATTTTCATGACTTCATCGATTGCTTTTTTGTGCTGTCCAGATTTCATTTGTTCGACCACGTGCGTGGACAAATGGTTTTCTAATAATGTTTCTTCAAAACTCGTTAGCGCCTGTTTAATCGCCATTATCTGGATAATAATATCCACGCAATATTCGTGATTCTCGGTCATTTTTTGCACACCCCGGATTTGGCCCTCGATAATTTTTAAACGCCGGGCTAATTTTTTGTGAACATCATGATTCATACAAAATAGGTTATAAACAAAATATACCCCCGGGGGGTATATTTGTCAAAGCAGTGGCTGTGGATAAAGGCGTGCTTTACTCTGGAAACTTTTGTGGTCTGACCAAATAAACTACCCAATAGGCTACAATCCCACCCAAAAGCACTGCCGCTGCCAACCCATAGATCGGCACATACAACCCGATGACCTCCCACCCGCTAATCCAGCGCAAGGACACCGAGGCTTCGACAGTCTCAACATTTGCCAACAATTCTGAATCTTCTTTGTACCAATTATCTACTCGATCCTGGCTCGCTGACAAATTAGCGTCGTTCAACCGAAGGGCGGTTTCGTACCGAAAATTTTCTTGCGCCAACGCTTGCTTAGCTTGGTTTTGTTTATCTGTCACCAAGACGATTTGGTTAGACAGAATTTGCTGCTGTTCAGTGCTTGTGGTGGTAGTATACTGGTTACGCAAACCCTTGATTTGCCGGCTGAAACTATTGATTTGATTTTGCAAATTATTCACGAGCGACTGATGGTTTTTAACCAAGGCGTCGCGCTGCTGCTGCACGGTAAACAGAGTTTCTTCGGCTCGATTGGTCTGTTTTTCAATCACTTGTTTTTGTGATAAAAGATTTTCGGCGGAAATATTTTCTTCAATAAATTTTGGTCGCACCAAGCCACGCATTTCTTCGGTAAATGCATCAAACTTATTTTTCGGAACTACAAACGAAATATAGGCTGACTCTTTATTCACTGAAATATCATCCACGCGCCCACCATACCCGCGCGCAATTGTTTGAATGCGTGTGGCCAAAGTTGAAACTTTGCGCGTGCGGATTGTTGCTTGATAATATGTTTTCAAAAATTCTCGAGTGTCGGAGATATTCTTTTCAAAACGATTAGCCGGCGGCGCCATCATCGCGACTGATTCTGTTACTGGATTCTGCGTTCGAGAATTATATAAGCTATCTTCTATTCCTACTGGCGCGGAGACGCTGTCATTCAGCAGAGCTAACGAGCCCGAACTAGTAGCCATGCGCATTCTGTCTATAGCAATATTTCCCATCACGGCAAAAACTCCTAAAACCGTGACGACTGACATTACATACTGTGCCCAATGAAAATGACGAGGTTTTTTATTTTGTCGTGATGGCTTAAGTGAAAATAGTGCGATGTTTTTCATTTCCAAATTGCGGGACGGAGTTTGTTGCTGCGATTTGCCCCACGCAGCCAAGCGGTCATTTGGATTGTGTGATTCGTGAGACATATTACGCAGTAATTAAGAGGGCGCGTGTTTTAGCCAGGGTGCGATGCACGCGCAAACGGGCGGCCAATGGTGAAATGGAAAGCACGCTGGCAATTTCGTTAAATGATAAATCGACAATGTAACGCAGGCGCAAAATTTCTTGTTCAGTTTCGGACAAATTAACCATCATTTTTTCCACCATTAATTTGTCGCTTAGTTCACCAGTAATATCAGTTTGGTCTGGAATATCATGTGTTTCGGTTTCAATTGACACCTCGCGGCCGCCCTTGCGCCAATGCTGTTTGCACTCATTACGCGCAATCGCAAATAGCCAAGCGCTAAAACGCACGCCGCGAAGTTGAAATTTGTCGAGTGAACCAATCGCCTTGAGCCACGTGTCCTGAGCCACATCCTCGGCCAGGCGCGCGTCGCGCAGCGTATTAACCAGGTAGCCATACAGCTTTGGGGTAATCGCGTCCCACAGCGCCCCCAAAGCCGCCTGCTCCCCAGCCTTGGCCCGGGTCACCAGGGCCAGTTCTTCGTCAAGCAACATAGATCGATTATTGTGCCATTCTATCAAGGATAATGCGGCTTGGACCCAAAATGTTTCAGTCTATTTCTAAAGCATCCAAAAAAGCGCGGTGCCACTCGTTGGCTGGGTCGTATTTGCCCATCAAAAAGCGGTCCTGTTCCTGTGGGTATTTTTTGATAACCTCAAGGATGTCGTAATATCCATTCAAATACATAACGTCTTTGGTCCAGCACAATCCCCGACTTTGGCCAGTGGTGCCGCGGAAAATTTTCTCTACCCGTGTCCAGGCATCAGCAGCCGGGTTTTCGGCAGCACTGAGATATTCAGTAAAAAATTCAAACAATTCACGGAATGTGCGCGGCTTACCATCCACACCTTTAACCAGCGCCACACCAAGATAATTCTGAATACTGGGCCAAAATGCTTGCGGATAGACTTGTGACTCTTCGTATTTCCCCAAACCCTCGTCCCCTTTTATATAGTGGTCAAGGCCGAGCGTGAGTAATTGCAAATTTGTGTTCTCCGCATTTTTGCGACGGATAATGTGCACACCGACTTCGTGACGCACGAGCGCTTCCAAATGCGTACGACTAATGCGACGTGATTGTGGAATAAATAATGTTTTTGTTTCTTGATTAAGGTGAACAAATGCATTGGTGTTTTCCGTATCGCGCACAATATTCCAACCCTCAATTTTGTAATCAACAAACGCGGCCCGAAAACGCGCTTCAATTTCATCAGCCTGGACATATCCCAATTCTACGGGCGGTAATTTTTTAAAGAATTCATTTTGATTAATTATTTCTGAGGAGTAATCCCCAAATTCTTGCACACTAATTTTGGCAAACATGGCGTCATCTCCCCTACTCACTGCTTCGAGCAAATCAACGTGCGCCATTTTTTCGGCAAGAACACGCACATACGCTTCTCTCACCCACTCATTTTTCTCTTCGCGTTCAATTTCACTCAGCAAATTTTCCAACTGCGATTTTTTCTGCGCAAAATTAAAATCGCGCAATTTTGGATAGGTAAAATACGGATTTTCAATCTCGCCACGCAAAAATAAATCGCGCTGCTGCGTACGTTCAGCCGGATCAAGCACTAACAAATCTACATACGAAATATGGGCAATCGCCGTAAACTTAGCAAACCAATGCGTATCCAAATAAGACTTCATATGTCAAACAGTATATTTGATATCCATGCATAAGTCCACAAACAAAAAAGCACCACCGAAGTGATGCGTTTTTGTCTTCGAGTGATGGGTACACTCGTGACACTTTCATGCTCTCCTTATTGGCAAGAAAGGGTAAAAGAACGGTGACACTCCCAACCCATCAACTGGCCCATACGGTTGCCAGTTGTGGAAGTGAAACTATGTGCGCTCAGTCGAGCCTTTTCCTTTTGACTATACGCTCGTACTCCTTCCTTAAAGCGCACCGCGCACGATTAAGACGAGATTTGACTGTACCGATGGGGACGCCAAGTCGCTTCGCAATATCTTGGTAATCCCTATCGGATAGAACGAGGATCGCTTGGCGCTGCGGAGGAAGTCTCTTTAGCGCTACGGACACCCACTCTTCCATATCGCCGCAAAGACCTTTGTCTTCCAAGACACCCCCGGCACTCCTCACAACTAGCGCGGTGTCGACCACCTCGAACCGTACCCGCCTGCTTTTAACGTAATTAAGACAGGCATTTCTAGTGATCGTGGCGATCCAAGTTGTCAATGAACCCCGAGATCCGTCGTAAGTCGACAACGCTCTGTACACCTTAAGGAATACAGTCTGCACCAGGTCTTCAGTGTCAGCGCCTATACGAAAACGCCGACAAATCGTAGTTACCAGACCGACATACCCCAGGTATAGCTTTTCAAAAGCCTTCTCGTTGCCGTCCACACAAAGCCGAACGAGCTCAGCTTCATCCAACATCGCGCCCCCTGTTTGATTGTGAATACTATTCTTAAGAAACACAAACTTATACCACACACACGTTTTTGTCAAGGATAAGCTAAATAAAAAAGCAACACGGCTAGTGTGCCCATGTAGACGTATGCAACTGGTCAATGGCAATAAAATTCAGTACGCTCGTGGTCCAAGTGCGCATTCCAAAACAAATTCGCCACCTCGCGCGACCTAATTGGCCCCTCCTCCCTAACTACCCCATCGATCACAATTGTTTTTATAGTAATACCCTCTTCTTGTAATCCCGCAGCCACAGCCTGGTACAAGGTATGTACTGCTCCCTTGGACACAGATAACGCCAATTTATTCGAATCAGGATTATCCTTGTACCCACCACCCGTAATAATCGAAGCCCCTACTGTATTTTTAAGATATGGCGCTGTTGCCTTAACGCAATTTAAAGCACCACCAACATTAGTTGCCAAAGCATCGCAAAAATCAAAAGTATCCAAATTCACCCACGACCCACGTGGGCTTTTTTTAACATTAAAAATAACACACGCAAGCGTTGGTAATGCTGGCACGAGTGTGTCGACTGCTTTTTTGGTGGCTTGAAAATCACGCACATCAGCCACAGCGGTAACAATAGGTATATTTTCTAAACGCAAACAATCAGCCAGTTGGTCAAGTTTATGTTTATTTTGCGAGATCACTCCGATCGCATAGCCCTCGGTGGCAAATTTCTAATGGGGTGCAGCCCAAAATGTTCGCCCGGCCCAATCAACAGTAGGGATTTATTGGTTTTCGTAGTGGTCATAATCTAAGCACACTGTCATCGTACCTCAAAATGTCACCAGAGATGTGCCCTAAACAATTTTTCACCGCAGTCTGATTACCACTCTTTGCAAAATCAAAAAGTGCAATAAAATTGGTCAAAAAACGATAGGTAGTTGCCCGTTTCCAAAACGTTGGGTCAGCATCAATATAATAATGTTGGAAAAGATGTTGTTTCTTTGCGTCAATCTCCTCGAGCAAATGATGAAATTCATACGCCGGATCAGTGATGCAAAAATCACTCCAATCAATCACTGAAATTAAGCCGGCGTCGTAAAAAACATGGTCAAGCGAAATATCTGCGTGCACCAAGGCGAGTGGTACATTTTTGTATTCAGGATGATTTAAGTATGAATCAAACAAATTTTGTGCATACTCTAATTGTGCGGCGGTAAACAAATATTTATGTTCAATTACTTCTTGATACAGCGCGGCACATTTTTCATACCAATTAACCTGCGGCAGCATGCTGAATGTCGTCGCATCAACCTTGTGTAAATTTGATAAAAATCCCGTGAGTTTGATTAAAAAATCTTCTTGTTCGGCTTTTTTTAATTTATCATACAACACACCCCGAACAAATGGATATTCAGCAAAAAACACACCACCCTCTTCGTGTAATGTCGGCGCAGGAATACATGCACCCAAATTTTGTTCAGCTAATTTTGGCAGTACAATTGCTTCGGCTTCCATCACTGCACGCCCATCTGGTTTTTTGGGCACGCGAAAAATCTTCTCGCGCGCTGCGTCCGAATACACGGCATTATCATACCCCTCGCCCACCAACACCCAACCACGCTCGGCTGCAAAATTTTCAAGTACTGACTTTTCCATACAAAACTTACAACCCCACACCCGCCCCTTTCATCACTCGGTCAACATAAGAGAACAAATCAACTAATTGGTACGCCTCGTATTCGGCCGAGAATAAAGCCCGCACTCGCGCACACTGCCGATTAACAGTCTTAACCACTTCTGGTTTTGTAATTCCCAAAGTTATAATTGTAGAAACCCCCTCGGCTCTATCCTTCTGCTCATCAGTAACATCGTCCAAGAGCTGAATAAGATAACCCAATTCACGGTAACACTCCTTTCTTTTTTCAGACAGAGCCGGGCTGACTTCCAAGGCAAACAAAAGCAATGTGCCACCACCTTTTCTTTTTTCAATGTCTTCGACTTCGGCCAAAGAAACTTCTGGATTCCGCTGGCGAATAGAATCCAATTGAGCTTGGGTCACTTCCTGCAACGCCGCAAACGCAGTGTCATTTAAATTATCCCGAACTATTTTAATTCCCGAGGCAACGACTGGCGGCAAATCTACGCCGTCAATTTCACCAGCGACCGCTTTCTTAACATCCTCACCCATCTGTCTGGAATGACGGATATCGTATTTATCAAATTGCGCATCAAAAGCACTCATCGCACCCCCAATTGCGCCAGCTGCCATTTCTTGTTTTTTGTTTAAACCCACACCCTCCAGGCCAGCAATGAGCTTCATGAGCTCCACACCATATTCAATCCCCTTTTCCCGGCCACGTCCGAGTTCAGCAGATACTAAGCCAATTGATCCCTCGCCATGCATTCTCATATGAGTGTTATTATAGATGGATATTTACTCTAGGATACCAAATAACGGCGGAAGTTCAAAATAAAAAAACACCCGAATTGGGTGCTTTACTAGAGCCACAGACCAGGATTGAACTGGTGACCTCGTCCTTACCATCAAACAACCATACCCTGTTTCTCTCTTTTATGGCTAAGATAAAAGGAAATTTTGGGCACTTTGGCTATTTGCTGACTAGAACCAGATGACCTGTTCCCTGCCGCTGCAAACTCTTTTTTAAACCCCGTTAAATTGGGGTTATCGCAGCAAGATTTGTCTTGAATTAACAGTTTAATCATACCACAAACATATTCAGGGTCAAGCAGGTATTGAATCAACAAGCTCTTTAATTGCAGCAGTCTTCCAAACAAACCCAATATCAGATTCTTTATTTATTCGTCCGCTGTATATCCCAACAAGTCGCACAGATTCCTGACTAGTGTTTAAAACCACATTTCCGTCTTCATAGCGCACCATCCCTCCTCTGTAGTAGACAATTACAGGTGACCCAGATTGCCCTGGCCTTGTGCGAGAATCAATTAAAAATAAAGGCAAGTCACGGTAGTTAATCGGAGGCTCTGAAGCTACAAATCCTGTAACCCAGATTGCAAATAAGCCACCAGCGGCTTGAGCGAATGGAAAACCTATGATATTTAATCGGTCTGCTGGCCCATACGCAATTGCAGGCGAGGCCTCTTCCAAACTATACGGAATAATGCTCACCCCTTCTAAATCAGAGAGTGGTAGAGCAACAAAATCAGCTCGCGAGCCTAATACTGGGTGTTCAATCCACCGCGGCACCTCATTACTGTCGAATAAGGGCTCAATTTTTTCAATCCAAGAGCCTACCCGCGCAGTATGGTTATGGTAAATCAGAAACTCATTAGGGATCGCACCTGTTGTAGATAGTAGCTCACCAGTATCTTGATGACGACCAGTTACATTATGGCGGTTAGTAATAAAGTAAGGCTTTTGCGCGGAAGAATAAACTAAAAAACCTGTACCAGAAGAAATCTCCTGCCCATTAAAGCGGGTCCTCAGGAAAAGTGACATTAATGAATACTGACTAATAACAGTGGACATAGATTTTATGATTGCAGACTAAACCTAGTTTTTTACAGAAGATTATCAAAGGTAATCCGATTTACATCGTCAAGCATAGCCCTGTTTGGAAGTCCACGCAAGTAGGCACACGTCATATTTATGTCTGAATGCCCGAGCAATTGCCTTAACTTGAATATGTCAGTTCCAGAATTCAGGAGGTTAATAGCAAAGGTGTGACGAAACTTATGTGGGTTAAACTTAACACCACTTTCTCTGACGACCAAAGCAATAAAGTGCTTAAAACCGTGCATAGTAAACCTCTTATCTTCACCACTCACGACCCATAAATAAGGCGTGGTATAACGTCCTTTTCTTCGCTCGACCAAGTACTCCTTTAGAGCAACTAAAACCTTTTGATTTAGAGGTATCCAGCGGTCACGTTTTGATTTTGAGCTTTCGGCCCTAACCCTTAATTCCTTTTTATCCAAATCAATATCAACCAGGTGGATTCCAATAAGCTCGCCTTTTCGGATTCCACAATTAAGAAGCACAGACAGAATGGCTAAATTTCTTCGCTTAATAAGGGTATTTTTCCACTTTATGTTAAAGGAGACTGCATTAAATATGCTTTCTATACTCTCTTTTGGGATGAACTCACGCTTAGAGTAAATCACTTCTGGGTACGGAATCCCAGAAAAAGGCCCATTACTGATATGTCCCCGCTCCCTAAGCCAGTCAAAAAATTTATTAAGTTTACTGCGATATGTAGCGACCGTTGAATTTTTAATACCCTTTTTAATCTTCCCCCTACCTACCCTACGTTCTCTTTTTTCTAGAGTACGAAAAAAATCAATCATTTTAGGCGGCGTGAGATCTGCCAATTCTAAATCTGGATAAATTTTTAAAAGAAGCGTGAAACAGGCCCGATACCCCCTCAGGGTTTCCTCTCGCAACTTCTCGGCATAACGGCACTCCTCAATAAATTCCTCAAAAAGCTGACTAATAGTCTTACTCATACAAAAAAGTTAATAATTACATTTGTATGAATTGAGGATAAAACAAAAAACAAACGTGTGCTAACGTTTGCTGAGTAAAATATTGGCTTATTTTAGATAAGAAACAGTACCCTGTGAGTAACTTTAGGAAACTTTTTCAGATTTCCATCTTAAACAGGCGCTGGAGTAGCGCTCCAGAGTAATAAACTCACCTATGTCAGAAACACCATTGTGCTGCAAATCGTAATAACACTGACGAATATAGGCCCATACTTTCTCAGGGGATTTATTTTCAATTTTACGGTTACGCTTTGGCAGTCTGTTTCTGTGTTGTACTAAATAACGATAAATACGGTCACCATCTACTGTGAAATCTGGGTTACGAACCTTGATACAGGCTTCCAGAAATAGATAGCGCCGAGTACCATCGGCTTCAATTATGAGCTCGTCACTACCACGTCTATAAATACCTACCCACTCTTTAAGATACAGAGCAAGATCGTCTTGAGCAGACTTATTTTTTGCAGTCTCTGTTCTGGTGTCCACACTATCATTTCCTGTGTTTTCATAGCCCAAAAGCAATGTTTCCAAAACCCGCTTTTTTACTCCAGAAAACAAAACGAGCTTTTCTAGTATTTCGCTAGAATACGGTATTTTTTGGTCTAAAATTAAATTCTTTTTAAGAGTGTCAGCTCCTGAATTAAAGTAATCTTTCCAGACCTTAGTTTTTGGCCCTAAACCCATACCCTTAAACACGTTTTCAACTTCTGCATCTGTTTTTACAAGCTTTAAAACAGTGTGGTAGATATCTTCTTGAATTTCAGGCAGATCAAGCGGTAATGCCGCTACATTGGGCATTTTAGACTCCAAAAAATAACTGCAAAAATTCAGATCCTCTAGCAACTCTCCCAATCTTTTAGCGGTGTAATTCATATGACCTCATCTTACCAAAACCACCCCAAAAATCCAGAGTAACCAAAAAGAAGGCTTTCGGCCTTCCTCTTGGATCCCGCACCTCAGTTTTGAATGGTTCTTAGGATACCATTACCAAAATAAAGATAACTACCCAAACCATAAACCCACTGTTCCTCCACGCTACCAGAACTAATTGTTTTATTAATATCAGTAGGCCGACCCCAGGCAGCAACCACTTGCTCCTGTGTCATTCCAATCCTGACCTTTTTGTTAGCTACGGCTCCACAAATATCCCTCTCCCAGCCTGGGTGTTCGGCACACACCTTACCTACTTTCTCTTGCTCGGCATTTTTCTTAGCAATTGTGGCTGCCTGTTCTTTGCAAAATGGATTTTGCGACTTTTTAATGCACGCGCAAAAGCCATTCCCATCCTCATTCCCCAAAATGCTATAGTTTTCGGTAGAACTAGCTAGGGATACCTTTTTAAGCACCTCTGAGGTGGTGTATTTAGAGTTAGGGTCAATAACACACACCTGGTCAATAGGTTTTTTAAGTGGTGATGTAACCCAGATAACAAAATCACCCTTTTTCCAAAACGTAGAAGTAGCGCCTGACAGGGTACCGTTCCCCATCTTCCTTGAGGTTATCAGCGCATCTAACCCCACGTCTGACGTAGGCGCACCCAATATTTCCTCTGCCTTGCTGCGATCAACATCAAATAGAGCTTTAGCGTCAAAAGCAGGTGTTTCTAGTGAGGCCACAAAATTCGCTCGGTCAGCTTTATTACTTTCATTAATAAATAGGCCTAGTATATTGATTATCCCAAAAAATCCAATCACGCAGGCTACTATAATACCGCAGGTTGAATGCTTCTTAGTAGGCGTACCAGCTTGCTGCTCCATATAAAAAAGTTAAATATAAAATTGAAAAACAAAAAAGGCCCACCGTACTTTGACGGCACCCTTGCGGGGGCCCAGCACCGTTTCCAGTGCTGACTGCAACAACAATATCAAAGACGGTGAAGCCGTCTCTATGTTGTTGCAGTTTCTCGACCGTGCCTGGGGCTACTCGCCCCTAGGGTTAGGTCATATAAATTGTGCTTATAGACTACGACAATGACATCTAAAAGTCAAATTAATAAAAAAACCTTGCGAAATGCAAGGCTGATCTTAAAACACAAGCGACTAAAAATGACGGTTAATTTCTTTGCTATGAAATTTGCAAATCAATTGACCGTGTGTTTTTCTATCACGACTGTCGTTATAATAATCCCCCTCCAGCCTCTTACCATTTACATCTTTAAAAAACTTTAGTTTGGCGCTCCCACTATGGGTCCTCATACTCAGATTACTCCTAACAGTGGATGGTTTATTATGATAAATATAAAAAATTGACCAGACATCAAATTCATCTTTTCCAAAATTTGCTACGACACTATACGAGCAGGATTGCTGTGTATATAAATTTACTAATATATTGGAAAAATTTTGAGTCACCTCCAAAAAACCATCATACTTATTATTACCTGACGGATCAGAAAAACTAGAAATAATTTCACACTTATACCGTCCCCCAATATATGGGATACGATGAAGCCAGCAAAAAGGCCTGAGACGCCATAACAACTTTTCGTGGGTTTTTAAAATTAAGAACAGCAGCACTGGCACTGTGAGAGGTTGAATAAGTCCCCACTGGACTAGCTGCTCAACCCAACCAAAATGGACCATACTTAACACAGATTCTGTTAAATCTGCGACATAGTTAAGCGGATAAATCAAAAACAATATTGCCAGTATGTAGAACTTATAAATTGGATTTTTTGTTTGCATACTAACGTACACCTAAAGCTTTTTTCCATTTATCTTCTGCAAAAGTCACCGAACGCGCCTGATAAGCGTCTATTCCATCCCGAAGTGAAAGAGCTAACCTTGTTTCAAAGTTAGAACGTGCATTCGCGGGCCAATTAGACAAAATGTTTTCGTGTCCGCAAACACTTAAAACAGAACCACCCGGCACGTCAAGTTTTTCCAGAATAGAATGGGAAATTCTTAAAAAAGAGCTTGGAGGGTCACTCAAAAAAAATCTATTTTCTGCCCCATAAACCAGCGCTTCAATTTTGTGAGAGGAAATAATTTCATTTTTCGGCCCAAAATGATTGATGGCCCAGTTTTTGAACATACGGACCATTGGTTTATACCTCTCCCCAGTATCCTGATTTTTTTGTACACCGTTCTTATAGTGAATACGCGGGCGACTAACCTTTTCCACTGCATCTCTAAAGGAGTAAATACAGATAGGATCAGCTGTGTGGTCAGGAGAAACCATAACAGCAGGAACCACATCAACACTAAAGGCACCACTAATTTTTATACACTTGTCACCACGTTTTACTGTCCAAGAATAACGTTTTTGATCCCCTAAGACAGTTTCAATCTCAGAAAATATCTGTTCCCAATCTATACTCTGCGGGAAACTGTAGCCTGAGTGAACTCCGCTAAAGGTGTCAAGCCTAACAGCAACAATATCAACGTCGTTAATATCAGAAATTGCTGTATCATTTTTATACGAACCCTGAAGGAAGGTATGGTGGGTCGTTCCAAGAAGCTCTTGGATATAATTCTGCAAAATGGCGACACTGCTGATTTTTGCAGGTGTAGGCCCTGCTGTGTAGGGCTTGACTAAGTGATCGGGTATCTGGTGAGCTGGCATATTTATTTAAAAATCCTTACCTCATCATACACCTTTTTTAATTTAAATCAATGACTGGGAATTAAGCGGGTGTTTCCCTATCTGTCCCCTCAAGTGCTCGGCGCTCGCCGCCAGGTAAATAGTGGTTGTCTTAATGTCACTGTGCCCCATCATTTTTGACAACGAAAAAATATCGCACCCACCCTCCAGCATTAAAGTAGCGAATGTGTGGCGTAGCTTGTGAATTCCAAACCTAAGGCCAGACGCGTTCATTATATTTCTGGTCAGAACTTTTAGGCCGTTTTCAGTAAAAGCGCAATCACGATTAAGTGAAGTAAAGAACTCGGGGCATTTTTTATTAAGGCGTTTACGCTCTGCCAGATACTTGGTCAGGCTTTCGGCCAAGGTAAACGAAATTGGAATAACACGGTCCTTACCACCCTTGCCCTGGTTTACGAACAGGGACATATTTTGCAGATCAACGTCCTGGTATTTAAGGCTTAACAACTCTTTGCGGCGTATGCCTGTAAACAAGAACATTGAAAATATGGCGTGGTTGCGGTAACGCTGGTAACGATATTTGTACGGGTAATTATAAGCCACCTCCAGCAGTCGCATTGCGTCCTGTTTAGTTAGCTTGGGTGGAAGTTTTTTATTAATCTTAGGTAACTCAATATCGTCCATTGGATTTTTGTCCAAAAATTTATTTTCAACACACCAGCGAAAAAATACCACCAATGTTTTGTGGTAAGTCACAAATGAATTTGCCGACCATTTCTTTTCCGTCCGACCCCAAAAAAAGTAGTTACGCGTATTGTCCTCTGTCACCTCCTCTATCTCCTTAATGCCCGCGTGGGCGGCATACAACTTAATGACCTTCCGATACCTGACCAAGGTGGTCTGGCTAAACCCGCGAAAATACTTTGAATACTCGCAAAACCTTTCCCCCAATAAAAAAATGTCCATAAAAACAAAATATCGCAAATCGCTGCGATATTTCTAGTAGAGCCACAGACCAGGATTGAACTGGTGACCTCGTCCTTCGTGTATACCTCTATTTCGTCCCCAGAGGGCTTTATAAGAGGGCTAGACTGTATCTTAGGCTTCCTTACGGGTCAGCCTCCCTTGTCAGTCGTTCGGGCGTAAAATACGCCACGGTCTTGGCCATTGCTGGCTATTAACCGTTATTCGGGCTTCACTGTTAGATTTCTCAGACAGTGGGCACATCTGTGTGCAGATATACCATGGACGCGCTCTACCAACTGAGCTACTGCGGCATTGAATTGTACGGACTTTTTAACCTGTCGCCCGCGGCCATATTTAGTTGGGAACAGGCCATATGTCTTGGGGCATTTCGCTAAAATTAGCCACGAAATACCACTTTACATACGACCTATTCCTTACCATGGACGCGCTCTACCAACTGAGCTACTGCGGCGAAATCCTGAGTGTCGTGCCGAGCTTGCTCGAGCATGACCGAAGGATGAGCCGCAGCACGAAGTGCAGCGGCGACAAGGGCCTGGACCCTTTCTGTCGTGCGCGCCGAGGGATTCGAACCCCCGACCCTCTCGGTGTAAACGAGATGCTCTAACCAACTGAGCTAGGCGCGCTTAAAGTGTCAGTATTATAGGAAATCCCCAGAAATAAGTCAACCCCCTATTTTAAACCCCAAATTCTGGTATACTATGGCCACACCCCTATGGAATACCGGCAACATCGTGAACGGATTAGTGAATTTACCGACTCAGAATACCTGGGGAAAACTACCCAGGACATCTTGAAGCACGCGTACTACGGGGCCGCATCTTTAGCAACTCTAGAGGAAAGTCAAAATAATCCAGGCGAAACCGAACGCTATGCTCGTACTTGGATTAGGATCGACATTATGGCTTTATTTAATTATGGCTCAGGCAAAACAGGTTTAACGCTATGCACAGAAACCTGGTCCCAACCCGCCATCCAGGCAGGCTGGGAACAATTATTCAATGATGAGAAAATTCTCTATTCACCTCCCCTCACCCCCGAATTTGTCTGGGAAAATGTCACTCATAATTCTGAACTCCTGCAGCACTTCCCTGGTGATTTTGCGGAACAACTGCTTAGGGCCCACGTTGATCACATGAATAAACTGCAGGGGGAGTTTGAGGTCAATGAACTACCCACAATAATGACCGAGGTGGACGAAAAAATAATTCGCGCGATTAATAATCAGATTCTACCCATCACGATTGATCAATGGCAACACATTAAAGATAACACCAAGATCATTGTAATGGATACAATTAAAGGCGAAGAGATTGGGGGTAATGCCAATGGACCGGTAATCTCAATTACTTCGCAAGCATCTTTAGCCGAAAAGACTCATATTGCAATTCACGAATTTATCCACCGTCTGAATGGCAGTATCATCAAAAAGACCACGACCACTGGCACCCCCAAATACGGTGACCCAGAAACAGACATTGATTATAACAATGTTCGCAGCGGATTATTGTTTACGACCCCATTCTATCGAACACCCAAACGGCAATGGATTAATGAGGCTGTTACCGAAGATACGGCTTTAGCAGTCGACAACCAAGAATACAGTGAGTACTACGAGGCTGAGCGCCAGTTACTTGAGCTTCTCGTACAATCACTTGGGCCTTCTAGCCGAGAATTGTTGCGCACAGTTTATTTTGAGGACCCGGGAGTTGAAGCAGAGAAAAACCTCACAGAGTATCGCGCTTTAACCCGTTTGGTTTTGGAAAAACTAGGCCCCGGTTTTTTAAATAATTTGGAAAAATTTATTCATGGCCAACGGGGCAATGATGGGACCACCGTGGATCCAAGTACAGCCGCAGAAATTGCCGCCAAAAAATGGCAAAAGTTGGGTCTACATTTTCCTGAGTATTTGACAGAGTGGTGCAGACAACAGGGGGAAATCACCCAACTAGCCCTAGGCCTGATTGAAAGCGTTAAAACAGAGAACCCCGAGGCGCTTAGTAAGCTCGATAAATATTCCTCCCCACATGCATACGAAGAGGTATGGAAGACATATTTTAAGGCAAAAATCCCAAAACCCTCACAGTACCTTACTGCCACCCTACATGATTTAGTTATCAAAAAGCTAACTTACACAACAACCCGTGCAGCTTACCGTACGAAATTTGGTATTGAGCCCAAAGATCCGCTCACTGACTATATTGGGTAAACAAGATGATCTAACTAACTCAGCTTTTTGGCTTATTTTTAGCTTTTTCAGCCGCGTATTCTTCCTTAACTTCTTGCCAAAACAACCGAGCGCGCTGCTCGTTTTGCCCCACTCCAAACCGACGCAACATTGACACCTGGACTGGAGTTAAGGCAATTCCCGCATCCTGCAAATCAAAATACCCCCGGTCATTGGTATCATAAAATGGATTTCGGGGATCACGCTGTGCCTCGGCCAACAAGTCTGGATTCTGCTGGTAGTACTCGTTTAACGCTGCCTCGGTATTCCCTTGTGTTTGCAGCTCTGCCCATGCGCCTGGCGGCAAATATTCAATTACTGATTTGGCTTCGACCACAGGCACATCCACATACCCCAAGTTCCAGGCCACAAATTCGTTTACTAAAAATTCCTGGGCTGCCGGGGCACCATCTTCGCGATTTATTGTTTGATACAAAGTTTCGTACGTTGGATCGACTGCAAACAACCAGTTCGCAATTTTTTCTTCACCGTGCGCCTGAATAAGCGCGGTCGTTAATTCACTTTTTTCTTGGTTGTCAAAAAAATCCCACTGCTGATGTGTTAATTCGTGCGCAATTTTACGGACCACCGTTGATTCTTTTCCCTGCAATGAATGTTCGTAATACGCCATTACCCCAAATTCAGGCGCATCAGGTTTCTTGCGCCCATCACGAGAATGTGTGTTTACATACGAAAAACCATCGCCCGCCTGATTTCGGTACTCGATCACCGGCAATCCAAGCGCCTCCACTTCACGGCGCTCCTGGTGTGATTCTGGCTCCGAGTCAGTGTAATACGACTCAGTCTCTGTTTTGTCACTGTGCTCAGCGCGCGCCTCGCGCCCACCCATCATCATTCCGGCCACAAACGCCAAGCCACTGCGCCAAAATTCACGGGGCATATTTTATTTTGACACTTCGACTTCGGCCGCAGCGTTAAGTTCGATTCCCGGGAACTGAGTTTTTAAGTCTGCTAATTTTTTTTGCAAACCCTGTTGAACATACCGCGCTTCGGCACTATCTGCCATACCAGCCTGGCGAAAACCGCGTAAAGTGCGCAACATACTATCGGCTGTAGTTAGCTGCAAATTGACTCGTTCACGCATTAGGTTAAGTTGGGCTGGATTAGAGACTTTTTCCGTTAACCAATCTGGAAAACCACTAACCTCGCCAAAAGCCATTGTAGTCGCGCCTGATTCAGCACTTGAGTTAAACTCCGCGGTCCATTCTGTTTTATCACCAGTAGTTTCGGAATACAATTTTGACTGTGTTAGCACTTCGTCACCAGGCTGTCCTGGGGTTGGATCTTCCAGTAGGACTATTTTGGTGGCTACGGTGTCTACGTTTACACCCTCTGTCGATTCTTGTTCGTGTTTTTGGAGAACAGCCACCCGACCACCTTCGAAATTTTTATCAATCTTCTCTACCCCCGCAGTTGCTTCGGCCGATGGCGGCGCAGCCTCGGCCCGACCAGCAGCAGACAAACCAATGGTTAAAACTAAGGTTGCCCAAACACCCTGTGCCCGTTCACGTAACGCCGACAATAACGATGGTTCTTCGGCACCGGATTCTGGTCGCGCCTTAAAATTACGTGCTTCTTCGGGGATAAATTGTTCAGACATATTTAACTTTTAAGAATACTCATAAACTGTAGCAAGTGTGATTATTGCTGTCAACAAATTAAAGCTGGCATTTTGGGCAAAAATGGGTGCCCCGACCAGCCAAGGTGACCTTTTTAATTGGGGTTTGGCAACGGCGGCATGGCTCCCCTTTTTTACCATACACCTCCAGAAATTTCAGAAACCCACCCTTTTGGCCATGACCATCAACAAAGTGATTAAAGGTTGTACCCCGATGTTTAACGCCAAGTTCAATCACATCATGACACGCCTGCCACAATTTTTTTAATTCTTTTTCTGTTAACGTATTAACGCGCCGCCCAGGCTGAATTTTGGCGCGCCACAACGCCTCGTCCACATAAATATTACCCATGCCCGAAATTACCGCTTGATTCAACAACACAGCTTTAATATTTGTTTTACGGCCCGCGAGCGCTTTTTTAAAATTGGACCAAGTAAAATTGTCTGTCAGCGGCTCAATTCCATAGCCGCTTTTAATTTTCTCTAATTCGGCGCGGCTCGCTAATTTCAAATATCCAAACAAACGCAAGTCATTAAAAAATAAGTGCGCTCCGTTTTTAAATGTAATGATTAAACGTGTGTGTTTATTTGGTAATTCAGCGTCTTGCTTGGACAATGAGTGTCCGCCAGCCAAAACCGTTTTGCCTGACTGATAAATCATTTGCCCAGTCATTTTTAAATGCACCAAAATGACCTCATCAATTCCGTTCAATTCAATAATGAGCAATTTGCCGATACGCGCAATTGCTTTGACTGAATCACCGTGCAATTTTTTGGTTAATTGCGCTGCACTCAAAGGCCGAATTGTTTTGGAATGCAAAACCTCCACACTAGTAATGGGGAGGTTTAGTAGCGCTCGCTCCAAATCGCGGCGCACGGTTTCGACTTCGGGTAATTCTGGCATTTTTACATTTTATTGCCTGGCATGCGACAAGCTTTGCAACGGCCGCCAAAGAGCATGAAAAAGGCGGACAAACCAACGAGTGCGTACACGACGCGTTCGACCATTGGCCAACTACTAAACAAATAGCTCACCAAATTAAAATCGAAAAATCCAACAAGGCCCCAGTTAAGGGCGCCGACCCAGACCAACACCCACGCGATTTTGTGTCCAACACACATTGATTTCATCATACGACGAAATTAAAAATAAAACGCTTGTGGCATGTACAGGGTTCGTGTACTATTGAAGTATACACATTTAAGACCAAAACGCCTATGGAACTTATCCACTCCCCAGCGCCGGAATTTAGCCTCCAAGACCAGGCCGGCCAAACGCATTCTTTGGCTCAATATAAGGGGCAAACCGTGCTGTTATACTTTTATCCAAAAGATGACACGCCAGGTTGCACAACTGAGGCCTGTTCGTTCCGCGACCGTTTGAGCGAACTTACCGACGCGGGTGTAGTTGTGCTTGGTGTAAGTGGCGATGACGTGAAATCGCACGACAAATTTGCCAAAAAATTCAGCCTCAACTTCCCTATTCTCGCCGACACTGCCCACGCGGTTGGCCTGGCCTATGGCGTGTATGGCGGAAAATCAATGTTTGGCAAAGTTTTCGATGGCTACCGCCGCGAATCATTCCTCATCAACAAAGATGGCATAATCGTGAAGCATTACCCAGCCGTCAAACCCGAAGAACACGTGGCCGAGGTTTTGACAGATCTAAAATCCCTCGCCTAATTAATTGTTTGAATCGCAAAGTACTCTGCGAATTTTTGTGGGAAGTCACGTAATTGACGCATATCAACCACGAGGTTGTGGCCTGCAACCACGGACTTAAATTTTCCGTCCATATAATTGATTCCGCCCAAGCCGGGGTTGCCTAACCCACCGCCATATCCCACACTGCACCGCACTGGCACGGGCTTACCAAAAGCAATCGTCTTTCTACTCTTGTGACCATCCAAAGCAGTTTGTTCAATTGAAATACCAGTAGCATTTACCAACGGCGGTTTTTCCCATAACTGATCAGGATTGTCTGCCTTAAAATCTTCACAGTCAGCATCGACTACGAGCGTAGCTGTATATTCGGCTTGCAAAGATTGAGCGACGTAGGTGCGCACTGTTAAAGTACCGTCAAACGTGCTCTGTTTAGCATAAAACTTGGGCTGCCAGTCTTTGGTATTCACCGTGATATGTCGCGTTGTCCCAGCTTCACAGGGCGATTCATCTTGAGTAATAACAACCTCATCAGACATGGCGGTTGGTTCCCACGATGCACTGCCGCAAGGACCAGGATTGAATTCTTCTTGCACCGTAAAGTAGGGGCCGCTTTTATCAATGCGCCAAACAACCAACGAAGTCGCTGTATCCATGTACTCCGGATTTGCCTGTCTAATACCAAGCCAAACAGTGCCAGTAGTTTCATAAAGCCCATCAGGACTATATTGACCCATGATAGTGGCAAAATAGTTGTTGATTGTTGATGAAACAGGGGTAGTGTCTGTGGTGGATGGTTCGACTTTTTTTACACTGTTTTCGCGCGTAGCCAATGAATTATGCAAAACTGACAAGCTACCGACAACTACAAACAAAGCGCCGCCAATAATCACACCCAACAAAATTTGCAGCAAAGATTTTTTCATATGTGCCCAGTATACGCTTGGTGAAAATTTTTTACAAAAAAATCCCCGAAGGGATTGTTGTGGGTGGGGTGGGGATCGAACCCACGAAGGCACAAGGCCAGCAGATTTACAGTCTGCCCCATTTGACCGCTCTGGAACCCACCCGGGTTCGAAGTTGTAAAAACGTCCTGATGGACGTTGAGCCGCCTGACGGATTTGAACCGACGACCCACAGTTTACAAAACTGTTGCTCTACCAGCTGAGCTAAGGCGGCGTAAGGCTTAGCCCAGCGCGTCAATGCGTTCGCGGAAGGCTGCCAATTTGTGGTTTTCTGGATTTACGGCCCGGAGCTGGCGATAGCCCTCTTCGGCCAAATTTTTATCCTCCGCTAGTATACTCGCTTCAATAAAATTGTCAAGATATTTGGGATTCTGGGGCTCCAGGATAACGGCCTGTTGAATGGCCTCGAGCGCGGTTTCAGGCTGTTTTAATTGGGTCAAAAGGTCGGCCAGTTTGGCAAAACGCGAGGCCACATGGTCGTTGATCAGCACGGCCTGTTGATAATATTCGACTGACGCATCGAGCTTGCCCTCGTGCTCAGCGATTTCAGCCAGGCGCAAGAGCGCACTGTCGTCGCGTGGGTCGAGGTAGAGCACAAAACGGTAGGTTTGTTTGGCTTCTTCAAATTGGTCTTGAGCAAAATACGCGCCCGCAAGTGCACGATAGGCGGTAACATTGCGTTCATCAAGACGGATGGCTGCAATTAATTTCTTTTCGGCGTTATTCCAATCACGCGCTTCGGCCGCATTTAGGCCTTCTTGTAAAAGAGTACGAAGAACCTGTTCTTCTTCGGCCGTGAGCGGCTTATTCAGACGGTGCTGGCTACCGTGCTCCAAAAGTTTATTCTCCACAGCCTGGAACGTTTGGCGAAACCGTAATTGAATAATACGCCAACGGCGACCAAGTGGTTTAAACCAGCCCGCTTGCTGTCCGCGGCGCTTAACCCCCTGCTCTTCGGCGCGTTTGCGCAGAAATTCGTCTTTTTTTTGACTCATTTTTTCTTCAGGCAAACCAGATGGATCAAGCACAGTGAGCTGCTCAAAATGACGCACAAACAAAAAACCAAGTACGCACAGGGCAATAAGCAACAAAAGCGCAGCAATGATCCACAACATATTAGGAAATAGCGTTAATCAATTCAGCCAGAGCATTGGCTTGGACTGAGTGTGTACCTACTAATACACCGGAAAGGCTGGTGCAATTCCAGTAGGAAGCTATATTTTGTGGCTGTACACTGCCTCCGTACAAAATTGGCGCGCTGCGCTGCCAGGTTTTTTGCAAATATAATTGGAGCCAACCAGCCACGTCTTCGGCATCGGCTGGTGTACATGGTGTGCCGCTACCAATCGCCCACACGGGTTCGTAGGCAATAATGAGCGGGGCGTCAGCAGGCCATTTTTCTTCTCCTAACACAGCGGTAAGTTGTTGCTGCAAACGATATTGACGCTTACCAGCAGCGGCATCGTCCGCAGTTTCGCCAATACACAAAATCGGCGTAAGGCCAGCGGCCCAGGCAGCGGCTAATTTTTTGGCCACACCATGGTCGCTCTCGTCAAGCACATGACGATGTTCCGAATGACCAATCAACACAAACTCGGCCCCTGCCTCGCGCAAAAATACCGCTGCTGTTTCGCCTGTATACGCACCCGGTGGTGCCCACGAAATATTTTGTGCGCCCAATTGCCACGTGGTCCCAGCGAGCAGCGATTTAACTTCGCGGAACGACAAGGTGCTAGGAAAAACCGCTGCCGTCACTGTGTTCGGCACAGTCACGGCCGCAGTGGCACGCGCCAAGTCCGCACTTGCGTCTGGACTCAGGTACGCTTTCCAATTGGCAAAAAAATATTTCATACTAGAAGTTTACGGCTTCTGGTTTAATGTCACCGATAATGGCGAGGCGCATTTGGTTTGGGCGGAATAATTGCTTGGCGAGCGCCTGAATTTGTTTGGCCGTGACTTTATCAATCATGGCGAGACGTTCTTCGGGTGTGTAAATTTTGTCCATAAACATGGCCTGACGTGCATACCAGTCAGCTTGACTGCTCGAGTCTTCGAGCGACAAAGTCAAAGCACCACGAATGTGAGTTTTTGCATCAGCGAGTTCTTGTGCACTCACTGGTTTGGTGGCTATTTTATTAAGTTCGTCTTTGATGCAAGCCAGGGCTTTGTTGATATTTTTTGCTTCAAGCCCGGCACGCACATACGCATAGCCAGTATCGCGGAAACTGTCGATGCCACTGCGTACATTATACGCTAGGCCACGACGTTCGCGCACTTGAATAAACAAACGTGAACTCATGGAGCCGCCCAAAATTGTGTTCATGAGGGCAGCTACGGGTTGGCGCGCGTCTGTATGGTTAAACGCTGGAAAACCAAGCATCATTTGGGCCTGGTCAGTGACTTTGTGACGAATGCGGAAGCGGTCGGCTTTGCTGGTGCCGCCAAATTCACCGGCTTTATATGTACCGAATTTTTGGGTACGACTTTTTTTGGCCCCAAAATATTTGGCCACCCGCTCGCGGGTGGCTTCGGTAATTTTTCCGGCCAAAATAATAGTCATGTTGGCTGGGTCATAGTGACTGTCGCGGAATTTAAGCACCTCGTCGCGTTTGTACGCATTGACGAGCGCGGGCGTGCCGCCAATATCCCAACCCAACGGTCCATCGAACATGACGCTTTCAAACAACGAATCAATGCTCATGACTGGATTATCATTGTACATGCGTAGCTCTTCGCCAATCACATTTTTTTCGCGCTCCATTTCTTTGGCATCGAACTTTGAGTTGTACAGCATGTCAGCCAAAATATCCACGAGCGTTTCGGTGTATTCGGCGTCGGCTTTGACATAATACCCAGTGTATTCTTTGCCAGTAAACGCGTTGTATTCGGCGCCCAAGCGGTCAATTTCGCGCGTGAGCGTGAGCGTGTTTTTGCGCTTCTCCGTCCCCTTGAACATCAGGTGTTCAATGTAGTGCGACACGCCGTTTAACTTGGCTGGCTCGTAGCGCGAACCAACCGGAAACATAATCATACCAGTCACCGACTGCGTGTCGGCTTGTGGTACCAAGATAACACGGGCTTTGTTGGGTAATTGGTATGATTCAAACATATTTGCTTATGATAATTTATTGCGTAAATATTCCACCAGGTCGGCAATGGCCACGCGTTCTTGTGCCATTGTGTCGCGGTCGCGCACTGTCACGGCCTTGTCTTCGAGCGAGTCAAAGTCCATGGTCACGCAGAATGGTGTGCCGATTTCGTCCTGGCGACGGTAGCGTTTACCAATGCTTTGTGTTTCGTCGTACTCAATGTTCCAATGTTTGCGGAGCGTTGCCGCCAATTCTTGCGCTGGGCCCGATAATTCAGGCTTTTTCGACAATGGCAACACGGCCACTTTAATTGGCGCCAAATGTTTTGGGAACTTCATCACCACGCGCGCTTCGCTCTCCCCTTCTTCTGCCGTTGGCGCATCTTCCACATGGTAGGCCTCGAGCAAGCAAACCAAGAGCATGCGGTCAATCCCAAAGGTTGGTTCAATCACGTGTGGCAAAAACTTTTCGTTCGTTACCGGGTCAGTGTACTGCAAATCCTCGCCGCTCACCGCCTGGTGACGCGACAAATCAAAGTCAGTGCGGTACGCAATGCCATGCAATTCCTTGAGACCAAATGGGTATTTATATTCCACGTCCACAGTGCGCTTACTGTAGTGGGCGCGTTCGCCATCTTCGATCTCGTGCCACACCAAATTATTCATGTCGATTTGCATCACGTCTTGCCACCAGCGTTTAATTTCACTAAGCCACATTTCGAAAATCGGTTCCCAATCTTTGGGGTTAATGAAATATTCAAATTCACCAATTTCAAATTCGCGCGTGCGGAAAATAAAGTTTCCCGGGGTAATTTCGTTGCGGAAATTTTTACCAATCTGCGCAATGCCAAATGGCAAACGGCGACGCGTGGTTTGAGCCACGTTTTTAAAGTTCACAAACATCCCGGCCGCAGTTTCGGGGCGCAAATACGCGACCGACGAATCATCCTCGGTCGAACCAATAAAGGTTTTGAACATCAAGTTGAAATTCTTGGACGGCGCAAATTGACCACCACAATTTGGACATGGTACCTCTTCGATGGTGATTGGCTTTTCTTTGTCATAGCCTGGTTCAGCACTACGGGCCTCCAGCAAATGGTCAGTGCGGAAGCGGTGGTGGCACTGTTTACATTCAGCCAGCGGGTCACTAAAGTTTTGCAAGTGGCCAGACGCTTCCCACACTTTTGGGTTCATGATAATCGCCGTGTCCATGGGCACCATATCCGCGCGTTCTTGCACAAAAAATTTCCACCACGCGGCCTTGATGTTTTGCTTCAAAAGGTGGCCGAGTGGACCGTAGTCCCAGCTATTAGCCAAGCCCCCGTAGATTTCGGAGCCTGGAAAAATAAAACCGCGCCGTTTGGCGAGCGACAAAATGTCGTCCATTGATTTAGCCATATGTAGTAATTATACTGTAAAATTTGCATTAAAAAAAGACCGTTGACGGTCTTGGGTCCCAAATGGGAGGTTCCACCCAAGTTCTCCCGAAGGAGCACTTTAGTGCGTTGTCTGCCAGCTCCCAGGAGCCACCCTGTTCAGCACTAGCCTTCTTACTATAGCAGAGTCTGGGAATGTGTCAATAGTACCGCGCCGCGTTAATATTGACCCGCACACAAACCGAGCTTATACTGAGTGCTTAGCTTTTTAATTTCACAATCTATGCAAGGAGGGCATAATTTTGCGTTTATTGATAGTCAGAATTTAAATAAAAGTATTGAAAAACAAGGCTGGACACTTGATTATCAAAGATTCAGAATTTATTTAAAAGAGAAATATGATATCCAGGAGGCTTTTTTATTTTTCGGTTATTTAAAAAATCACCAAGCCACTTACCATTCACTCAAAAAATGGGGTTACAAAATAATCTTTAAGCCAGTCGTATTCGGGCCCAATGGTAAACCAAAAGGTAATATTGATGGGGAGCTGATACTTCACACCATGATTCAATACACTAATTTTAACAAAGCAGTCATCGTAAGTGGCGATGGTGATTTTTATTGTTTAATTGAATATTTAAAATCACAAGATAAACTTGCTTACATCATTATTCCGAGCGCGCATGAGTACTCAAAACTACTCCGGCCCTTTATGCAGGACCATGGTTTGTACATGCGCGATCTTCGAGGCAAAGTTGAATACGAAAAATCCTCTAATTAGAGGATTTTTCGTTGAGAGGCATTATCCGTCGGACTAACCCTAGGCGTGTCCTCTCTCTCAGTTATTTACATAATAACCTACAGCCTAAAGCTTGTCAAGCTTCGCCACGACGCAATCGTGCGAGTTCATCGATTAGTTGATGTAGTTTTTTCACTGCCTCGGGTTTGGCACCAGCTGGTTCAGTCAGGCGCGCGAGACTGCGCACGGCTACTTGGAATAAGTCGCCAAAGTACGCTTCGTTTAGCGCTGCCCGAGTGCGCTTGGTTTGGGGTTGGTCACGCAGAACCCGGATTAAGGGGTTCAGCATATATGTGCGTGGCATACTAGTTGTACACTACGTCAACACTCGCCCACTTGTTGCCACCCACAATCACGTGATCAACAATGCCAATCCCAATAATTTTACCAACCTGCACGAGCTGTTCGGTAATCTCAATGTCAGCTTCGCTGGCCTTGGTAATTCCCGACGGATGATTGTGCACCAAAATAATCCCGGCTGCCCCGTATTCAATCGCGGGTTTAAACACCTCGCGCGGGTGAATTAAATTAGCATTAATGGTGCCAATCGAAATTACTTCGTCGTGAATGACACGGTAATGCGTATTCAAATAAATGCCGCGCAAATGTTCTTTGGGTAAACGCTCCATGTCGCGCACATAATTGTGAACATCTTTGCCCGTGCGCAACACCGCCAAACCCGAAGTACGTTGTGGGTAAAAACGGCGCCCCAACTCGCCACAGGCCACGATTTGCGCCGCTTTGGTGAGTGGAATTCCCAAATCCTCGGCCAAACGGGTTGGGTTGGTTTGACTAAAAATGGTCCGCTCGCCGTACTCTTTTACAATCCGCGTGGCCATGGTCATCACGTCCTCGCGCGTGGTGCCCGTGCCCAGCACAACAGCCAACAATTCCTGCACTGACAAATTACCTGGACCGGTTTTGACCAGGCGCTCGCGGGGACGGTCCTCGTCGGCCATGTCCCGAATTTTCATAACATAAGTCCGGCCCTGGTCGACCATTTGATTGGTCACGACAGCAGCCTGTTCTAACATTGTATATGCCATAGAAGTTAATTAACGCGCTCTTGCCCCTATAATACACCTTTTCCCTAGGGCCAGCAAACCCGGCCCAGGGTTGACGACACACCCTATTTTGGATATAATCGCCCCACTGCTGGAGAGATGGCTGAGCGGTTTAAGGCGACAGTCTTGAAAACTGTTGAGGATGCAAGTCCTCCGTGGGTTCGAATCCCACTCTCTCCGCTTGGTGCACATTGACAATTCACTGGAGAGTTGGCTGAGTGGTCGATAGCAACAGTTTACTAAACTGTAGTCCCTTTACGGGGACCGGGGGTTCGAATCCCTCACTCTCCGCGAAAACAGGCAAAATCACCAAAAAACACCATGGAGAGGTGTCAGAGTGGCCGATCGTGCAGCTTTGCTAAAGCTGTGTTCCGCAAGGAACCGCGGGTTCGAATCCCGCCCTCTCCGCACATTGTCAACGCACAATTTAAACCTTAAGGGTAACCACTATGACCGCGATAAACCCCTACATCAACTTCAACGGTAATGCCGAAGAGGCTTTTTTGTTTTACCAATCTGTTTTTGGTGGCGAATTTACTAGCCTCGTTCGTTTCAAAGACTTGGCCAGTGCTGAATTTCCAATTCCCGAAAATGAAGCGAACAAAATCATGCGCATTGTGTTGCCAATTGGTAACAGTGTTTTGATTGCTAATGATATTCCCGAAGTCATGGGACGCGTCAACGAAAATGAAAACCGCAGCAAAATCGCGGTGAGTGCAGACACAAAAGAAGAAGCCGAAAGAATTTTCAATGGACTCTCGGTGGGCGGCACGGTGGAAATGCCCATGGACCAAAGCCCTTGGGGCACGTACTTTGCCATGTTTAGAGACAAGTACGGGATTGAGTGGACCGTGGAATTTGATCCAAAACAATAATTAGTACATCGTATGGCTGAATTGAAAACACAAGTAAATAAAGCCAGTGTTTCGAAATTTTTGAACACGATCACCGACGAGCAAAAGCGCGCAGATTGTTTGGTGATTTCGCGAATGATGGAAAAAGCCACTAAATCCAAACCCGAAATGTGGGGCACGGCGATTGTTGGTTTTGGGCGCATGACGTACACATATGCCAACGGCAAAGAGGGCGAATGGATGCTGATTGGTTTTTCGCCACGCAAAGGTTACATTGCACTCTATGGTTTAAAAGTGTTCAGCATGGCCGAGGGTAAATTAAAAACAGACAAGGGAGCCAATGATTTCCTTTTAAAACTAGGTAAATACAAGGAAGGCGGCGGCTGCATCTACATCAACAAACTGGCTGACGTAAACACCAAAGAGCTTGAGAAAATTATTAAGCTCGCAGTTGGCCGAAAAAAAAGTTGATAGATGTGTATGAAAATCTATTTTGCCGGCTCAATTCGCGGCGGACGCGAAGACAAAGATTTATACCTGGAGATCATCAAAAAACTCGCTGTCTACGGTCAAGTACTTACTGAACATGTTGGTAAAAAACCCTTTCGGAAATGGGTGAAACCGGCCCGTCGGATGAGTTTATTTTTGCCCGCGACTTGGCTTGGCTCAACGATGCCGATGTGGTAGTGGCCGAAGTAACCACACCCTCACTTGGGGTTGGCTACGAGCTTGGGTACACCAGCGGCAAAAAACCGATTCTAGCCCTCTACCGTCCGCGTGAAAATGCTCGTGTTTCGGCCATGATTAGCGGGTGTCCTGAAATTCGTATCAGTCAGTACAGCAAACTTGATGACGTGGATAGTTTACTCGCTGATTTTTTCAAACAAATTGAGCAAACATTTTCTCTCACGACAAAGTGCGACAATAAGTAGAAAAACCTATCAAAAAAGCGTATACTGTAGGCATGCCCAAAAAGCCTGTCAACATTTTTTGGAAATTTACCCCCTTCTGGCTGTTTTTGTTGTTGTTTAAATTTGGCGGGGGCTTACATTACTCATTAATTTCACCCTTAGGTGAACAGATATATCCTCTTTGGATAGTTGGCTTACTAATGGGCGGTAGCGCATTTACACAACTACTTTTTGATGTACCGGCCGGCCATATCTTAGACCGATACGGATACCGCCGCATGCTGTTGATAACCACAGCGGTCTTTATGTTAGCAGCCGCATGCTTGCTTTTTGGACTAAGTCGCATCACCTATGTGACCAGTATTTGCATTTCTATTTTTGGCTGGCTTTTTTTTGGGCCAGGCGAAAGTGCATATACATTAGCTCACGCACCCAAAGAAGCAACCGGTAAATTTATCTCATTTCGTGACATAGCCGGTGCCACAGGAGTAATGATTGCAGGCGCTTTTGTCCCTTTTGGCTTATTACTTAAACCAAGTACGCTTGGAGCCGTATTGTTTATCTTACTTGGTCTAGCCTTTTTGGCAATCTGGTTTAGCCCGCCCGACGCCAAGCCAATCCACAGAGAAATTAAAATCCCGACTCAAGCACACTATGTTCGCCGACACTCATTTAGCGCCCTCTGCTTAGTAATAAAAAAATTAAATCCGGCCAGCAGCACCCTACTGCTCCTAAATTTAGCGGCTGGTATTTTTTATGGTGCGGTCTGGTTTGTAGTGCCGCTTGTGATTGCTCACCACGATGATGCTGGAGCTCTTAGCATGGGCTTAAGTGTTTTTGATTTTGCCATTGTTTTGTTGGGCTACATAATTGGCAATCTAGCCGATAAATTCAATCGCCGTAAACTTGTCTTTATTGGTTTGTTAATCTTTGCTTTTTCTGGACTACTTATTGGTTTTAACTTTGGTATTTTATTTTTGCTATTTGGTTTTCTGGCTACAGCTGGTGATGAATTGGCCGGTCTATCCCTATGGTCTTGGTTATACACTTTGGACAAAAATCATGCCCATGATGGAGCGGTAGCTGGTGTCTTAAGTTTAGCGCTTGATCTCGGTTGGGCAATAGGCCCAATCGCCGCTGGTTTTATGTACACACAGCTTGGACCAACATGGACTATTACCTACGGCGCCATCCCGATTGTTTTGGTTTGGGGTTTGTACACACTAATGGCCCACCGTCATCAACCACGTCAGCCTTGGCCAGGCACGATTCCTGTCCGCCCACGACGCCTGCGTCACAAAACCTAGACACCCACACCCAAAGCGCCTATACTGAACGGGTATGGATGTCCAGACAATCCAAACCTACAACCAAATGGCCGCCGCCTACGATGCCGAAACTGCGGATTTTTGGGATAAATTCCCGCGCGATTTTTTTGATTCGTTTGCACAATCTGTTCACGGCACTATTCTTAATGTTGGGTGTGGACCAGGTCGCGATGCGCTCCTGCTGCAAGAACGAGGCCTAAACTTAACATGCCTCGATGCGTCCGAAACCATGGTCAAAATCTGCCAGGACAAGGGGCTGCACGCGGTGGTGGGTGATTTTTTGCAGTTGCCATTTGCCCCTAATTCATTTAATGGTGTGTGGGCATACACTTCGCTCCTCCATGTACCCAAAACACAAGTCGACACCGCGTTCGCCGAGATTAGCCGCGTCCTAACACCCAAAGGCATGCTTGGGTTAGGGTTAATCGAAGGCACTACCGAAGAATATAAACTTGGTGTCAAAAATACCGGCGTTACGATGCCACGCTGGTTTAGTTACTACACCAAACAAGAGGTTGAGGTGCTGTTAACTAAACACAACTTCACGATTAAATCGTTCGTAAACTTCCAACCAAGCAAGCGCATGTATTTAAATTTTATTGCGCAGAAAAATTGAAACATGCATTACGTCCCTGAATTCTACTATTTATATAATCAACCCGAGTTTCCATTGGCAAAGGCCATTCGGATTATAGCCACCCACCTGGCCCAATTTTGCTCCTATTACGAAGCCAGATTAATAGTTCCGAATAAGGGAGTTTTGGTTACAGAAAAACGCGGTGAGCTTCCAGCTTCTTCAAGCAAAAAAGTACAATTCGTTGCCGAATTATTACAATGGTTCATTAACAATTCCGAATTCCCTGATTTGTTTTGTTTACGTTTATATAACGAACCACGCACCCCTCAAGAATGCGCAATTTTTGACCACAGTGATGACACGTGTTGCTGGGTTTTAAATATTTCTGAGACACAATTCACCTCGCTGCAGTATGCATGGCAAGAGGCAGGGTTGCCACGCGATTTATTTTACCCCGAAAAACAAACGATTATTGTGACTAAACCACTGGATTGGTTTGGTCGTGCTCTGACGCACATTGGTTTTACATTTAATGGTGGTCGTCATTACACACCCAAACAATGGGCGGAAAAAATGTCGCGTGCCACAATTAGTATTAAATTATTGAGTGGAAAAAATATTCCAACTGCAATTGCAATGGCGCAAACTATTTTCAATTCTTCCCCCGAAGAAACAGTCGCCTATTTAAACCCAGCGGACTGGAAACAAAAGATTAAAAACGGTGCACTTTTGTTTGGCGCCACAGTTGATACAATCCCAGCTGGTTTTGTATTTGCCTACCCAATCGAGGCAAAGCGTTTACATATCTGGCACGCTGGTGTTTTGCCCGAATATCGCGGACACAAAATTTGGTCAGAACTGTATCAAGCAGTTGAAGCCAAAGCGCGCGAACTCGGTTACCTAGAACTCACGCTCCACACGTACCCGGACCGTTTTCCTGAAATGTATAATTTCGCCCAGAAAAACGGGTTTATACCATACGTGCCAAATCGAGAGCCAGAACCAGACAAAACATACTTCCTAAAAACTATCTAAATATGCCTGAAACAATTTCTATTTTCTCGCTTCAGAATCCTTCATCAGCTTCACCAATGGCGCGTGATGCGTTTTACCAGGCCCAGGTTGATTCTTTTAAACGTGGTGAAAAGCCAACGCAAGCGATTGGTATTTTTGACGTGCTTTTGTTTACAGAAAACAAAGAAATTATTTTGCAAAAACGCTCGCCGAAAAAATCACACAACCCATATTTAATTGATAAAACCGTGGGCGGCCATATTCAATACGGCGACTCGGTTTTTTACACGGCCATGATCGAAAGTGTTCAAGAACTTAAAATTCCCTCGGTCACTTTGCGCGATGGCGAAGATTTCATGCGTACGCTAACAACGTTACGCAATTATTTGGAAAATGTGGCGGTCCTCGAGTTAATCGATAACAAGTCCACAGATCAACACGCTTCTGGAAAAAATTAGTTAGGGCCTGTATACTAGGCCCATATGCATGAAGACCAACTTTTGTCCCAAAAAGCGTTCGCCGCCCTGTCCAAAGACGTTAACCAAACTGTGAGCCAATATTCGTGGTTAGGCCAATATGGCAATGAATTCCTGTGGTTTGGGCTGCGCTTGGCCTTATTTTTCTCGGGCTTTGGCTTATTTAGCTTAAGCCACGTTTGGTGGACACGCCTTGCTAGCATTGCCATAATCGCCTATGCATTTTACGGTATTGGCATCACTGGCACACACGAAAGTCGCCACAATGCGTTTGTGCGCACGCGCCGCGCCAACGAACGTTGGGGTTATTTTTTTGGTGATTTTTGGAGTGGCGAAAGCAGCCTGTGGTGGTATTCACACCACGTGCAAGACCACCATGTGTACACAAACATTCACGGCAAAGACGAAGAATACTTCTCGTTTCCTTGGATCAATCGCTACATTTATTTTTTTCTCGCACCATACTTGATGCTTTTTTTGCTTGTGTACGGAAGCATTAAATTTTTGTGGGGCAAATGGCGCGATTTGTCCGTGTATTCAGTTTTAGCAATTGCCGGCTACGCGTTCCAAACCTGGTTGTTCGCATTTACGGTATCGTGGCCATGGGCAATTTTTTGCACCTGGCTTATGCGCAGTTTTTATTCGCCTGTATTCATGCACCTTGCACTTTTTAACCACATTGGGCTCGAGCGCCTTTTGGAAAAAATTCCCTGGCTTCCCCACCAAACCAAAACCACACGCAACCTAAAACCAAATTGGTTCTTGGTTGGCATGGGCGGCAATGCGTTTGTGCATCGTCACATCGAGCACCACCTCTTCCCCAGCATTTCCAATCGCATGCTTGTAAAGATTCACCCGCTTGTTCAGAGCGCGCTTAAAAACGAGGGCTATATGTATATCGAACAAACGTACAGCGAGTGTTTGCGCCTGTGCCTGGTGAATTACAAACAACTCTTCCTCAAAGGCCCGCCACCAATTATGGTGCGCTAGTGTCTGCCCAACCTCGTCGTTTACATCACAAATCTAGACTGAACAAAAGCAGCAACGCATTACATGTTTTATCGCAATATTCTAAAACCAATTTTATTTCGCTTTGACCCGGAGGATGTTCATGATGCCTTTACGTGGTTCGGCGAACAGGCGGGGCGCTTTGCCTTAGCGCGCTGGTTAGTGTCGGTTGTGTATGGATATCGTGGCCCGAATATTGCCCGCACTGTCGATGGTTTAACGTATCGCACCCCTCTTATTTTATCAGCCGGGTTTGATTATAATGCCCGTTTAACGCGTATTTTACCAGCCATTGGTTTTGGTGGGGTCGAGGTGGGTTCGGTGACAGCACGCCCCTGCGCTGGCAACCCCAAACCACGCTTAACACGTCTGCCGCAATCGCAAAGTATTCTGGTAAACAAAGGTTTACGCAACGAGGGTGTTGACGCCATCATCGCGCGCCTGGCTCGCACACCCCGCGTGCCTGGATTTGTGATTGGTGTATCGATCGCGCGCACCAACGACGCCGCCTCAGCCACTGTGGCGGCTGGTGTAGCCGATTATTTGTACAGTTACCAGCGCCTCAACGAAACCAATACCGGCGACTACTACACCATTAACATTTCGTGCCCCAACGCGTTTGGCGGCGAAGCCTTTGCCACCCCAGAATTACTAGACAAATTGTTAATCGCTCTGCGCACGGTCCGCTCATCCAAACCGTTGTACTTAAAAATGCCAATTTCGGTGCCATGGGAAACTATTGATCAGCTTATTGCGGTCGGCCTTAAACACCACATTAACGGCATTATTATTGGCAATTTACAAAAAGATTACCAAACCCTTGCTGTACGCACCGAAGCCCCGGCCACATATTGCGGTGGTTTATCTGGCGCTCCAACTCGCGCGCGCTCAAATGAATATATCACTCTTGCTCACCAAAAATACGGCGACCACTTAACCATTATCGGCTGCGGTGGCATTTTTTCACCAGCCGATGCTCGCGCCAAATTGCAAGCGGGCGCCGGATTGTTGCAACTGGTCACGGGTTTAATTTTCCATGGACCCGGTATCCTCAAAAAAATTGCCGCTGATTTATCTCGTACCATCTAATCGCTACAACGAACCGCGACACGCTGGTGAACTCGTAACAGTGGTCAAGAAAATATAATCTGTAGTAGTCGCTAGCACACACCCCGCAAATGGGGTGTGTTTTAATTCTGCCAGCGTGCTCGTTGTAACCCACCACCAAGGGTAGGTCTGCGGTTTCGCAATATAATGAGCCGACACACCCGCACTAACATTAAACAATTCCCACTGACGCACAGAATGCGTGTGCCAATACAGGGCCGGCAGCACACGGCCAAATGTCCAACTGCGCACACCATACACAATGAGTGGCTGATTTGGTCCAATAAACGCTTCGGCTTTGTGCACAATTGTTTCCACTTGTCGGTCACTGTATACAAAATAGGTGTACACCACATTGGTTCGCGACAAACCAAACACGAGCAAAATTGCACCCAAAAAACCTAGCAATTTGGGAGACAAATACTCATTTTCCCACACTTGATACACCAACCAACCCATGGCCGCAAACAGCGCCGGAATAGCCGGCACCGCATACCAACTTAACTTTGTGCTCAACAAATACGGCGGCACAACCGTGATAATTACCCACGCTGCCCACTCCCAATTTTTCGGATAGCGCGTGGACAAAATGACCCACACCGCACTCAGGAATAAAATCGCAGCATACCCACTCCCCAATTGATTTTTGAAAAAGTCTGAATAAAACCACAGTCCTCCACCATGCCCATCAACCTCGCCAGTAATGCGCTCCAAAAATTGCTCGCGCCAATACACACGCACATAATCAGTCGGATTACTGTGGTATTGCACCCCATGCCAAGCCAACCAGGGCACAATTGCGAGTGCGATTGCGCCAATAAAACTAAGGACGCGACGAGTATCTTTATTTTGCCAAAAATGAATTGTTTCACCAATCACTAAAAATCCCAAAAATGGTAAAGCCCAAACCCCGCGCGTCATTAGGAACGCACCAAACAACGCCACCGCTGGCCACACGCGCTTGGGCCAGCGAATATAAGCCGCTGGAATCGCCACGCTAAAAAACAATGTTAATGCCTCTAAATCCGCGGTCCCGAGCATGTGGCGATACCACAACAGTGGCGCGCTCCACATGAGCACGGAAACAGTTACCGCAATGATGCGCGGCAGACGCGTGCGGAGTAACCAATAAAAAATTGGCGCCGTTGCCACAGTGGCAAGGAGCGCGGGCAAACGGAGCGCCCACAAATTCCAACCAAACACTTTAATTGCACTGGCCATTAACCAAAACCCCAGCGGCTCTTTATCAAACCAGGGCGCGCCCTGCAACACCAAATGCAACCAATTGCCCGAACGCGCAATCTCGCCCGCAATATTGGCATACAGCCCCTCGTCCCAATCAGCCAAAGGCCGCACAGCCGCAAATAGCACAAAACACAGGCCAGTCACGCCGGCCAAAAGCCCACTCACCCACTGGTCAATTTTTGCCCACGGCTCACGCATAATTGCCTGTATTATGGAGCTTTTTTAGCCTCTGGTCAAACTCGAACCAGTCTGGTAGAGTGAAGGCACTATGGAAATACTTTCAATCGTAAACGATAAAGATGAGGTTATTGGGGAAGCTGCACGGCCCGATATTTATGCTGGAAATCATCTACACCGAATTGCGCACGTATTGGTTTTTAATGACCAAGGCGAAATGGCTTTGCAAAAACGCAGTGCTAATTTGAGATTTTGTCCTGACCACTGGTCCACAGCGGTTGGTGGTCATGTACTAGCAGGTGAAACATATGAAAATGCCGCTGCTCGTGAATTTCAAGAAGAGCTTGGCGTCTCTGCTCCCCTAGAGTTCTTAGCTAAAGATTTTTACCAACCCGAAGGTAGTATTCACAAATTCATGACCACGTTTACGGCCACATTTAACGGTCCATTTAACCCTGACCCAAACGAAGTAAGTGAAGTGGATTTTTTCCCAATTGCCGAAATCAAGGCCAAAGTTGATCGGGGCGAAAAATTCCACCCTGAATTATTATATTTGTTAAAAAAATATTATTTCTAATATGCCAGCAGCCAAAGGACACAAAGTAAAAGTACATTACACCGGCACTCTTAGTGACGGGACTCAATTCGACAGTTCAGTAGGTCGCGAACCACTGGAATTTACGGTTGGTAGCGGCCAAGTAATTGCTGGTTTTGATGCGGCGGTTATTGATTTGGAGCCAGGTCAGAGTCGCACGGTCAATATTCCGGCTGACCAAGCCTATGGTCCGGTGCGCACCGAATTAGTCATGAAAGTACCACGTACCAAATTGCCACCAGACATGCAGGTTACGGTTGGTCAGGAATTATATTTGCCACAGGGTGCAAGTTTTGTGCCTGTAACTGTGGCCGCGCTTGATGACGAAACTGTGACAATTGACGCCAATCACCGCTTGGCTGGCAAAGATTTAACATTTGTGATCGAACTCGTGGAAATTCTTTAACCACGTGCCAATGTTAGACCATGTACGAGCGCACCCGCATCAGCCATCACTTTCGCGGCCGCCTGCATCGTACTACCCGTAGTATACACATCGTCAATTAACCAAACATTCCGGTCCTTAACCAGGGCCGGTTTTTTTATTACAAACGCCTTGTCCATATTTTTCAAACGTCCCGCGCGGTCCAATTTTGCTTGTTGTTTGGTGGCGCGCTTGCGCACAATCATATCTTCGCGGAGCGGCACACCAAATCCAGCCGCCACGGCAAACGCAATCACGGCCGCCTGATTAAACCCACGCTCGGCCAAACGTCGTCGATGCAATGGAATCGGAATTACCAAATCCGGTCGCGCAATTGGTGTGTTTTGTGCACACCACCGATATACGAGCCGCTGCACTGCGCCAGCCGCGGCGGCCGCATATTGATATTTTAAATGCTCAATTAATTTGCCAACCCCACTATCAGTTTCATATTTGGCGAGCGAACGCACCGCACTCAAACCACTCGTATTCACTTCTAAAAACAAGCCTGGCACAGCAATTTTCGTCTCGCATTCTGTGCACAACAGCGCGCCCTCCTGCTCGCAAACCAAACAAAACTGTGGGAACACCGCGTCCCACAGCCAATTTGTAATTCCCCCCTTTAGCATAGTTTAGTCCCAGTAAAACGCATTAACTTTCCATGTGCCGCCAACTTTTACCAATTCCACACGACCCGTGCGTTGACGTAATAGGTCTGCTTGCCCTGCCTGACTAATTGTTTCTTGCACGCCCACATTTACAGTCGCGGCATCGGCCTCGCGCTTGGCGAGCGTAGTACTAAGTACACTAGCCGTCACACCTTGGTATGTGCTACTAGCCGTTAGACCCTGGCGCGACACCCACTCCATCAAACTCAGCGTACTGATTGGCTCGACATCACTTAAGTTACGATTACCATTTTGGTTTGAATAAGTGGCAAAACGTTCCACAAAAATGCTGGCTAACTGACGTACATAGCGCTCTTCGGCATTCTCATCTTTTGGTTCAGTGATTGGAACATCGCCAAAGCGTGGTACTTCGTCGGACAGGGCTGGTGGTGTTACCGGCACATCGAACGTACTCGACGGTGTCTCTGTATTAATTGGTGTAATTGGTTTAGCGCGGCGGCTCCACCATACTCCAAAAATAATTAACGCAATCACGAGCGCAATCGCGCTAATAATTAAGGCCAACCGTTGACGTAAAGTAAGCATACAAAAAATGATTAACTGCGACCCTGCGGACGATTTTGCATTTGTGCTTCGTATTCGCGCTTAGCTTTTTCCATTTGCAAAAGCTGCTTCGGGTCAGACGTAATTAGTTGATCTTCGGTGTACGACGCGACAATTTTAATCGCCGCGTGTTTATTGCCGGCAAAGAAAATCCCCTCACCCACCGCACTCTCGAGGAGCAGGTATTTTTCACCTTCGGTCAACATAAACACGCGCTGGATCATATCCACCGCGGCTGGAGATTGACGGAGCAGTAACTGCAACGACGAGTTGGTCACAATTGCTTGACCATATTGCGAGCGCAAAAAGTCGTTCACGTCTTGCGTAATCGTAGTCACGCCCAAATAATATTTGCGACACCGTTTTACCAGCGCGTAAATAAACTTGGCACTGTCTTCGTGCGTCATGAGCCACCAGGCTTCGTCAATCACGAGCACACGTTTTTTTTGCTCGGACCGCACAATATTCCAAATGTGGTTGATGAGCGAGTAAATTGCCATTGGACGCAGTTCGTCTTCCAAATCGCGCACACTAAAAATCACGAGTTGATTTTTTACATTTACGTTGGTTGGTGAATTGAACAAGCCCGCAAACGTACCCTCGGTATACTTACGCAACTTCAACACCAATTGTTCGGCACCTTCCATGCCTTCCAAAATATCAAGTAAATCCTGCATGATTGGCGGCTCAACCGTGGCCAAGTCAGACAGTGGTGTAATATCTTTTTTCGCATACGTTTCCAGGAGCGCACGGTCCAAAATCGAATCTTCTTGTGGTGTAATTGCCCCAAACATAATCCGCAGCATACCCTTGATCGTAATAACTGCACTGCGAATAATATCCTCGGTCGAAATTTGCTGACCAACTGGCCGCGGCAAATCAAACGGATTGACCTTACTTTCGCTGGCGAGCGAAATGTTCACATAGGTACCACCTACCGCTTCGCACAAATGCACGTATTCCATTTCCGGGTCAATGACAATAATTTCTGCACCCATCATTAAACTGCGGAGCACCTCAAGCTTCACCGCATATGACTTACCCGCACCAGATGTCGCGAACACCACCATGTTTGCATTCTGGAGCGAGAAACGATCAAACAAAATCAAACTATTATTATGGCGATTAATGCCATACAAAATCCCATCATCACTGGTAAGTTCGGACGAAATAAATGGGAATGATGACGCAATCGGTGACGAGTTCATGTTGAACGTAATCGCGAGTTCATCAATACCCAGCGGCAGCGTGGACGTAAAACCCTGCTCAGCTTGATACAAAACGTTTTTACTATAAATCAACCGCGCCCCAAACAAATTTTCAATTTCTTCAGTCAGTTTTTCCAATTCTTTTTTGTCCTGACTATACATGGTTACGTAAAACGCAAATTGGAAAAAATGCTCCACACCTTGCGTCAAGTCATCGCGCAATTGTTCAATATCGCGGAGCGCCGTTTCGCGCAGCGGGTCGCGTGGCGCACCTTTTTCCGCATCGGCCGAAAGCTGCGCCTGCAGTGCACCCACTTTTTTCTTCAGCTGTTTCAAAATAATCGCCGACTTCACCGGATAAAAGAACATGCTAATATCCATGGTGTAGTTGAGGTTCAAAATTGGCGCACTCCAACCAACCGCAATGTAGCGCGGATATGTGACTACAAACGTGGTGCGTAAATACGTGGTGCCCAACTGGATAAAGCTCGATTCCACTGAAAACGCAGATGGCGCAATCAAGTCGCGAATTGCCACCGTACCCTCGCGATAGACTTTTTCCTCTTGTACGGTCGCGAGTTCGGATGCTAATTCAGGCCCATTTTTATTGGGCTTCATGACCTTGCGACTGTTGGGTTGAATGGGCTTGAATGGCATACTAAACGTTTTCGATTTGGATATCTTGCACATTGCCCAAGGTTTCGGCAAACGCAATGTCTGGATTATAAGTCGCGTAATACAATTCGATCAGCGCCTGCGTGTCCAGTTCAACTGGGGTTAGGCCAATGCTACTCAGACCGCCCATAATTTGCCGCACACGCGACTGCAGTTCGCCACGGCGGGCCTGAAAACGCTCGTCCTTTAACCGCACACTACTGGCCGGACGCAACACTTCTTTAAACCGCGACCAAAAACTTTTACTTTTGTTCGACAGTGGGTCATACGGAATCACCACATAATACCGCTTGGTCATAATTTGCCCGATTTCCACTAATTCTTCCACAAAAGCCCGATAATCCGCAGTTTGTACGCGCAGCAATTCATTGGTTTGTTCTTTTTCCAAAAGACGCATTTTTTCCAAATACGGTTTAATTTGTAATTTGCGCGACTGCACGACAACCTGAATCGGGTAATCAATTGCATTTAAAAAACTGACGTACGATGAGATAATCGCGTTCTGTTCATCTTCGGATTTAAGCGCAAAATTCAAACTCGACACGAGCAAAACAGAACGCAGTGTGCCGTCTTTTAAAATCACAACCCCATCACGAATTTCCGCAATTGGCAAATTCGCCTGCGTGGGCGGGCGGGTGTTCTTTTTCTTTTTTTTCATTTCTTGTTTGTCAGCCATATTTAGATATGGTCATCGGGCCGATAAAAACCACCTGTGTTTGCCAGTAACGCCAGATCGCGAATGCGTTCACGTTTGGCTGGCACGGTTTTGGTTACCTCCACAAACTCAACCTCCGTCCCCTCTTTGCGCAAATATTCCAGCTCAGCATCAGTGTAATACTTGCCCCACACACGTAAACTCGGGCGACGCATGGTCTGGAAAATGTTGAGCAAAAAGTAATGAAATGTTTGGCCATTCACTTTTACAAACGCGAGCACAAGCGCGCCACCGCCAACGAGCGCGAGAATTAAAATAAATAAAGCCATGTCGCCAAACCGAAACGCCAGGAACACAATAATCCCGGCCGTAAGCAAAATTAAAAATTGGCGGGTCGTGATTGGCCCAAAAATTTTGTCTTCCACCTCGATAAATTGTGGCACGACAAATTGTTGCATATTACAGCATGATTTCGCGATTAGCCGCATTGATTGCCAACCATTCGTCCACAGTCATAACTCCAGTTTCACTGACAATTTCGGCCACGGCACGTTTTTCGTTCACAGCACGCACTGCAATTTGCAAATATTGTTGCAACAACGGACTTTGTTGCCACGCATTCACCGCGTCCATGTAAAGCAAAAATGATTCACCGCGCCAACCATTAAATTTGGCCAGAAACGCGGCCTCGGCGGCGCTAGTTTGCGCTCCCAAACGACGCCAGTCAGTAATTGTAAAACTTTGCATTTCCTCGGCCGGACCAGTGAGCGGGGTGGCGGCCACCCGAATGTCCTGGACCACGCGCGGTGAAACCGGCGACATGGTTGGTGGCTCTGGTACAACCACAGGAGCCGGTGTGGGCTCAATTTTAGGCATTACTGGGGTATTAAAACGCAATGGCCGTGGTGGCTGCTCCGAGAGTGAGTCAGTAAACGCCTGGCTCGCAGGGGCACTCAGAGGCACTTCCAGGGCAGGCTTGACTGCCGGACGTTCGGCCACTGGTGCTGGCGCATCGTTTTTCCTGAACTTTCCCATGACCATCAACACCCCTGCCGCCACCTCGGTTTCCAAACCCAAACCACCTTTGGCTGCTGGTGCCGTGGCATAGTGCAAAAATTGCTCATTGTCGCGCACGCCTTTTAACCATGAGGCAATGAGCGACTGCGCTCGCCCCCACAAATCATTCGCCACCATCAATTTACTGTCGCGCACAATCTGACGCACCACATCGTCCGTAATCGCTGGCGGTGCTTGCATAATTTCCGCACTCCGCACTTCGGTCGGCGCAATTGTTTCTTCGAGCAGCGGTGTTTCGCGCGCAGCCACAATTTCACTGTTCGGATCCAGTTTTACTGGTGGCAAAACCGTTGGCTTCATTGGTTCAACATCAATCTTTGGTTCAGTTGGTGCCGCGTGCATCTTTTTGAACTCAGACAAAGGGACGCGCACTGTAGTGCCGTCCGGTTTTTTGACTGAGATCATTGGTTCTGCAGCCATATTAAGTTAATAAAGCCTCGTTCCACTGGAATTTTCCTGTGCCTTCGTCAAAATAATACAATTCGCGAATCTGGTCATCGCCCTGATCAGTCGCGAGCGAATCCAAGAGCGCCAACACCCCATCCAAATTCGTAAATTCCCCACTCACATCACGCGTAAACCGCGCTTCAATCATGTTTTTAATGTCTGCGTAATTTACTTGAGCAGCCTGAGGTTGCTCCACAACAGTTTTTGCAATTTCTTCTTTTTCTGTGGACAGGGGCTTTTCAGCGTACCGCTCGGGATTCATAAAACCATCAACCACAAACCAAACATCTTTTGGTTCCACGCCCAAGAAAAAATTTACCAAACCCGCAAAGCGATCAAAAAAAACTTCTGGGGTTACCAGCCAATAGGCCTCTGTTCCTGGTTCAATCTCGGTAAAAGCAGGCTTAATCTTAGAAAATAGTTCAGCTGATCGAAGTGAGTCGGTATTCTCTTTGTTAATAATACGCAGGTCACTGATTGATTGAAGAACAGTCACAGGACTCTGTTTAACTAGACTAATCGTAGCTGTTGAGGCAAAAAATGATTCTTGAATTTTTGAATAGGCAGACTCAATCGCTTGAGGATCTACCAAACTATTTAGGTATAATACCAATTCCTGCCAGACATCAAAATCCAGACGCAATGCCGTGGGAATTTGTCGGCCAAAGGCTATTCCAGCAACATCTTCAAGAGAGAGCTGATTCAGACGACGCCAGGTCAAATCCGTATACCAACGAAAGTACGACCAGCGATATTGCCAATCTACACCCGGTTCTGCTTTTGCAAAAAAAGCATGCCACACTTTCCAGGCTTCGGTCCGATTATCTGGGTCAGGTAAAATTTCAGATTCATACCAAACTTGAGCCGTGGCTAAGTTACCGGAGTCTAAAGTTTGTATTTCTAAAAATTGAGTATTCATAGACTAGAAGGTGCTACTCCGTTTTAAGCAGATCATCCAACTCATTCTTAGTGATCCCAGTAGCATTAGCATTAGCCTTGATTTTTTTTGTAAACTCTTCGATGAAACCCAATTGAGCCTTAAAGGCATCCTCCGCCATAACCTTCTTCATTTCCTTGAGAGCCTTAACATAGCTGGCCGCATTTCCACTGTTCACCTCAGCCTCATTCCATGAGGCGTGGATAGAACGTTCCATGGTTGTGATAGCGCGCTTATCCTTACCAGCATAGAGACCGGCAATTGCCGCCACACCACGATCAGAGAAACCACTAAGAACCTGTGAGCCATTGCGGTTTATTGAGTTACCAAAAGAGGTAACACGATCGACTTTTTGAGCACGGTCGGCGTAATACTTTGTATTACCAATCGAGTTGTCTGCAGCAGAATCCCATAAAAACTTAACTTTGCCATTTTCAACTACCTCCTTGACCAAACCAACACCTGACATGTCGCCCTTCATTGCTGCCCCTTTAAAGCCATCAGACAAAGCGCGCAAAGCAGCCTGCGCTTGCTCTTCGGTGAACATTGCCATCCACTCATTGATTGCGTCAGCTTCGGCACCAACATTAATTTTTTTACCCAACTGCCGCGATAACTCAGCCGCCAAACGATTATCATCATTTATTTCACCACCTTCTGGTAAGAAATTAACTGCTTTCAAAGCCTTAAAACGACCATCACGCCCTGATTCAACGTCAGAATTAATATTTACTGTTGCCAAAGCTACTTTTTGTCTCCGTAATTTTGCAATTTCATTGGGATCAGTGCTGGCGGCTAGCTTTTCTGCCAAAATTACTTCCTGTTCAGTGCGCTCCTTGTAGTTCAAATTTTGATAAAGTTCTTTATCTTTGCCCAAGCGCTGCACAGCTGCGGCTTTTCTAACCGCATCTGCACGCAACAAGTCACCGCGGCGATCATAAGCTTGAGCCCTGGACTCAGCCACTTGATCATTTAAATTCATTTGCTCTTCCTCACTCAAGTTCTTGACATCATACACGCCAGCCCTGCGACGTGCAGCTTCCTGTATTTTATCCGAGTCAATCTTAAGGGATTCCTTGGTACGCTCCAAACCAGCCTTAGCATCGTACACCCCAAGATCGCGTCTCTGTTCCTCTAACTGCACTTCAGAGTGCGCAGACAAAGTATCTTTAGCCTTCTCGGCACTTGCCTTGGCTTTAGCAATCGTTTTTTCCAACTCAGTTAATTTGCCGCCACCGCGCTTTTCCTCCTGATCAAGTATATAGCGTTCACCTTCAGCATATTTCTGGTCTTTCTTGGCACCAGCCATTTCTTCGGCCTTGTGTGCCAAAATACCCCAGTCAAGCTTGGCCCGACCACCGGCAGAATCACTGGTGCTGTAGTTTTCTTCGATATATGTCTTTTGGGCTTCAACGGCCTTTTCCCAGTCTTCGGACTTCTTGTCCGCGCGTCCGCTGGTTTGAATCACTGACGCACCAATCAAACGCAAACCACGCATAAACATACCCCCTGATTTGGCCTCAATCTCTGCTTTCTTTTCGTTGTACTGATCGTCGGTCAAATCGCCCATTGCCCGTTTCTTTTGCAAATCGCGAATTTTTTTGGTTGGGTCTTCCAAATTTTTAGCAATATTATTCGCACCAATCGCGAGTTTACCAATTTGCATTTTGGCCATATTCCCATAATTGGTCAACGCGCGACCACCAAGCAGCGGCGCACCCCAAACGACCTTGCTTGCACCTGTTTTGAGCGTATCAGCACCCCGACCAGCAATCCACTGCCCCACCGCCACACCAGTCGCAATGGTGGCCGCTTTTTTACCAAATGACCAAGCATCCGAAATCATGTCACTACCCCACACACCAGTTTCTTCGGTTGTCTTTACGCCCACACGCAAAAACGCCAACGCAATCAGGAAGTTGGCCATGTTTTCCCAAGTACTGACTTTGGATAACGATAGCTTGGTTGGCTCATTACTATCCGCAAAATTTGCCCCAAACAGTTCAACGCTTTTAGTGCCGTCAATTTTATTATTATCCGGAATCTCCTCCTGAATAGAGGCCAAAATTTGTCCAGTACCTAGGGTTGCAAACGCCAGCCACAAGAAAAACACCATGATTGGCGCTACAATGACATTGTTTGTAAACTCACTCCACCATCGCTCGGCATACGACTGGGTCTTAGGCAAAACACCCAAAATATACGCCAATGGCGACAAAATAATCAGTGCCCACAGACTGACCACGCGCGCCATCATTACATACACATACGAGCCCATGACAAAGGCAGCCATGATTGCAAACAACATTGCGACCATTGTACCAGCCAAAATTTCCACATTGAACTCGGTGTTCACATCCGGATTCACGCCCACCATTTGGGTAATCTGGTCAAGCTTAAACATGTTGATCAGGTTACCACCGGCAGTAGCCGAAATAGCGTTTAGGAACGTCATTGTAAACACGTGCGCCACGTCAATGAACAACTGAGCAATCAGGTTACTGAAGTTAATAAAAATCGCGGCAAAAATCAGCTTTACCAGATTCTTTTTCCACTCATACTCCTCGAGTCCCAAAATAGTACCGAACGCAATCACCAGTAGTGCAACTACAAAGAACATGTTGGCCACATCGCGCACCATAACCCAACCTAACTGGACCACATCAACGTCAATGTAATTATTATAACTAGCAATCGCAATGAAAAAGCGCAAAAAAAATATGGACAGCCCAATCGACAAGTTGGCAATCGCCAACCCAATTTGGGCCAAGCTATTAATTAACCAATTTACACCCCCTTCTATAAGCTCTGCACTAACCGGCTTAATCGACACTAAAAGAAGTACTGTAATCACAGACGCAAAAAACGCCCAGCCAAAACGAGACTTAAGCGTGGTTGGCCACACTGCGCGAAGTTTTTCGAGCGTCAGAGCAAAAGCGTGCCGCATGCAAAAAAAATTAGATGACAGTAGTATATCACATTCTAATTTTCCGTACTACTCGCAACGAGAACTTCAACCCTACTTATGCACACTTTCGAAGCTTGGCAATATAAAAGCCCTCGATGTCACGGGTTGGATTGATACGAAGTGTATTTTTTAAAGCCACAGGAAAGTCTTTGTCTTTCCAGCTTTTCAAGGCTGGTAATGGTTGGGCCATGGGCACTGTAATTGGCTCAACCGAAACATCAGGGAAACGCTCGAGTAAGCGAGCAATCTGAACTTCATTCTCTTCGGGCGCAAATGTGCACGTAGAATACACTAGCGTCCCGCCTGGTTTAAGCGCCCCCCAGGCCGCAAACAACAAACTGCGTTGCTTAAACGCCATTTCCTTAATTTTGCGCTCGCTCCAATAGCCAAACGTCTTAGGGTCACCCTCGACAAATCGGGCTTCGGCACTACAGGGTGCATCAAGCAGAATTTTATCAAAATAATTCGGATATTCACGGCACAGGTCAGCCCCATGCTCCAACCGAAGTGTGAATTTCCAGTCCCCATCCTCGGGTTTGGGCACACCATCGCCCACACCCAGGAGTTCCATGTTGTGTTTAAGCTTAAAAAACCGCACTTTATTATTATCATTGGCCACTAATTCACCCCGGCGCCCCATCATGGCCGCCATTTGTGAAGTTTTGCTGCCCGGAGCTGCAGTCAGATCCAAAACCTTCTCGCCTGGTTGTGGATCAAGCACCAGTGGTGGCGACATGCTCGCCAAACTTTGAATGTAAATCTTGCCGTCCAAATACGTTTGGGTTTCAGTCAGTTCGCGCTTTGTCCGACTGCGCAAAACATACGCGTCCGCATACCATGGCACACGCTCGAGCTTAAACCCATCTTGCTGCAAATACTGCACCAGTTGGTCTGGTTGTTTTTTGCCATATGCATCCACTGCGACTGACACCTTAAGACGGTTGATGCGTAATGTAGTCGGCCGTGTCACAAACGTGGCCCGCGCCTGCGCAGCCAAAGACGGCCCGACCATGGTGTCGAGCCGCTCCGCAAACCCCTCGGGCAAACTGCCCACTGATTTTCCGTTGTTTTTGCCTTTGCCCTTCCCCATATTATGGGCGCATGCGGTTAAGCATACGTGGGAATGGAATTGTTTCACGAATATGGTGCACACCCGTAATCCAGCGGATCGTACGTTCCAAACCAATTCCAAAACCACTGTGTTCTACAGAGCCAAATTTGCGTGTGTTCAAATACCACTCATACTCAGCCTGCGGATAATTACGTGTCACAATTTCGTTGAGGAGCACATCATAGCTCGTCTCGCGCTGACTACCACCAATAATTTCCCGACCTTCTTCGGGTGCGATCAAGTCGGCGTTACGTGCACGTTTTACCCCATCTTCGTCCACATAGCTCTTCATGTAAAACGCCTTGACGGCAAATGGATAATCCTCAATAAAAATCGGCAATTGGTACTTGTTGCCCAAATAAATCTCTTCTTCGGTGGCCATGTCATCGAGCGGGTCAACCTTGATACCGTCAGCCGCCAAAATCGCTTTGGCTTCTTTGTGCTTAAGGTGTATAAATGGTTCGTTTACCAAGCGCTGCAAAATCGTGGTGTCGCGTTCCAAAATTTTTAATTCTTCCGAACAATTCGCGAGTACATCTTCAACAATACGTTTTACCATGCGTTCCTGCACATCCATGTTGGCCACTTGGTCGCCGAACGCCATTTCCGCGTCCATCATCCAGAGTTCAGACAAGTGGTGGCGCGTCTTGCTTTTTTCGGCGCGGAACACTGGCCCAAAGTCATACACTTTTCCAAATGCCATAATGCCAGCCTCGCTGTACAATTGGCCAGATTGCGTCAAATACATTGGCTCGCCATAGTAATCGAGCTGGAACAACTGTGTTGTATCCTCGCAACTTGTCGGTTGCAAAATTGGCGTATCAAAACGCAAGAAACCTTCTTCGTGGAAGAAATTTGTAATCGACAAAAATACTTGATTGCGAATGCGCAGTACGGCCCACGGTGTTTTAGCACGCAAATACAGGTCGCGGTTATCGAACAAAAATTCCGGACCATGTTCTTTGTGTGCAATCGGATATTCCGGTGCAATTTGCAAAACCTCGACTTCGTTTACCTGCAGCTCGTACACATTTTCCTTTTTTGGGTGCTTGGAAACTTCACCTGTCACCTTGAGCGACGATTCCTGGGTCAGCTTGGTCACATTTTCCCACACCTCAGCTTGTACCGAATCCTTGGCTACCACAGCCTGAATAAAGCCCGACCCATCACGTATTTCCAAAAACGCAATCGAGCCCGACGAACGCGAGTTATACAACCAGCCCTGCAAAGTCACGGTTTGGCCCACAAACTGGGCAATTTTGCTAATTTCAGTCACCATAAAAACAAATAAGAATGCAGGTATCCTAGCCCAAAACCCGCAATAATTCAAGCCCAGTTCCGCAAGCCTAACTCCGAATGATACTGTGCAAAACTAAAAATAATTTGATGCAAAATTTGCGACTCATTTTCGTCTGGCACCCACTCCCCTAACTTTGGCCACTCGGTTTGATATAGCCACACCAGCCGATACACCAGGTCAATGTCGAGCCAGAAAAAATTACCTTGTTCGTACACGTCTGGGTGCGCCCCGCACACCAAACCACCAGCTGGCACAGAAAAACCAACCCGACGGCGCTCGCTAGCTTCAATTGCTTCGCGCATTAAATCACTGACCGGGCGGACGCAAACCAAACATTGATTAAGTTCAGCCGTAAAACCTAACAAAGCCAACAAACGCAAAGCCAACGCATCAACGATCAGCGGTGGTACTACCTCGACTCTATCCAAATACGCGAGCCACTCTTTTAATAAACTAAAAATCTGGCGGTCTGGCACACGTTCACCCAGTACATGATTGGCAAACGCCACCCCCTGTCCCAGCCGTTTTATGTGCGCCAGGTCACGGCGCGCGCCAAATGACGCGGCCACAGTTTGGGTTTTAGCTAAATGCAAGCGCTCGCGCCCCGGAATTAACGCACACTCGATAATTGTCCCAGGCTCTACATGTGCAGACTGCCGGCTCGTAATTTTTTTATTGCTGCGTGCCAAGGCCTCGACTTTGCCAAGCTCATACGCAAACAAAGTCACGGCTTCATCAAACTCGCGCACTGGCCGGCGCGCCAGCACAATGGCCTGCATATTACCGCTGATCCAAAAAGGACTGAAGAATAATCATGGCTGATTTTTCGTCGCGCGATGCGCCCTCGGCACCCATACGCGCGGCTGCGGCTGTGGAAAAACGTTCATCAACAAATTGCACAGGTGCCAAATTTTCCAATTGTGCACCAATCGCGCGCACCTCACTCACCCATTCAGTTTCACCAGCCTCCAAATCGAGCGGCAAACCAATTACGACCTGCGTAATTTTTTCTTTGGCAATAATATCGCGCACTTCATCCACACTTGCCACCACCCCAAACGGCAACACCACACCCAAACCCGGCTCGCACCAAGCCAGACCCCAGCGCTTTTTACCCACATCAATCGCCAAAATACTCATACTACTTTTCGCTAGGTCGACGCGTCACTACCTGCGGTCCATCTTTGGTAATAATAATCGTGTGTTCAAAATGCGCATTCCACTTGCGGTCGGTTGGCAAAATGGTCCATTTATCCGGGCCGATTGTGACCTTGTGCGTACCCAACGTAATCATTGGCTCAATCGCAATCACAACCCCTGGCTGCAAAATCCAAGTTTCCAAATCAGCATCATAATAATTAGGCACGCGGGGCTCTTCGTGCACAGCATGACCAACCCCATGACCCACTAAATCGCGCACAATCCCATATTTCCCCTGGCTATGCACATACTGCTCAATCGCTCGCCCAATGTCCGCCACGGTTTTACCCGGCTGCGCGGCCGCAATTCCCATTTCCATTGATTGGCGTGTGACCGCAAGCAACTTTTTTATTTCTTCGGAAACCTCACCAACTGGAATTGTCAGGGCCGTGTCTGTAAAAAAACCTTTTTTGCCCGCCACTGGCGCTGGATATTGCATGCCAATATCCAAACTAATAATATCGCCAGACTGAATAATTTTTTCTTTGGTGGCAATGCCGTGAACTAATTCCTCATTACGCGAAAAACAGAGTGTTGACGGAAAGGCCGGATCACTCCGGTGCGACTTATAGCCCTTGAACGCTGGCACACCGCCAGCGGCGCGAATTAATCGTTCAGCCTCAACATCAATTTCCCAGGCACTCACACCTGGTTTAACCATGGTCGACAATTGATCCAAAATTTCGCCCATGATTTGACCGCCCTCAGCAATCAATTGTAATTCAGCGGGTTTTTTGATGTACATAATTCTACTTATTCCAAAACTTTAGCAATATCAACAGCTACATGTTCAATATCTTGCGTGGCATCAACCGTAGCAAGCACACCGCAACTCTCGTAAAAATCAACCAGTGGCTTAAGCGCCGCATTACCCTGGTCACGCAAACGTTCGCGCACAACTTCGGGCTGGTCATCAGGACGTTTAACTACTGGCGCCTGACACTTTGGACACTTCGTTAACTCCGGCTCGCCAGCTTCTGGATAAGTCAAAATAAAATTGCACTGCGTGCACACGCCGCGACGCGACAAACGGATTACACTCACTTCATCAGGCATGGACAAATGAATCGCTTGCACTTCATTTACTAAATCACTGGTTTCGAAAAACTTCTGGTACTGCTGGGCCTGTTCCAAATTGCGAATCGCACCATCCAAAATCACTCCGCGACCAGCGGCAATTTCCTGCGTAATCTCGTGGAATACCAAACGGTAAATCAATTCATTATCAACCAAATGACCACTCTTCATAGCCGCAATCTTGGCTTTGTCTGCTGGGTCAGCGTTTGGGTCAGCATCGAGTCTGCGCAAAAGCACGCCCGTAGAAATATGTCGGTGGCCAAATTTTTCCGTAATAAAGCTGGCTTGCGTTCCCTTTCCGCTACCAGGGATTCCCAGCAGCACCACGATCTTTTTCATTGCTGTGTAAAAAAATGTTTAAACGCGTCACGTACGGCCCAGTGGTCATTTTTACTGATTTTTCCCTGGGTTACCAGACGCTGCAGAGCTTGGTCAATTTGGCGCAACGATACAAAGCCATCGTTACCACGAACCTGCAAAATTGCCTCGTGGATAACGTGCTGCTCCTCGGCCGTAAGGGTCGAAATATGGGCCCGAGACACCAAATGGTGAACATCGAGCTCAGACAGGGCCCGAGCCTGGCCAGAGTACTGGTCAGAGCCAGTGCCAAACAAAAAACTCATGAAACCCATACCACTTAAAAAATCGCTTAAATTAGCGAATTTATAGGCAATACGCTCCTTATCCACGGCAAGCGGAGGCAGTATAGCAGAACATTCCTACATTGACAAATCCCCCATTTTGGGGTATACTATGAGGTCCGTTTTAAAGTCGAAAGACAGTCAGTCAACCCAATCAACGGACACAGGAGGAGAGCCCGTGATAACCCCGAGTCGACAGCTACCCCCACCGCCAGGTGGGGACTCCGGGGGGCCGATCACGGTCCCCTTCCGCCCCCCGACCGAGGCGGAGATCCGCAAAATCGTGGCCGAGGAGCTGAAAAAACAGGCTACCGAGGCGAAGGCAAAGACCCAGCGAGAAAAAGACGAGGCCAGCCTCGAGGAGGCAGTGGCAACGGCCGATCACACGGCGTCCATGAGGACAGCGTGGGCAGTCTGCTTCTGGGCGTTCCTCGCCGCAGCCGTGATCGTAGCCATCGTTGGGCTGTGCATGCTCAAGTTCGGCTACATCCTGTACACGGCCCTCCTCGGGGGCGTCGCCCGCCTGTTCTACGCGTGGAACAAAAGGGCCGACCGCGCTTGGTCGACTTTGACAGGTGACGTGAACGCCCGACACGAAAAGCTCCACGGCGGACACGGCCACGGCGGCGGGGACCACAAGCCCCACAAGTAGCGCGACGCGCACCGGACAGGTCTGCTAGGTAGCAGCTGTCGCAACGGCACGCGACACGTGAACGGAGTGGAGCGAGAACAACCGATTCCTCGACCCATTCCCACGAGTAACAAAACATTTGTTGCTGGTGGGAGTCGAGAAATCGTAAATATAAAACCCCGAGCGATCGGGGTTTTATTATTGTTATTTTTTTTAGGCTTTAAACGCGGTCGTACTCGTACATGGTCATTTGCGCGTCGATTTGTTTGGCAGTTTCAATGGCCACACTCACAACGATAAGCAAACTCGTACCACCAATCACGAGCGACTGTGAACCAGTGAACGCACGCACAAGGAGTGGTAAAATCGCGATGATGCCCAAGAACAACGCACCTGGGAACAACAAACGATTCATGGTCTTGGCAATGTAAGTCTCAGTTTCTTTACCAGGACGAACACCTGGGATAAACGCACCCTGACGTTGCAAGTTCTCGGCCATTTTTTGTGGCTGGAATACAACCGACGTGTAGAAATACGTGAACCCAAACACCATGACAAAGTACAAGATACCGTAGAACAGCTGGTTGTTGAAAAGCTGAATCACCTCGGCAGCAGCGCGACCAACCCAACCTGGGTTATTCACAAAGAATTGTGCCACGAGTGGTGGAAAGAGCACAACCGAAATTGCAAAGATAATTGGAATCACACCAGCCATGTTTACGCGGAGTGGCAAGTGACTCTTGGTACCACCAAAAAAGCGGTTGCCCTGCACCTGCTTGGCATAATTGATTGGAATATTACGTTGACCTTCGCTAATCACCACCACGCCAACAATGGTCACCACAGCCATGACTGCAAACAAAATATAGGTGAGCAAGTCAGAGGCATTGTAGTTTACAAACAAAGTTTGCAACTGCGTTGGCAAGGCCGAGACGATACCAGCGAAGATGAGGAGTGACAAACCATTACCAATTTTGCGCTCGGTAATAATTTCGCCAAGCCACATGAGGAACACAGTACCCGCAGTCACCGTGAGCAAAATGCCCATGAACTGCCAGGTATTCAAATCACCAAGCAAACCAGCTTGCTGCTGACGGAGCAATTTGATCATGCTAAAACCCTGTAAAAACGCGAGTGGCACCGTAGCCAAACGAGTATACATGTTGATTTTTTGCTGACCAGACTCCCCTTCTTTGGAGATTTCTTCCAAGCGAGGCACCACCATGGTAAGGAGTTGGAAAATAATCGAAGCCGTGATGTATGGACCAACGCCCATGAGCACGATTGAAAAATTTTCCATTGTACCACCCGAGAACAAGTTCAAGAGGCCCAAAAATTGGTTACTCTCGAGCACGCGCTGGAGTGCACCTGGGTTAACCCCAGGAACTGGAATATGAGCGGCCGCGCGGAACACGACCAACATCAGGAGAACAAACAAAATATTGTTGCGCAGGGCCTTGATTTTCCAAATGCGCTGGAATTTTTCCCACATACGCGATAATCAATAAACAGGCCGGACTAGGCCGGCCTGATGTTTTAGAACACTACTTTACCACCGGTTTTTTCAATGGCTGCAACTGCGCCCTTGGACGCAAGGCAACCCTGAACAGTGACGGCTTTGGTGAGTTTACCACTAGCAACGATTTTAACACCGTTGTTAATTGTGCTCACGATTTTGCGCTTAGCAAGCCAAACCGGCGTAATTGTTTGGTTGGCAACTGCAACGCGTTCCAAAGTGGTTAAATTAACCAACTCTGGCTTAGCATACATGCTCTTGAAACCACGGTTCTTTGGGACCTTCATCAAAGTGCGACGCAAACCAAGCACTTTAAGGCCACCGCGGCCACCAGTACGGGCCTTTTGACCCTTGGTACCTTTACCAGCGGTTGTACCTTTTTGCGAGGCATTGCCACGGCCAACACGACGAGCACTGCGCGATACGCGACGGCCCGGGTTAAGTGTGTGGAGGGATAATGTCATAGGAGTAGACTAAGCTTTAGCTTCGGCCTGCTTGGCTGGAGCGCGACGCACTACGCGTGGTGCTGACTTAGCTGGAGCAACTTCTTCCGAAGCAACTGAGGCAGCCACAGGAGCCAACTTGATGCGAGCAGTCTTAAAGCGATTCAAAGCAGCAAACACGGCTTTGATGTTGGCGATCTTGTTGTTGGTCTTACCGATCATTTTAGCCGATACGTTTGGTACACCAGCAAGTTCGAGCACGTTGCGTACTACACTGCCGGCAATAATACCCGAACCGCGTGGAGCTGGTTTGATCATGATTTTGGCAGCCTTGAACTTGGCTTCGACGCGGTGAGGTACGCTTTCCTTTACCAAAGGAATGCGGATCATGTTCTTGCGAGCATTGTTCACAGCTTTTTCAACAGCCAATTGTACGTCCTTGCCTTTGCGTACGCCATAGCCAACACGGCCATTGCGGTCGCCAATAAGTACACAAGCGCGGAAGCTGAGCTGTTTACCACCCTTGGTCACGCGCGTAACGCGGGACAAGTCAACGATAAACTGGTCAAACTCTGGCTTTTCTTTTGGTGGTCTGGGCTTGCGGTCCCGTTTTCCCTTATCCATAGTCTGAGAATATTAAAATTGCAAACCGCCGTCGCGTGCGCCTTCGGCAACTGCCTTAACGCGGCCGTGATAACGGAAACCGGCACGATCGAACACAATGGTAGTGATCTTGGCCGCAGCTGCGAGTTCGGCAATTTTCTTGCCAACCAAGTATGCTTCGGCTGATTTACCCTTGCGTTCACCAGCATCGCCACCTTTGGCCAATGTTTTACTGTGCACGCTAGCCACAGTGCGGCCAGTCGTGTCATCAATCAACTGAGCAAAGATGTTAAGCAAACTGCGGTGCACGTTCAAGCGTGGGCGTTCCGCTGTGCCGCTGATGCGGGCACGGATGCGGCCTTGGCGCAAACGACGTTTTTGTTGAGTAGTAGTCTTCATACAAAATCAGGATTAACCCTTAGCTGCAGTCTTACCAGCCTTGCGACGGATAGTTTCAGTAGCGTACTTGATACCCTTACCCTTATATGGTTCAGGTTTCTTAACCGCACGCAACTTTGCAGCGACATTACCCAACTGTTCGCGGTCAAAGCCAGTTAAACGGATCTGGTTTTTTTCCACGCTAGCAACAATGCCGGCTGGAATTGGGAAAATAACTGGGTGAGAAAAACCAACTTCGAGCTTAAGGTCTTTGCCTTGCATAGCAACGCGATAACCTACGCCGTTGATTTCTAAGTCTTTGGTAAAGCCTTCGGTTACGCCTTTCACCATGTTCTTAAGGTGAGCACCAGTTGTGCCCCAGAGCGAACGTTCAGATTTTTCATCTGGGTTCTGAACTGCGGCAGTAACTGTGTTGTCAGCAACTGTGACAGTAACCATGGCTGGAAAATTACGAGTGACCTCGCCTTTTGGACCTTTTACAGTCACAACGCCATTGTTAACGGTTACAGTAACGCCGCTCGGAATGGTAATGATTTGTTTGCCAATGCGGGACATATGCGTATTAGTAAACCGTGCAAATAACCTCGCCGCCAAGGCCAAGTTTCTTGGCTTCGGTAACGGTCATCATACCACGAGAAGTCGAAACAACAGCTGTGCCATAACCCGAGAGCACAGTTGGGAGTTCGTCTGCCTTGCGGTACATGCGGTGGCCAGGCTTGCTGGCGCGGTCAATGGCTTGGATTGCTGGCTCCTTGCCATTGTATTTAAGTTCAACTACAAGCTGAGCTACTGGTTTTGCGTCAACGCGGTTGACACCAGCAACATAACCCTCGCGGTGCAAAATTTCCACGATCGCGAGTTTGAGTTTAGAAAATGGAATGCTTACCTGGCGCTTACCTGCCATCTGGCCGTTGCGAATCCGGGTGAGCATGTCGGCAATTGTATCAGTCATCATAGGGGTTCAATTAATTACCAGCTGGACTTGCGAATGCCCGGAATAAGTCCCTGGTTGGCCAATTCGCGGAAGCAGATGCGGCACATGTTGAATGGACGCAAATACGAACGCTTGCGGCCGCATTTCCAGCAGCGGCGCACCACGCGAGTGCTGTACTTTGGCTTTTTGGCCGATTTGGCAATTTGTGCTTGTGTAGCCATAGAAAATTACTTTTTGCGGAATGGGAAGCCCAAGTGGGTCAGCAAGGCGCGACCTTCTTCCTTGGACGTGGCCGTAGTAGCCACAGTGATTTCCATACCATGGATAATATCATTGGCATCCACACCGGCAATTTCCGGGAAAGCCAAATGTTCTTTAAAACCCAAAGTGTAGTTGCCGCGGGCATCAAAGGCAGTTGGACTAATACCGCGGAAGTCGCGCACGCGAGGCAAGGTCAAGGAGACCAACTTGTCCAAAAATTCGTACATGCGTGGACCGCGGAGTGTAACCGAGGCGCCAACTGGCATGCCTTCACGAATTTTGAAGTTGGAAATTGATTTCTTGGCTTTGTTGCGTACTGGTTTTTGACCACTGATCTGGGTCAAAGTGCGTTCCACGCTTTCGATGAACTTTTCTTCTTTGGCGTGGCGACCAAAACCAACATTAATCACAACCTTGGATACGCGAGGCACCTGCATGATGTTGCTGTAACCGCGTTCAGCCTTGAGGGCTGGGACCACGGTTTTTTTGTAGGCTGTATATAAACGGGATTCCATAAGTGGTAGCTTAAGCAATAATTTCACCACTGGCGCGAGCAACGCGCTTCTTTTCGCCACCCTCGGTCTTGAAACCAACACGGGTTGGACGATTAGTTTTAGCATCTACCAACATCACCTTGCTGATGGCCATAGGTGCCGAAAAATCAACTGCACGACCAGCCTCGCTACCACGAGTACGGCGCAGGTGCTTTTTGCGTTGGTTCATACCTTCCACGACCACAAATGTGCCGCGGCCGGCTACGGTCAGAACCTGGGTAACCTTGCCGGTTTTGCCATGGTCCTTGCCCGATAATACTTTTACGTTGTCGCCAGTTTTGATCTTCATAGGATAATTCTAGAGAACTTCTGGAGCCAAAGACACGATTTTCTGGAAGCCTTTGGTGCGGAGTTCGCGAGCCACTGGTCCGAAAATACGACTGCCTTTTGGTTCATTGTTCTTAGTATCGATAATGACAGCAGCGTTTTCGTCAAAACGGATGTAAGTACCGTCTTTACGGCGGGTTTCTTTGCGCTGACGGACAATAACCGCCTGAACAACTTCACCCTTTTTCACTGTGCCACGTGGGGCTGCTTCTTTTACAGAGCAGACAATAATGTCGCCAATGCGAGCGTAACGCTTCTGGAAACCACCAAGAACGCGGATACACATAAGCAGTTTGGCGCCGGTATTGTCGGCAACCTGGAGCATACTGCGGTGTTGAATCATATGCGCAAAATCAAGTATCAAAATTACGCCGCAGTTACCAAACGCCAGCGCTTAGTGCGGCTGAGCGGACGGCACTCTTCGAACGTTACGACTTGGCCAACTTTGGCTTCGTTATTTTCATCGTGAACCGCGTATTTGCGGCTAACCGAATACTGCTTGCGGTACTTGGCGTTTTCGCGGCGCATTTCTACGCGCACGCTAATCGTTTTTTGACCAGGAGCAGTTACCACGACGCCGGTAAAACGGCGGTGGCGCTTTGGCTGAGCGGCTACTGGAGCAGCTGCAGTTGTAGTGGCCTTCTTGGCAGTCGCCTTTTTGGCCGGTGTTTTGGTAGTAGGCATACAATGGGAAATTAAGCGGCCTTATTGGCGTTCTGCTGTGTACGGAGGCGAGCAATTGTGCGGCGAGCCACACGGATGCTGCGTACAGCTGGCAATTGACGTTCGGCATTGCGAGCGCGCAAATTGCGCAGGGTTTCGCGCTGTTCGGCCAAGTTCTTGTGCAATTCTGCGCCCGACAATTTTTTGATATCTTGCTTGTCCATAGTCGGTAGAATTAGCGCTTAATAAACTTAGCCCGGAGTGGCAGCTTGTGAGCTGAGTCGAGCAAGGCTTCGCGTGCTTTGTCTTCTGGAATACCTTCCATTTCAAAGAGAACGGTACCTGGCTTAACAGTGCTTACATAATGGTCTGGCGAACCCTTACCACCACCCATCGGCTGTTCATTACTTTTCACAGTCACTGGACGGTCTGGGAACACGCGGATCCAAATCTTACCACCGCGCTTAACGTAGCGAGTCAATACGCGACGGGCAGCTTCGATCTGGCGGGAAGTAACCCACGCATGGTCGAGTGCCAAGAGCGCAAAGCTACCAAAGGCAACAGTGTTAGTGCGAGTGGCCACGCCCTTGTTGTTGCGACGTGGTTTATGCCACTTGCGGTGTTTAACTTTTTTAGGTAGTAACATATAGGCCAAAACAATTATTTCTTGGCTTCAGTAGTGGCCGCAGTTTGAGCTAAGCGGTCAATACGTTCGAATGATTCGCCTTTGTAGATCCACACCTTGATACCGATCGAACCATACATGGTCTGAGCTTTGCCATAAGCAAAGTCAACATTACTGCGGAGTGTAATCAAAGGAATCTTACCCTGAGACAATTTTTCACTGCGAGCAATCTCGGCACCATTCAAACGGCCACCCATGGAGATTTTCACACCCTGAGCACCTGCCTTCATGACGCGTTCAATGTGCTGCTTCATCACACGGCGGAATGCCATGCGTGCCTCAATGTCTTTAGCAACACTGGTTGCTACGGCGTTAGCTGACAATGATGGTGCAGTTACTTCCTGAACCTGCAAGCGAACTTTGTTCGACATTTGCAAGAAACGACGCTCCAAATCCTTGCGGAGTTGGTCCAAGCCCTGGCCGCCGCGACCAATGATTACGCCTGGTTTGCCAGCGTAAAGGGTAATGGTAATATTTTTTGGACCGCGTTCGATGTAAACTTCATCGAGAGCAGCTTCTTTGAATTTGGTTTGCAAGAATTCGCGGATGCGGATATCTTGTTCCAAATTCTTGGCATAGTCAGCACCACCCACCCAGCGCGAAGTCCAGGGGAAAAGTACCGGCATGCGGTGAATTTTTGGATGAATCTTGTGACCCATAGCGCAAAGTCAAAGCGAATAATTAAGCCTTTTTGGCACGAGGTGCGCGTGGCTTTTTAGCAACTGGCGCAGCCTCCTCGACCGCTTCGGCTTTTTCAGCCTTGGCAGTACCATTTCCACTCAGCACGAGTGTAACATGGGAAGTGCGCTTGCGGATTGGCGTGGCACGACCCATAGCGCGTGGCATCCAGCGGTGCAAAGTCGCACCACTGTTTACGGCTGTACTGGTAATCACCAAGGACGAAACTTCGGCCTGGTGGTTGTGGGTAGCATTGGCAATCGCTGACTGGAGCAATTTCATAACTGGACGAGCAGCGTGCTTGCGGGAGAATTGCAACTGTTGGACAGCTGCTTCGGCCGACATGCCTTTGATAAGGTCAGTTACCAAACGAACCTTGCGTGGACTCATGCGGAAGTTGTTCAAATGTGCCTTGGTTTCGAAAGTAGTCATATTCAGGCAATTTACTTCTTAGCAGCTGGAGCAGCTGCTGACTTGGCAGCAGGTGCTGCCTGTTCCTTGGCCATCTTACCACCATGACCCAAGAATTTGCGGGTTGGGGAAAATTCACCCAGTTTGTGGCCGACCATGTTTTCTTCCACATAAACCGAGGTAAATACTTTGCCGTTGTGCACAGCAAAAGTCATACCCACCATTTCTGGAGTGATAGTTGAGGAACGGGACCAAGTCTTGATTGGGGCGCGATTATTAGTCGCTTTAGCCACCTGAACCTTGGCCAATAGCTTGGCTTCGGTAAAAGGGCCTTTTTTTAAACTTCTGGACATATTACAAAAGTGAACTAGGGATTATTTGCCCCGAGCTGGACGACGGCTCAAAATGAGCTTGTCGCTGGCTTTGGAACGGCGAGACTTAACGCCGAGGGCTTTCTTACCCCACTTGGTCTTAGGACCACCCTTCAAACCGATTGGGTTGCGGCCCTCACCACCACCGTGTGGGTGGTCAACTGGGTTCATAACCTTACCACGGACAACTGGACGCCACCCCTTGAGACGCTTGCGACCAGCTTTACCCAAGCGAACGAGCTTGTAGTCTGGGTTACCAACCTGACCAACAGTGGCAGCGCATTCAGCGAGCACTAAGCGAACTTCACCAGATGGCAACTTAAGCTGGGCATAGCGACCTTCAAGTGTTTGAAACTGAGCCCCAACACCAGCCGAGCGCACGAGCTGACCGCCCTTGCCTGGTTCAAGCTCAATGTTATACACAAACAAACCAACTGGGATATGCTTAAGCGGCATGCGAGCACCAGTCGTGGCTTCGATCTGGTTTTTGGAAGACATAACACTGTCCCCTACTTTCATACCCTGAGGTACGATAACATAGGCCTTGGACTTGTCAGCGTACTCAACGAGAGCAATGCGAGGACCACGGTTTGGATCGTATTCAATCGTAGCAATCTTGCCTGGTACATCGTAATTTGCCAAACGGAAGTCAACCAAACGGTAAAGACGCTTAGCGCCGCCGCCGCGATGGCGAACAGTAATAATACCACTGTGGTTGCGGCCGGCATTTTGCTTACGAACAGTGGTCAAAGATTTTACTGGCTTACTCGAAGTAACGTCAGAAAAATCCTGAACACTGCCCTGACGGCGACTATTAGTGGTGGATTTGTAGAGTTTAATCGGCATATAAATTCCGTTAGACGCCAGTGTGAATACTGATCGTCTGACCAGCTGGCAAGGTCACAATGGCCTTTTTCCAGTCTTTGCGACGACCAATTGTGCGGCCAAAGCGTACTTCTTTACCTTCGACATTCACCGTGCGAACCTGTGTTGGGCGAACGCCGTACACTTGTTCAACCGCAGCAATAACCTGAGTCTTGGTAGCATCTTTGGTAACCACAAAAGTGTACACACCTTTAGTTTCAGCATGGGCCGCTTTTTCACTCACCAATGGGCGAACAATTACGCGGTAGGCTGCACCCAAACGACCGGCTTTTTGAGCTGAGGCTTCGGTGACTGACTTGGTTTTTTTAGTAGTAGCCATATCAGTTTTAGTTTAAACGCTTCTCAAGCGCCTGAACTGCAGCGCGTGTAGCAATAATGTATTGGTTCTGCAACAAGTCAGCGACGTTGAGTTCGGCAGCGCGAACTACTTCGGTCTTGGACAAGTTGTTTACGGCTTGGTGTGTGCTCTGTTCTGTAGTTGTCGTAACAATCAAAGCCGTGCGGCCAGCGCCTGGCAATTTTGCGCGCAAAGCAGACAAAGTTTTGGTCTTGGCATCGGTTGGAAGTGATTCAACAATCACCAAACGAGCGTCGGCCAATTTGTCGCTAAGGCACATTTTAACTGCCAAAGAGTTGGTCTTCTTGTTGATTTTCTGTTTGTAGTTGCGGATCGAAAGTGGACCAAAAGTCACACCACCGCCCTTCCAGATTGGAGAGCGAATCGAACCATGACGAGCGCGACCAGTACCTTTTTGTTTCCAAGGTTTCTTACCACCACCGCGAACTTCGCCGCGGCCTTTGGTGTCTGCCCAAGCTTCACGAGCATTGGCCATGAGCGATACAAATACTTGGTGCACCACGTCAACCTTTGGAGTTACCCCAAAAGTTGCGTCAGCCAAATCGATTTCGCCTGCAGCTTCGCCGGTTTGGTTAAAAAGTTTTACTTTTGCCATATAGTCAAAATTAGGCTTGAGCTTCGGCAGTAGCTTCTTCGGCTACTGTTTCAGTGACTACTTCCGGAGCCGCGACCTCGGCTGGAGCTGGAGCTTCGACTGTAATTGAACCATTGTTGGTAGAAATTACAACCAAGCCATTGCGAGCACCTGGGATTGCACCCTTAACCCACAGTTCGTTAGTTTCTGGGTGGATTTCAACCACTTCCAAATTCTTAACTGTGATCTGGGCATCGCCCATGTGACCGGCCATGCGCATGTCTTTAAAAACGCGCTGCACACCACCGGCACCAATGGAACCAGGCATACGCAGGTTGTCTTTGTGACCGTGAGAGGCTGGACCACCGGCAAAGCCGTGGCGGCGCACTACACCCTGGAAGCCCTTACCTTTGGAAGTACCAACTACCTGGACTTTTTCGCCCTGGGTAAAGATACTGACCGTAAACCGGTCACCACGCTTAAGGTTGTGACCCTGTTCAATGGCCTGGCTGCGGAGGTAACGCACAGTGGCGCCCGGAGCAGTTTCCAAACCCTGAACATGGCCGCGTTCGGCGCGGTTCAATCTAAATGTTTTCTGTTCGCCAAAACCAATCTGCACGGCAGTAACACTGTCATTTTCAACTGTCTTGACTTGTGTTACAACGCACGGGCCGGCTTGGACACGGGTAACCGGAACAACTGTTCCGTTGGCGGAAAAAACCTGTGTCATGCCAATTTTTTTTCCCAAGATAAACTTCATATCCTGCACGCTAGTATTAAAAAACTAGAAGGTGAAACAGTATAAAACGGGATTACCCACAACCTGGGTTTCTCTAATCCTCAATAGTGTTTCGCCTTCTAGCCTCTTGTTTGCCTATTGCTAGGCAAAAATTTTGGCTTAATTAAGGTAAATTTGATCTTATCACCTCAAACGCGCGTGTGCTCTCGCCAGATGTTTTTCCGAAGAATCTTATCTGTGCCAAGACACGAACGAAATTAGAATACGACTATTGTACTAGAAAACTGACCAATTGTCAAGGGGAAAACCGCCAGACACGTTTTACATCATTTTGATCTCAACATCGACGCCACTAGGAAGGTTCAAGTTCATGAGTGCGTCCACAGCTTTTGGGGTTGGATTGAGGATATCAATCAAACGCTTGTGGGTACGCATTTCATACTGTTCCTGCGCAGTTTTGTGGATGAAGGTGGCGCGGTTAACGCTGTACTTCTGGATTTGCGTTGGGAGCGGTACTGGACCAACTACCTGGACGCCATTACGTTCGGCCGTGTCAATGATGGTCTTTGTAGCCCCATCAATGATTTTGTGGTCGTACGCTTTGATCTTGATGCGGACACGTGGACCGCTGCTGGCTGTTTTTTCGCTGGTTGACATAGAGACAAAGAACAAGGCAAAGACCCCGCTGTCCTTATGGACGAGCGGGGCCTTGAGCCTGGTATTAGGCAATAATCTTGGTTACAACACCTGCACCAACGGTGCGACCACCTTCGCGGATAGCGAAGCGCATCTTCTCTTCGATACCTACTGGTACGATGAGCTTGATGTGGAGGTTGGCAGTATCGCCAGGCATTACCATTTCAGTACCGGCTGGCAATGTGATATCACCAGTAACGTCGGTAGTACGGATGTAGAACTGTGGCTTGTAGCCGTTGAAGAATGGCTTGTGGCGACCACCTTCTTCTTTGGTCAAAGCGTAAACTTCGGCCTCGAATTCAGTGTGAGCCTTGATAGTGCCAGTTTTAGCAAGCACCATACCGCGCATAACTTCGTCTTTCTTAGTACCGCGGAGCAAGAGACCAGCGTTGTCACCGGCCATACCTTCCTGGAGGGACTTGTTGAACATTTCAACACCAGTGATGGTTGTTTTCATCACGTCTGGTTGCATACCAACGATTTCAACTTCGTCACCAACCTTGATGCGGCCGCGTTCGATACGACCAGTAACTACAGTACCACGACCTTCAATGGAGAAGACGTCTTCAATAGGCATGAAGAATGGCTTGTCCAAGTCGCGTTCTGGCTGTGGGATGTATTCGTCCAAAGTCTTGAGGAGGTCAAGAATTGGCTTGGCAGCAGCTTCGTCAGTTGGGTTTTCGAGGGCCTTCAAGGAAGAACCACGAACAACTGGAGTAGTGTCGCCAGGGAAGTTGTACTTCTTGAGGAGGTCACGAACTTCTTCCTCAACGAGGTCGATAAGTTCTGGATCAGAAACCTGGTCAACTTTGTTGAGGTACACAACGATATATGGCACGCCAACCTGACGAGCAAGCAAGATGTGCTCGCGAGTCTGAGGCATTGGACCGTCGGCTGCGGAAACCACGAGAATAGCGCCGTCCATCTGGGCAGCACCAGTAATCATGTTCTTTACGTAGTCGGCGTGGCCCGGACAGTCAACGTGAGCGTAGTGACGGTTTGCAGTCTCGTACTCAACGTGAGCTGTAGAAATGGTAATACCACGAGCTTTTGACTCAGGGGCCTTGTCCAAGGCGTCCACTTCTTTAACATCGGCACTAAAGCCATGAGCTGAAGCTACCTTGAGGATAGCAGCGGTCGTTGTAGTCTTACCGTGGTCAACGTGACCAATGGTACCGACGTTAACGTGTGGCTTTGTTCTCTGAAATTCGGCCATACGGCGTGTATATATCGCACTCCCCTAGGTGGCTAGGTAAGATTTGTGAACCAGCGATATAGATTTAATAAATAATGACCTTACCCCGTAAACAGGGCTCGGCCGCTATAAATAGATTAAGCGAGGGGGATTATACCAAATTTTCAGCAGACGTCAAGAGGTAAATACTGGGGATAGACTGCGGAAAACTTAAGGAGTTGGCTCCTCGAGGAAGTTTGGCTCGTCAGACTCCAAAACCGGCTCTTCGTGGGCCTGATATGGGACCGGCTGCCGGGTGTCCTGAGGGGTAATTTCAGGCCGAACACGACGCATTACATCACCGAGTCGGTGCCACTGCTGGCTCGAAACCTGGGCCGAAGGGGTTAAGGCGGGATTTTTCGGCTTAACTGGTACTTCTACTTCAACAGACGAAACTTCGGGTTCCAGTGGGGCAAACTCTTCTGGCAAAACATCAATTCGAGACTCGACCACATTCTCGCTCTCCCCCACTTCGACTTGTGGTTCAAAAACAGACTCGTCCATAGCACTTTCCGCCTTAACTTCGGGCGCCTGACTATTATTCGTATTCACTGGCGCCTGAGGTTCAACCAATGTTTTTTTATTTGAGTCAAAATATTGTGCAAACTCATCAATACCCAATATTACCAAGTGTTTTCCACCTTGTTTGTCGTATACGACCATTGGGCCTTTTAATTTTTGGGCCAGTTCTAAAACTTTATCAAATTGTTCACTCATAGTATTCAAAAGCTATTTCACTATCACAAGACTACACAGCCTGACCTATTCTTGTCAATGCGACGCGATCTACTTTCTAAAAACAAAAACTCCCCAGCTAAGGGAGTTTTATTTACGAAGTTCACGATATAAATGTGACAAGAAACCGTAGTCTAAATTTTTTGTAGAATCGTAGTCTTACGACTAAGTTTCTCCAGAAAGGAGGTGATCCATCCACAGCTTCCGCTACGGATGCCTTGTTACGA
>CAYQNA010000005.1:0-71711 GCA_964418775.1 uncultured Gammaproteobacteria bacterium
GTAGTTTAACTGGGGCGGTTGCCTCCCAAAATGTAACGGAGGCGTTTACAAAGGTTGGCTTAGTCCGGATGGAAATCGGACTGGACGTGCAAACGCAAAAGCCAGCTTTACTGAAAGGGCTACCACCCGATCAGTCGCGAAAGCGGAAGTTAGTGATCCGACCGTACGATATAGGACGGCGGAAGCTCAACGGATAAAAGCTACTCCGGGGATAACAGGCTGATCGCGCCCAAGCGTCCATAGCGACGGCGCGGTTTGGCACCTTAACATATCGGGGTGCATAACAAGCGATTGTTTTCCCAAATTTTTTCGTCGAAATTAATTAAATTAGATAGTGAGAATAAATATCGGCTTATAACGGTGAAACCGTCAGTCACTTCAGTAGTGACCCGGCAATACCGTGGGAAGTCTCCGCCAGAGGCGGATGACCCCGTAACGACTGACCCGAAAGGGGAGGCTTTCTGCCGCAAGGCAGATTGCAAAACGCCGACTCTTGCTAAGTCAAACTGAGATTATGCACGTCTCTACTGTAAGTAGAGATAGCTACGATCCAGGGCAAGAAGAAGATATAGTCTACCCCACACGAAAGTGTGGAATCATGTACGATGTCGGCTCATCGCATCCTGGGGCTGGAGAAGGTCCCAAGGGTTTGGCTGTTCGCCAATTAAAGCGGTACGCGAGCTGGGTTCAGAACGTCGTGAGACAGTTCGGTCTCCTATCTGTTGTGGGCGTAGAATATTGAGAAAGCCAATCCCTAGTACGAGAGGACCGGGATGGACGAACCTCTTGTGTACCAGTTGTGCACCACGCAAAGCTGGGTAGCTAAGTTCGGTTTGGATAAGCGCTGAAAGCATCTAAGTGCGAAGCCGTTTTCAAGATTAATATTCGTTTGAGAGTCCTTCTAGACGAGAAGGTTGATAGGCGCTAGGTGTATGCCAAGGCGTACTAATAACTCGAGCATTACGGAAGCACAGAGTTGTGCTGACTCTGAAAGTTTGTCAAAACTCAATTACTGAGACTCCAAAAGAGGCTCAAATCTTGGTGGTTCTTGCGTCAGAGGTACACCCGTTCCCATCCCGAACACGGAAGTTAAGCCTGACAGCGCCGATGGTACTCGCAAGGGAAGAGTAGGTCGCCGCCAAGATTTGAGTCTTTTTTATTTGAAAAATTTTTTGAAATACATTTGGTCAGGGCTAAAAGCCTTGACTTTTTTAATATTTTGAGTAGGATATTGGAGTCAGCAAACCTCGGCTCCTAAATGGGCCGCGCAACAAGTGAGAAGATCATGGTGTATAAGACGGCGCAGAAGCGCTTCGAGAACAAGGCGGACCGGGTCAAACTCCTCGGTGCCTTCTACCGGAATCTCGCGATCATCGCGGGTGAGTCGAGTAAGGGCAACGTCGAGATCGACCAGAACACCGCTGAGGTCGCGGCGAGCTACCTCCTCTTCGTCGAAGGGCTCACCACGGGGTTCCGTGAGGAGTACAACATCGATGTCGAGTCGGCGCTCCGGCGGATCTCTAGCGGCCATCGCGAGCACACGCAGGGTGGGCTGTACCCGACCGAGCGCAGTCTCCTCAAGGCGGCGATCACGGCACGGTTCGTGTCCGTCACCGCGGGGACGAACGGGGACATCGTTCGGTTCGACGATCGCGCGGACTGGGCGCTCGGGCTGGATGGCCTCGGCATCGCGCGGGCGGCGGCGTACGCGCTGCTCGGCGAGAAGCCGCGGGTCTGAGCCCATGACGGGCTCGCCTCGGCGACGTGACGTCGGGGCAAGCGGTGGGCGGCGGGGTCGCGGGGACAACCTGTGATCTCGCCGCCTGCCGTTCGAAAAAAAGTTTGAAAATTATTTTAGAACAATTCCAACCGGACAATGGTCCGAGCCCATCACTTCGGGCAAGATGAACGCGTCAGTCACGCGTTTTTTTAATTCCTCACTAACAAGGAAATAATCAATGCGCCAACCAACATTGCGTGTACGCGCATTGCCCCAATGGCTCCACCAGGTGTAGAGATTGGGTTCATTTGGATATTTAGCGCGAAGTGTGTCGATAAAACCAGCCTCAAGCATGTTTTGAAAGCCGGCTCGTTCTTCGTTTGTGAAGCCGTGCAAGCCAACATTTTCTTTTGGCCGCGCCAAATCAATTTCCTGATGCGCGACATTTAAATCACCACACGTGATAACCGGTTTCTTTTTCTGTAATTTTTTGAGGTGAGCGAGGAAGGCTTGGTCCCAACCGCGTTCGCGAAACTTTAAGCGACTCAAATCATCTTTAGTGTTTGGTGTGTATACATTCACCAGATAAAAATCAGCAAATTCAGCCGTCACAATACGGCCCTCCCGACTTGAATCACGCCCCTGGTCATCGACGAGCGGATATTTTTTTACAATCGCCTCAGGAAAATTAGTTGTAACACTAAGTGGCTTGGTTTTCGTAAAAATTGCAGTGCCCGAGTAGCCCTTTTTAATCTCGGACGAGCACCAAAATTCCTGGTATTGCGGCAGGTCGACCACAGCCTGGCCCTGCTCGGCCTTGGTTTCTTGTAGACACAAAATATCCGGGTCATGCTTGGCCACAAACTCACCAAAACCCTTTTTTAACACGGCCCGCAAGCCATTTACATTCCACGAAATCAGTTTAAGAGACATAGTGTTAGCAGTATAAAAGGCCATACACATTTTGTCCACAGCCCCGAGCGTTGCAGCCAGTGCCATTTACTGGTATATTGGCTGAGCTTTATTCTTTTCCCTCCCTCTATGCATGAAGACCAATTTGAAGATCTCAAAGAATCGTTGCTCGAGCACATGCGCGGCATGTTTGAGGAGATTGAGGCCGAGCTGGCCCGTTCGCACGAAGAAAAATTTGCCCTGTTGGAGGACGCGGTGAGTAATGCGAGCGATCTGGACGAACTGCGCGTGGCGTTTGAACAGTGGTACTCGGAACATTCCGAAGATTTAGCCTTTGAATACGAGGCTGACGAAATTTGGGACGCAGCTGTAAACGTTGATTAATAAAACTGCCCCTTGCTGGGGCGGTTTTTTAATTGTAAAATAATAAGCACTATGACATTTTCTGAATTACACGCAGTGGCAAAATATTTGGTGTCCCCAGGCAAGGGAATTTTGGCGTCTGACGAGAGTGTGCATACGCTTGAAAAACATTTTGATGAGCATGGGATTGAGAAAAGTGATGAGAATCGTCGCGCGTATCGCGAATTGCTATTTACTGCGCCAGGCGCGAATGAATATATTAGTGGTGCGATCTTATTTGATGAAACAATTCAACAAAAAACCGCGGCTGGCGAGTGGTTTGTGGAGGTTTTGCGCGCGCAGGGAATTGTGCCGGGAATTAAAGTTGATTTGGGTACTGAGCCGTTGGGGACGACCCCCGGAGAAATGACGACCAAGGGAATTGAAGGGCTCGCGCCGCGTTTGGCTGAATATTTTGGTATGGGTGCCCAATTTGCCAAGTGGCGCGCCGTGTTTACAATTTCCGACGCAACACCAAGTGAAGTGGCGATTGAAAATAATGTGACCTTGCTCGCTGAGTATGCGCGTTTGTGCCAGGCTGCGGGTTTGGTGCCAATTGTGGAGCCCGAGGTGCTTATGGACGGCTCGCACTCAATTGAGCAGTGTTACGAGGCCTCGGTGCGCGTACAGACCGCTTTGTTTGCGGCGCTGGGGAAGGTGGGTGTGGATTTGAGGGCTATGTTGTTAAAGCCAAACATGATTGTGGCTGGGAGCGGTGTGGCCGAAGCTGCGCCACGGGCGGTTGGCGCGTATACACTTAGTTGTTTGCAAACCACAGTCCCGAGCGCTGTGGCTGGGATTGTGTTTTTGTCTGGTGGGCAAAGTGACGAAACCGCGGTGGCGAATTTGCGGGCGATTGCGACCGAGGGTGCCAATGCTTCGTGGCCACTGACCTATTCATTTGGTCGCGCACTCCAAACCGCAGCCCTGGCTACGTGGCAAGGCAAGCCCGAAAATATGGCGGCCGCTCAAAAAGCCTACCAGGAACAGGCAAAAAGGTGTGGTCTGGCTAGTCAAGGACTTTAAGACTTTGCACAGGAGCTGTCAGACAAAATTTGACAGCTTTTTTTATTGTGGTATTCTTTATATTAAGCCTAAAATATGAAGATTGAATTGCTCAAGAAATTAGGATTTTCTGACAAAACAGCCCTGGTGTATACCGGGCTGCTTCAGCTTGGGCCAAGTTCAGTGCGGGGATTGGCTGAGCACTGCGAATTGAACCGCGGCTCGGCCTACGAAGCCCTCAAATGGCTCGAAGAGCGGGGTTTGGTGAGTTTTTACGAGAAAGAGGCCAAGCAGCACTTTGTGGCTGCCCCACCTGCCCGTTTGTTGGCCCTGGCCAAAGAAGAGGTCGATGCAGTTCACGAGGCGCAGGCCGACCTTAAACGCGTCTTGCCCGAGCTGGAGGCGCTCTACAATCGCGGGGGCGAGCAGCCCGTGGCCCGCTATTTTAGCGAGACCGAACTGCCCGAGATTCTGAACGATATTTTGGTAAGTTGCGCCGCTGCTGGCGAAACCATGTACCGCGTCTATTCCACCGAAGGTATTCGCGACCGTCTCTATGCCAATTTTCCAACCTTTAGTGACGTGCGCGTCGGCAAAGGTATTAATGTGCGTGTCATTGCATTGGGTGCTGGCGGCTCACTGCGCGGCCTCGACGAACGCAAGTGGCTCGCCGTGCCCCAAACCAAACCAACCTACATTATTTTGTATCCCGGCAAGGCCGCTTACATTTCACTTAACACTGCCGGACAGGCTGTGGGCGTCGTAATTGCGAACGACGGCATTGCAGCGACGCAAATCGCGTTGTTTGACGCGCTGTGGCAAACCTTATGAAACATTTCTCCCACTGCTTAATTGATTTTGACAGCACGTTATACGATACGCACCTATTTGTAAATGGTTTAAAAGAGGTTTTATTATCGGCCGGCGTGACCGAAAAAGATTATCACGAGACCATGGACGCAACAAAACATGGACACGATGGACGTACATTTCAATATTCTTTTGCGGCGCACTTAGATAATTTACGTCAGCGGGGCTACGATTTGCCCGAAGGTGTGGAGACTCAAATGCAAGCAGAATTATTGATTAACCGGGTAGCCGCTGGGGCCGTCGAACTAATTAGTACGCTCAGAGAAACCTGTGACCACGTGTTTATTCTCTCGGCTGGTGATCAAGAATTTCAAATGGCTAAGCTGAATGTTTCTGGATTATTACCATTGGTTGAAGAAGTTATCATTGTGGCTACCAGTACGGAAAAATTAGAAATAGTTGAAAAATTAAAGCCAAGTGAAAATAAAATTTTATTTATTAACGATGAAATTCACCAAAATAACGAGGTTGCGGCTCATTACCCACAAGTAGCGGTGGTTGGCAGAAAGCACCCAGTGCGTCATAATGAAAGTCTGGTCGGCGATGTTCCTTATTTTGCCACAATCCCTGAAATACAAGATTTTATAACCAAACAATATGTCTAATCTCACTCCTAATGTTCGCGCGGTAATTTTAGCCGCTGGCATGGGTAAGCGCATGAATAGCACCATGCTTAAAGTCATGCACGAGGTGCATGGTCGCCCGATGATTGATTATGTCGTTAGTACAGTTGAAAAAGCGGGCTTGGCTAAACCAGTGGTGGTGGTGTGTGATACTGATCCCGCTGTACAAGATTTTCTTGGCGACCGTGCGCAGTATGTGGTACAAAAAAAGCGCTTGGGGACTGGGCATGCGGTTTCAATGGCTGAGCCAGAACTACGCAACAACGCCGAAAACATTGTGGTTTTGTATGGAGATATGCCATTTGTGACAGCCGATTCAGTGAAGCGTTTGGTGACGCGTCACCAGGAACGCAATAATACGTTAACCATGATGACGTTCACAGTGCCTGATTTCGATGAGTGGCGTTCGCCGTTTAATAGTTTTAGTCGCATTATCCGCGGCACTGATGGTCATATTGCGCGCGATGTCCAATTCAAAGATGCTACACCGGCGGAATTAGAAATTAAAGAATTGAATCCGTGCGTGTATTGCTTTAAAAGCGAATGGCTGTGGGAAAATTTGAAAAATTTGAAAAATAATAATGTCCAGCAGGAGTATTATCTGACTGATTTAATTAGCGAAGCTATACACCAGGGGCAAAAGATTTCCTCAATTGAAATCGATCCAAAAGAAGCGATTGGAATTAATTCGCAGGCTGATTTGCAGTCAGTGCAAAATTTGGGCGTATGAAAGCCGTGATTTTTGACATGGATGGTCTTTTGATTGACAGTGAAAAACACTGGATTGGACGTGATAAAGAAATGTGGGGTGCGCTGGGAATTGAGGCGACCGAGGAGTTTATGCAGAAACTAACGGGTTTAAATTTAAGAGATGGGTACGTGGTGGCGCAACAGTATAAGCCTGATTTAACATGGGATGCAATGATAGAGCAAAACAGTAAAGTCGCTACGGTTATTTATACCGAAATGACCGAACTGATGCCGGGTGTGATTGAATTACTGCAAAGAGTTAAGGATTCTAATTTGCGGATTGGATTGGCATCTTCGACATCATTAGATTGGATTAATATTGTTTTGCAGCGGTTTAATTTGGATCATTTTTTTGAAGTAAAGTTGTCGACTCATTCGATGAACTTGCCAGGCAAACCTAAACCAGATGTGTATGTAGAGGCGATGAAGCAATTAGGAGTAAGTCCGCAAGACACAGTGGTGTTTGAAGATTCGATTCATGGTGTAACTGCGGCTAAGCACGCCGGCGCTTTTACGGTGGCAGTTCCTAATCCAGAATGGAATAAGGGTGATTATTCGATCGCGGATGTGATCCTAACGTCGCTGGCGGATTTTGATTTTTCTTTATTAGACTAGTATGTGCGGCATTATTGCATATGTGGGGAATGAGCAGGCGCTGCCGATTTTGGTACGGGGACTCCGCCGTTTGGAGTATCGCGGCTATGACAGTGCGGGTGTGGCTGTGGCCGAGCGCGGTGAATTGCAGCGCGTGCGGGCCGTTGGGAAAATTGATAATTTGTCCGCAGCTGTAAAAGAGGTGAATGTGACTGGTACGATTGGGATTGCGCATACGCGTTGGGCCACGCATGGCGGTGTGACTCAAGAAAATGCACACCCACACGCAGCTCTGGGCGGCAAGTTGATGATTGTTCACAACGGAATTATCGAGAATTACCGCGAATTGCGTCAGGCTTTGGAAAAAGAAAATCCAGCGCTTGAATTTACGTCGCAGACCGATACCGAAGTGCTCGCGCATTTGATTGGCAAGCATTATCAGGGTGATTTGCGCATGGCGGTGGAAACCGCGCTTACGCATGTGCGGGGCACCTATGGTGTGGTCGCGATGCACGCGGACCATCCTGATCAATTGGTGGCGGCGCGGTTGGGAAGTCCGCTGGTGATTGGAATTAAAGATGGTGAATACTTTTTGGCCAGTGACGCGACGCCGATTTTGGCTTACACCAACAAGGTGATTTTTTTGAACGATGGTGAGGTGGCCGATGTGCGCCGCAGTGGTTTGAATATCTATACGATTCGCGACGAAAAAGTTGCCAAGCATGTGGAGGAAATTTCGTGGGACGAGACGCAGGCCGAAAAACAGGGCTTTCCACACTTCATGCTCAAGGAAATTTTTGACCAGCCCAATGTTTTGCAGGATGCAATTCGCGGCCGTTATAATTTGGAAGACGGAACCGCGCGTTTGGGTGGGCTCAACATGACCGAGGAGCAAATGCGCCGCGTGAATCGCGTGATATTTTTGGCGTGCGGCACAGCGTCATATGCGGGCCTGGTTGGAAAATATGCGTTTGAGCGTTTGGCTGGAATTCCAGCCGAGGTTGAGGTAAGTAGTGAGTTCCGTTATCGCGATCCGGTAATTGACGAAAATACACTCGTGTTTGCAGTGTCACAATCAGGCGAAACTGCGGATACACTGGCAGCGGTACGCGAAGCCAAGCGTCGCGGGGCCTTTGTGCGCGGGATTGTAAATGCGATCGGCTCCACGATTGCGCGCGAAACCGATGGTGGTACATACATTCATGCTGGCCCAGAGCTGGCTGTGGCCTCGACCAAAGCCTACACTAACATGTCCGTGGTTATGATGTTGTACGCCCTGCAATTTGGGCGTTCGCGCCGCGTGTCAGTGGCCACAGGCCAGCGTTTGTTGCAAGCACTCGAGCAGGTGCCGCAAAAAATGAGTGAGATTTTGGCGCAGAGCGATACGATCAAAACCATGGCCGAAGAATTAGTGAAATACAAAAATTGTTTTTTCTTGGGTCGGGGCATCAATTTCCCAATTGCACTCGAAGGTGCGTTAAAATTAAAAGAAATTTCGTACATTCACGCCGAGGCCTATCCAGGTGGCGAAATGAAGCATGGTCCAATCGCCTTGTTAGCGCCTGAATTTCCCGTTGTCGCCATCATGACCAAGGATCAACTGTACGATAAAATGCGTAGCAACGTGGAGGAGGTTCGGGCGCGCAAAGCCCCGGTTTTTATGGTCGCCACGCATGGTGATGAATCAGCGCGCGAACTAGCCGAACACGTCATGTTTGTGCCCGAAACCATGGAGCTCTTGCAACCGCTCGTTACAACCTCGGCCCTGCAGCTCTTTGCGTATCACTGCGCCGTCGCTCTTGGCCGCGATGTTGATCGGCCGCGCAATTTAGCCAAGAGTGTAACCGTTGAATAATATGAAAAAAATAGTTGTTATCGGCGGCGGGACCGGCACAGTGGCGGTGCTATCGGGCCTAAAACAATTCAATGATTATCAACTAAGCGTGATTGTAAGCATGACTGACGATGGTGGTAGCAATGCGGTCGTGCGTGATGAATTTGGCTTGTTGCCATTGTCTGACGTGCGCAAATCAATTATTGCGTTGGCCGAAAATGACAGCCAGTTGCTGCGCGAATTGTTTACGTATCGATTTTCCAAGGGTGACGGACTGTCAGGCCACACGCTCGGTAACTTAATGATGATGGCAGCCGCAGATATTAGCGGCTCCGAGGAAACCGCGATTAAACGTTTATCAGTGCTGTTTAATGTTAAGGGACAAGTAATTCCCGTCACGCTTGAACAAACGCGTTTGGTGGCCGAGTACGCTTCGGGTGCACGGGTTGAGGGTGAGCATTTAATTGATGAACCAGAGGTAGATCCAGGACGCATTAAAAATTTATCACTTTCGGTTGCAGTCAACGCAAACCCCGCTGCACTCAAGGCGATTGCCGAAGCAGATGTGGTAATTATTGGCCCGGGTGACTTGTATACTAGTACGCTTGCTAACATTATTGTGCCTGGCGTTGCTGCCGCAATTCAGAATAGTCGTGCCCAGGTTATTTTTGTGAATAACTTAATGACCAAACGTGGTCAAACGCAGGGCATGAGTGCGCGGGATTTTGTGCAAGAGATCACTGCCTATGTTGGCCGCACGCCCGATGTGACTGTGCTCCACAATGGTGATTTTCCGGACGCAATTTTGCAAAAATATATGGTGCGGGGCGAGTATCCGATCGTCGATGATTTGGCCGCTAATCCTCACGTTGTGCGCACAGATGTCGCTAGCGATACTGAAACCAGGCCAGATTCGGGCGATACACTCGTGCGCAGTTTGATTCGCCATGATGCAAATAAATTGGCCGCCGCCCTTCGAAAAATTATCAATTAAAACAAAAAGCCCTCGGGAGGGCCTTTTGTGGACCGAGGGGGAATCGAACCCCAAAACCTAGAGTGGTAATTCTGGTTATGTCACCAGACACACTCGGCCCTCGATCCAAAAGGATTGTAGCAAAAAGGGGTTAAAGAAAATCTAAAGATTTCTCTGATTTATAAACACCGTGTGGAAAAACTGTGCAAAACAAAAAAGCCCCTTGCGGGGTTTTTGCTTCGAGTAGTCAGTGACCACCAGAATTACCACTCTAACTAGAGTTAGAATAACTTAAGATTTTATATTTGTCAAGCCTAAATCTTTTTGGGAAAAATCACTGACAGGATCAGCGAGGCGGCCAACGCTGTCATAATTACCCCAAACGAAATGAGTGGAGCCACGTGAATCCCAAAAATACCGGCGAGCATTTTGGCCCCAATAAACAAGAGGATAAACGCAAGCCCTTTTTGCAAGTGGTGGAATTTATGGAGCACATTTTCAAGCAAAAAGAACAAGGCCCGGAGCCCCATCACGGCGTAAATATTAGCGGTAAAGATAATAAACGGATTTTGTGTAATTGCGAACGCAGCTGGAATTGAATCAACGGCAAAGATAATATCAGTACCTTCGATAAGCAGCATCACTAAGAACAAGGTGGTAAAGTAGCGTTTATCATTTTCTTTGACCCAAAATTTACCATTGTGGTGATTCGAGGTAAAAGACAAATATTTATGAGCAAACTTTACGATGGCGTTATTTTTAAAGTCAATGTGCTCTTCTTTTTTGTCGCGGAGTAATTTGATACCAGTGTACAATAGAATTGCGCCAAAAATGTACAACACCCAACTAAACTGACTGACAATTAAACTGCCGGCGGTGATAAAAATACCCCGGAACACAATCGCCCCCAAAATACCCCAGAACAAAACTTTGTGGTGGTACTGTTCTTCTAGTTTAAAGTAACTAAAAATCAGCATGATCACGAACAGGTTGTCGACTGACAACATTTTTTCGGTTACGTACGCACTTAGGAATTCAACCGCGTGCGTGCGGCCTTCAGCCCAGTAAACTAGGGCAGCAAAGATGAGTGAGGCGCCGACCCAAAACAGGGATTGCCACAGGGCGGATTTCGCTGATATTTTGTGCGCTTTTCGATTGAGAAAACCCAAATCCGCGATTAAAAAACCAACAATCGACAGGCCGAAGACGGCCCAGAGCCAGTCATGTGGAGTCATAAAAATATAAATAAAAAACAACCGGAGGCCGGTTGTAATTAGTAGTGGTTCATAGGCCAAGACGGTCCCAAGGGACACCGATCGTCTTTTTCTCCCCACTACTCAAGGCTATGGTAAGTGTAGGGGATTGGGGCGATTTTGTCAATCCGCGTGCTTGTATACGCGCTGGTCGATTTCGCGGTATTTCTTAATAAATTCAGCCTCAATGTCAATACCGAGTTGAATACCAACCGCGAAAACCATGTTCAACACGTCAACAACTTCAGCGGCAGGGTCATAGTTTTTGGCTCGGGCTGCATCAGTTTTAATGCCTGTTTGCTTGCGACAGGCTTTGGCTAGTTCACCCACTTCTTCGGTCAAAAGCAAGAGGCGCTGCTCTAGGCTTTCATCGTCAAAGCCCCAATCTTTGATCTTGGCCTCAATATAGGTTTGGAGAGTGCGAATTGTGTCCTTGGGGAGCGGTTGAATAGACATAGTAAACCTAGTCTAACACAGCCATGGGGCCATGCCAAATTGATTGACTTTTGGGGGTTTAGGAGTACAATTAATCCATAAAAAGCCAACAAAAACGCCATAATATGGAAATAACCACACACACTAAAACTAGCCAGGCCGTCCGTTTGGCAGCCCAGGTCAACGGGCAAGAGGTTGGTCATGTGTATTTATACCTCATTTACAATGACTTGCATCAGGCACCGTATGGTTTATTCGAGGATATTCAAGTGAACGAAGATGTGCGTGGCCAAGGAACAGGCGGGCAGTTGGTGCAGGCCCTAATTGCCGAGGCTAAAAAACAGGGCTGTTATAAAATCGTAGCCAATTCGCGCTCCACTCGTCCCGAAATTCACGCCTGGTACGAGCGGCTTGGGTTTGCCGAATATGGCAAGGAATTTAGAATGAATTTGGCTTAATTATGAATATTGCCATTACCAAACCAAACGGCGGGTATGCACTCCTGGACTCGGGCGCAGACGAAAAACTCGAGCAATATGGTGAGTTTGTGTTTTGTCGACCAGACCCGCAAGCGTTGTGGACTAAACATTTGAGTGAACAGGAATGGAAAAAAGCACAGGCCAGTTTTTCGCGCGATGGCAAAAAAGGTGATTGGGATTTAAAGTCGGGTGTGCCACAGCGATGGCCGATGGAATTTGCAGATTTGAAATTTTGGATTCGTCCAACGTCATTCAAACACACGGGTTTATTTCCCGAGCAATCAGCAAATTGGGATTGGATGCGTGGAATCATCAATAAATCCGGGCGTCCGGTGTCAGTGTTGAATTTGTTTGGTTACACGGGCGGGGCCACGCTGGCGTGCGCGCAAGCTGGGGCCGAAGTGGTGCATGTGGATGGTTCCAAGGTGGCAATTCAGTGGGGCAAAGATAACGCCGCGCTGTCTGGTTTGGACAAAAAACCAATTCGCTGGATTTTGGATGATGCGCGCGCATTTGTGAAGCGCGAAATTAAACGTGGAAATAAATACGATGGGATTATTTTGGACCCGCCGGCTTTTGGTCATGGGGCCAACAAAGAGGTGTGGAAAATTGAAGAGGATCTCGTGCCATTGTTGCAGATGTGCCGTTCGATTATGAGTGAACAGCCCTTGTTTTTCCTGATCAATGGTTATGCTTCTGGCTATTCAGCGATTGCGTATGAAAATAATCTAACTGAATTGTTTGGTGCCACGGGGAAATACGAAAAAGGCGAACTCGCGATTGCGGAAAAAGATTCAGGCCGCTTGTTGCCATGCGGGATTTTTGCGCGCTGGCAGGCTTAATATGCACCGCGGGTTTTGGCACAATCCACTCGTAACTTTTTTTACGGCTTGGAAAATTAGTCTACTCGTAATTGGTGTTTTGGCGAGCCTGTTAATTGCGGGCACGCAGGGTGGTTTGGCTCAGGCTGGTAGGTTTGGTTTTTTGGAAGCCTGGGATGGCAAAATTTATCGTTTGATTGCCGAACGGGGTTATGCGCAAACCGGAATGGTGATCAACCAGTCCCCAAATACGGCCATCGTGTTTTTTCCTTTGTTTCCAGGCTTAATTGCGAGTTTCGGGTCGTTCACTGGTCACCTGGTACCTGGTGTGGTGGTGGCGCAAATCATCAATACAATTGCGGCCGCCGCGGCTGTGTGGTTTGCCTGGCGTATTGTGTCCGCGGAATTTGATTCTGTTTTGGCGCGTAGAACAGTATATTTATGGCTGCTAACTCCAGCGGCCATATTTCTTGCTGTTAATTATTCCGAACCAATTTTTTTGTGTGTAGCGGCCGCAGCCCTGTATTATGCGGCGCAGCGATGTTTTGGTTTGGCGGCGCTGGCAGTTGCGTTAGCTTTGGTGGCCCGTCCAACCGGCCTCGTGGTGCTATTGGCCGTGTTAATTGAGTATTGGCAAGCTTATGGTTGGAAGTGGCGACGCGAATTGGTGTGGATTGGTCTGGCACCATTGCCACTCGTCGCATTTAGTGCGTATGCCTATTTTTTGACGGGTAATGCGCTGGCGTTTGTAACTCAACAATCTGGATATTGGGCGCGGCACACGTCTTTTTTCAGTGCGTACGATTCACTTGTCGCCACTGTTCTCGAGTTCGCGCACAGCGTACAAACAGCCGCTTGGGCTGCTGCGTTTAGTAATGGACTAGCACTCGCGAGTTTGTTTTTGTGGGTAATTTTGGTCATTGCCGGCCTTAAACTTCGTCGCTCATCCCACACCGCATTTGCAATTGGCATTGTGCTCTTGCCACTTGCCAGTGGTCTGACCTCACTACCGCGTTTTGTCGCTACAGCCTTTCCGCTGTACATGACTTTGACCGAATGGACTAAAGAGCGAGTTTGGGTTTATTATGTACTAGTTGGTTTGTCCGCGATTGGATTGTTGGTCAGCGCGATTTTATTTTCCAAAGGCTATTGGGTGGCTTGATATGCAAAACATTACGGTTTTATACGAGGATAATCATATCATTGCCGTGCACAAGCCCGCGGGCATGTTGGTGCAGGGTGATGAGACTGGCGACGCCACACTGGCCGATGCCGTGAAATTGTACTTAAAACAAACACATAACAAGCTTGGCAATGTGTTTTTGGGAATTGTGCACCGCTTGGACCGTCCAGTGTCCGGCATTGTCGTGTTTGGCAAAACCAGCAAAGGCGCGTCGCGTTTGTCCGAGCAAATTCGCAACCATACATTTAAAAAAACCTATCATGCTTTGGTGTGTGGTGCGCCTCCGAAAGATACCGACACACTCATAAATTGGCTTAAAAAAGACGAACATACCAATACCGTCAAAGTCTATGACCGCGAAGTCGAGGAAAGCTTGCGAGCCGAGCTGGATTATGAAATAGTAGAAGAGCGGGGCGATAAGACTTTGCTTAAAATCAATCTAAAAACCGGTCGTCCGCACCAGATCCGCGCACAATTGGCACACTTGGGCTGCCCAATTGTCGGTGATGTTAAATATGGTGCGCCAGACACCACCAGTCATTTACCACATCACGAACTGGCCTTGTGCGCTACGCGCGTGGAATTCAAAAAGGCCGTAGGTGACGAGGCCGTAGTCGTGGAAATCCCATACAATTTGTAACTCCCTTATATGGAATTCAATTTTCGTAAAGAGAAATTCGTTAGAATTATTGGCATTGCTTCGTTGATTTATTGCGCATTAATGCTCCTGGCTATTGCCTGGACTTGGTATGGTCCAATTCCTGGTACGAGGTTTGAGGCAGTGGTGGAAACAAATAGCAGGGGGACATTTAGTTTACGACATAATCGCTATTTTTTATCACCAGATTTTGTTAAGGCTGGCCTGGCAATTCCAGTAAGAAATTTGCCACCTAGTTTGGGTCAGTCAGGAATACGAGTAGAATGTCCGTACCGTGTACTTGAACGCGATAAGTATCAAGCGACTGTTTTGGATGGGGCAGACTGTACGGCAATTGAGCCTAGAGACACGGCGACTACAAAAATTGAAGCAGTGCGCACTTTGCCAATGGTACAAGAGTTTATAAAAGATGTGGAAGAGGCTAAAAATGGCCGTCGTGTCAGCTTTAGAATCGAAGATGCGGAATTGGTAAAGGATGAGGTGGCGGTTGTTTCGGAAACGGATGACACCAAAGAAACAGTCTGGCGCCGGTTTTTGGTTCAAGGGCAAACAATCACCGTGGAAAATCCTTTGACTGGCGAATTTGAGCCGTTACCATAACTATATGTCCGAATTTTTTTTACCACACGCAGAGATGGAAAAAAATTTAGAACCCCCTTTGGTTGATCGGGTGGTGGGAAGCCTAAGTAGTACTCTGAAAAGTATTTTTTTAGAAAATATTAATGGACACCAGCTTAAAAAAATTTTAGCCGAACGACTGGATTTGAATGCCCTAAAAAAGTATGTCGAACGTGCCGATGTTGAGTCTAGTGTACTCCGTGCTGAGACGGAACAGATAAGGGCAGAGGTACTACAACACCTGCAGTCTTTTTTGGAAATCGAAGTGGAACATGCGCCAAATACGGCTAAACGTGGGTATTGGCTCTCGCGCCTGAATACAGTAAAAAATTTATTATGAACCTATACGAATTTGAAGGTAAACAATTGTTTGCTAAACATGGTTTGAAAATACCCCGCGGTGTAGTGGTGCGTCGTGGCGATGATGTGGCGGCGAAGTATACTGAATTGGGAGTCGCGGAGGTGGTTGTTAAGGCGCAGGTTTTGTCGGGCAAGCGCGGGAAAAATAATGGCATTAAATTTTGCAACTCAGTTGCATCGGTAGTGGAGGCCTGTGAGGAATTGTTTGGTAATGCAATTCGGGGTCAACAAGTGGCCGCGATTTTGATTGAAGAAAAGTTGCAAATTGCCGAGGAACATTATGTTTCGGTGACGTATGATACCAATCGACGCCAGCCAATGTTGATTTATTCCAGTGCTGGTGGGGTGGATATTGAGGACGTGCCGGCCGAAAAAATCATGCGCGTGGATTTGAATATTCGCAGTGACAAGTTACCCGAAGCCCAGGCGGGTTGGGATTTTGCACAAAAATTGTACGCTGTCTTTAAAGCCGAGGATGCGCGTGTGGCCGAAATTAATCCACTCGTAAAAACTACGAGTGGGGAGTGGGTCGCGGCTGATGCCAAGATTGCGTTGGATGATGATGCGTTTTACCGCCACAAAGAATGGGAAACGCTCGAACCGCGCACTATGCTGGGTCGTGCGCCAACGGAGCGCGAAGTAGCGGTGAAAAAAATTGACGAAGGCGAGAATTATTATCGTGGTACTGCTGGTAAATATATTGAAATGGATGGCGATATTGGTTTGATTTTAAATGGTGGTGGGGCCAGCATTGCGAACATGGACGCGTTGTTAGCTGCGGGTTTGCAGCCAGCGAATTATACAGAATATTCGGGCAATCCACCACGCGAAAAGGTGTACCAGTTGGCGAAAATTGTGTTGTCAAAACCAGGTTTGCGCGGGCTCTGGATGTGTGGTGTGGTGGCAAATTTTACCAACATCAAAGACACATTCATGGGCATTGTCGATGCGCTCGACGAAATCAAACCGCAGTATCCAATTGTGGTGCGCCGCGATGGGCCGGAAAGTGCGGAGGCCAAACAATTAATTTTGGAGTGTGCGGAACGCAACCACTTGAATCTCAAGTGGTTTGGCAAAGAAACATCCATGGCTGACACGGCGCAAGTTTTGGCCGAAATGGTTAATGCCCAATAAATATGAGTATTTTGATTACTAAAGAAACCAAAGTGTTGGTGCAGGGAATTACGGGTAAGGAGGGTTTGAAGGCTGCGAAAGCCATGAGTGATTATCACACCCAGGTTTTGTGCGGCGTAACTCCAGGCAAGGGCGGACAAATGGCCGAGCAGTGGCCAGTGTTTAATTCGATTGGCGAAGCTCGCGCACAATTTCCCGAATTGAACGCAACGGCAATTTATGTACCCCCATTTGCGGCTAAAGCCGCGATTATGGAGGCGATTGACAATAATATTTCGCTCATTAGCGTGATTGTCGAGCGCATGCCAATTCAAGACACCGCGTATTGTGTGGCGGCTGCGCAAGAAAAAGGCTTGCGCATAATTGGCCCGAGTTCATTGGGTTTTATTGTGCCTGAGGTTGGACGCATGGGCGTGGTCGGTGGTCCGGCCGTGCGCGAAATTTTCACCCCCGGGCACATTGGCATTGTGTCGCGCAGTGGTGGTATGACAAACGAGCTTTCGTGGCAAGTCCGCCAGGCCGGCCTGGGCCAAAGCGCGGCCGTGCATGTGGGCGGCGACCTGCTCATGGGCACCACGTATGCCGATGTGTTGCGCTTATACGAAGCTGACCCGGACACGCACGCGGTGATTATTTTTGGTGAGCATGGTGGCAGTTATGAATTTGAAATTGTTGACCTCATTGAACGCAAAGAATTCACCAAACCACTCGCCATTTACATTGGCGGCAAATTCGCCAATTCATTACCCGAAGGCACCAACATTGGACATGCTGGCGCCATTGTGGAGCGTGGCAAAGGCGCGGCCGAGAAAAAAGCTGCTCTCGCGGCCGTTGGCGTGCGTGTCGCCGAGCGGGTGGAGGATTTAGTTTCGCTCGTAAAATAATTGTGATAAGGTAGAACATATGAAATTCCAAACTGCTATTACCCACATTACGCCCGCGGGCGAACGAATTCGCGGCTATGAATTGGCCGAATTAGCCCAGCAAAACAGCTTTGCCAAGTCAATTTGGTTACTTTTGCGTGGTGAGTTACCAAACCAGGCCGAGTCCAAATTGTTCAGTGCCCTTTTAACCATGGCCATTGACCATGGTCCAGGCACTGCCTCTGGGCAGGTTACGCGCATCGCTGCCTCGGCCAAAACTTCGATTCAGGCCGCCGTGGCAGCGGGTTTGTTGGCCATGGGTGAGCGCCATATAGCAGCTTTGGAAAACGCAGCTAAGTTTTTTCTCGAGAATAAAGACTCAGATAATGTGGCTCAATTGGTTAAAGATTTAAAAGATAAAAAAGTCCGTGTGCCTGGCTTTGGTCACGCAGTGTTAACCGAAGATAAGCGCAGTATTTTTTTGTTAAGTCTGGCGCGCGAATTGGAATTGTACGGACCGCACGCCGCATTTGCCGAAAAAGTTGGCGTAGAATTAAATGCCATTTCCAGCAAACCGTTGCCGCTTAACATTGATGGTTCAATGGCTGCGATTTTACTTGACCTTGGGTTTGCGCCGCAGGCCCTAACTGGCGTATTTATTATTGCGCGTGTGCCAGGCTTGGTGGCGCAAGCGACCGAAGAAATGACGAATGATGTCGGCTTACGTCGTTTATCCGAAGACGAAATTGAATACACTGGCCCTGCTCCACGCAAGTTGGCTTAATTGGTATGCATATGACGGCCTTATTTGGTGGTTTAGCCGTGATTAGCGCAGTTTTAGCCGGCTTAATAACGCATGTTTCCCCACAACCAACTACTCGGATCAAAGTCCCGACCGATTTTTGGATTCAGCGCGAAGAGAGTGGTGGTATGATGCCGAGCGGTAGTTTGGTGGTTATAACTCCGACCGAGATTCAGTACGAACGGTATGGGGCAGAAGATACCAAAGAGCGCTGGCAAGCCACCCCAACTCCAGCTGAAATCGAAAAACTCTACCAGGCTTTGGAAACCAAACAATTTGCCACCATACAAACTTACACGGAAAAAGTGTATGACCGCGGTGGCATAACTATTTCGTACATGGCGAATGAACAAACAATTACCAAATCCGACAGCGGTCAATCTTTTGTGAAAAAGGGCGAAAGCACAACGCGCTTTTACGCTATCAACGATATTATCATGGATATTGTGGCCAGCCATGCGAAGTAATATGGAAGTGATTGTTGATTTGCACATTCACTCCAAGTATTCGCGCGCCTGTTCGTCTAACTTGGTGTTGCCAGTGATTGCTAAGACTTGTGAGCAGCGCGGAATTGGTCTGGTGGCGACTGGTGATTTTACCCATCCAGCCTGGTTTAAACATCTCACAGAAAATTTGCGTGAGACCGGCGAAGGTGTGTATCAATTGGCTGATGGTTCATCACCAACTCGGTTTATTATTGGCACCGAAGTGGCGTCAATCAAAAAACACAAAGACAAGTTGCGGCGCGTGCACCATTTGCTGTTTGCACCGAATTTGGCAGTGGCGGCGCAGTTCAACCAGAAATTAGTTGATCGTGGTTTAAACATTCGCGCTGATGGCCGGCCAATTCTTGGGCTCACCTCCAAAGAAATTTTGGAGCTTATGCTCGAAACTGACGAACAAATGTTGATGGTGCCGGCACATGCCTGGACACCGTGGTTTGGAATTTTTGGCTCAAAGGGTGGTTACAATACGCTCGAGGAAGCGTATGACGAACTCGCGCACCATGTTCGGGCCATCGAAACTGGCCTGTCCAGCGACCCACTTATGAATTGGCGCGTGCCCGCGGTTGACGGTCTTACGCTTATTTCCAATTCAGACGCACATAGCCCGCAGAAACTTGGACGCGAGGCTAATGTGTTTGCATTTGACCATGAATCCGACATTTCGTATTCGGAAATACGTCGTATTATTCAAACTGGCGATCGGGCTAAATTTTTGCGCACCATCGAATTTTATCCCGAAGAGGGTAAATATCATTACGACGGTCATGCGGCGTGCCAATTTTCGTGTCCACCAACTGAAACTAAAAAATATGGTGGTCTGTGTCCAAAGTGCGGTAAACCCTTGATTATCGGGGTGATGAATCGCACCGAAGAATTGTCGGCTCGCAGTGAAACCGAGGCGCGTGCGTTGGGTCGCATTCCGTTTCAAAGCGTGGTACCACTGCCCGAAATTATTGCCGATGTCCTTGGTGTTGGCGTGAGTAGCAAAAAAGTGGTAGCGCAATACAACGCGCTACTAGAATCCCTTGGATCTGAATTTGAAATTTTGTTAAAAATCCCGGTTGAAAAAATTGCCAAAGCGAGCACGCTGGAAATTGCACGCGCAGTGGAGCGGATGCGTGATGGCAATATCACCATTACGCCTGGATATGATGGGGTTTTTGGCAAAGTGCACGTGTTTACCGACAACGAACAGCGTCGTAATCACCAAGAAACACTGGAGTTGTAATCTGCAGTAATAAAAAATCCGACCGAAGTCGGATTTTTTATGTCTAAGAAAAATTATTTCTTAGCGGCGCGGCGAGCTGGGCGCTTTGCGCGCTTAGCTGCTGGACGCTTAGCTTTGCGAGCTGCTGGACGCTTTGGGGCGGTCTTGCGAGCTGGGCGCTTTGCGCGCTTAGCTGCTGGACGCTTTGCAGCGGTCTTGCGAGCTGGCTTTCTTTTGGCAACTGCCATAAGATTCAGATTAATGATTGGCGCAAATTTGATGGGACCATGGTACACACCAAATGGTATTGCGCGAGTTGGAGAGTTTACACGACAAGCATTGGCGTAAACATCTCAGGGCTGCGTGTAACACGCAGTGTTCGACCTTTGACGTGTAGTATATGTTATTTTGCACAAACTGAAAATAGTTTTTGTACAATCACCTGTGTATAACTTTTGTTTGCAAAAAATTTTTGCAATGTAATGTGTGCTCCCGCCAGGAGTTGAACCTGGATTTCCGGCTTCGGAGGCCAGTGTCATATCCATTAGACGACAGGAGCGTGTAAATTTTATTTTTCTAACAACTCTTTGGCAATTGTATTCATGCGTGCATATAATTTTTTTGTCCATTGCACATTAAACATGCGTTCGTGCCATTGCACAATTTGATTTGTGCGCATCCAGTCTACAACCTCACGCAAAGCCTTTAAAAATAAGGGTAAAGCGACTTCGCTCTTTACCATTGCGTGTCGTGTAATCAAAATGTAACTGGCCAAAAAACGATAACTCGCGCGATGCAAGCGACTCTTACTAATCACTTCGTGAATTTTTCCAAGTCGCGCGGTTGATAAAATATCAATTTTGTCTGCATCAGTCAAAAGTGTAAGCAAGAAACGCGTGCGACGACGAAGCAACCAACTAAATAATTTTCCCGTGCCAAAGCTGTGACAAAAAATTAAACGCGTTGACATACCAGCCACACTACCAAACAAACGCAAACGAATTGTTTCATGCCACAACATCAGCGCCGAAATTAAATCGTCCAAAAAAATCATAAACACAAATGATGAACGACTGAGCACTGTGCGGCCAACATCGTGCCACCATGCCGCCAAAACTAAGGCCTCGGTCTCGGCCTGGGTTAAGCGCGCGGCTGTGGCACAGGCCTCGGCTGTTGCCGCCACACCGGCAGCGTGGTGATACCCATGAATCGGGTCTTCGGAACCCCGCATGCGTTTGGCAGCAATATCAATGAGAATTTGGACTTTTGGCGAATATTCCATAGTGGGCCAGGGTGGAATTGAACCACCGACCGCGTCGTTATAAGCGACGTGCTCTAACCGCTGAGCTACTGGCCCTTGCGGCCCAGCTTACCACGCATAGCTTGCTTTTTCAAGGTATTCAGGTATAATCGCCTCATTATGTCTGTCCCTCTCCAAACGTACCAAGTAGTAGACGATGAGTCCGGCGAACGCCTGGATGTGATTTTGGCGTCTGCAGCCGAGACAACTCGCGCCCAAATCCAGGGTCTTATCAAACGCGGTCTCGTGACTGTGAATGGTAAGGCACCTAAAAAAGCCGGTGACATGCTTAAAACAGGGGATACTATTGAATGGCGCAATGAACCAAAAGTTGCTTCGGTAACCGAAGTCGTCGATGATACACCAACACCAGACCCAATTGTCGTGAGTGAAACTAATGAATATCTGGTGCTCGAAAAACCGACTGGCTTGGTAGTGCATCCACCAGTTGAAAGTACTGACAAAATTGAAATCACAAACTCAAAAACATTGTCGGGTTGGTTGCTCCGCACGTATCCAAAGTTGTGGCAGGTTGGCGAGCATCCAAATCGTCCGGGTATGGTGCACCGTCTTGATAAGGACACATCTGGTTTAATGGTTGTCGCCAAAACACAGGCTGCGTTTGAAAATCTCAAGCAACAATTCAAAGACCGTAGTGTGGAAAAGCACTATTGGGCGCTTGTTCATGGCGTGCCGGCCAATGAGCATGAAATGCTTGATTTTCCGATTGACCGTGGTCATGATGGTCGTATGGTGGCACGTCCAATTGTCAAAGAAGTCACGTTGCGCAATGTAAATGCACTCCAGCCGGGCCGCACGGCTCTCACGGAATTTTTGATTTCCAAACAGTGGGTCAACCACACACTCCTTGATGTGCGTTTGCACACGGGCCGCACGCACCAAATTCGTGTGCACATGTTTGCGTATGGCCATCCAGTGGTTGGCGATATTTTGTATCATCAGAAACAATATCAAAATGCAATGAAAAAATTTCCTTGTCCGCGCTTATTCCTCCATTCATACGAATTGTCATTTACTGAGCCAAAAAGTGGTGCGCGTGTAACGTTCCGCAGTGAATTACCCGCTGAACTCAAACAGTATTTAACCACGTTACCATAATATGCCCGGCTTACTCGTCATTGTTTCCGCACCATCCGGTGGTGGCAAGACCACGATTGTGAGCCGTTTGCTCGAAGAGATGTCCAATGCTGCCCGTCTGGTCACCACCACGACACGTTCGCCACGACCGGGTGAGTCCGATGGGGTTGATTACCACTTTATCACGCGCGGTACATTTCAAAGCAAAATTCAAAAGGGTGACTTTTTAGAGTGGGTGGAATTTGCCGGGGCCTTTTATGGAACAGACCGTCACGAAGTAGAAAAAATACTCGGAGATAATGATTTTGTATTTGCAAATGTGGATGTGCGTGGAAAAGATAGTTTGGTGCAGGCTGGCTTCCCTTGCCTCTCCATTTTCCTTATGCCCGAAAGCGAGGAAGTCCTCCGCGCTCGTCTGGCCCGCCGCCCCCGCGCCACCGAGGACTACATTACCAGCCGCCTAGCCCGCGCTGCGGCCGAAATCGCCATGGCTCCAACCTTTGACTATCAGGTTATAAACCGCGAAGGCCATCTGGCCGAGGCCCTGGCCGAAATCCAGACAATCCTTGACAAACACGCCCAAACACGCTAAACTGGGCCCATTATCCCTTGCGACGTTGGCCCGCAATGCGACCAACCTCTCCCTAATTATTCCATATGGAAGACATTCGTAACGCCCTTAAACCAGGCATGATCGTGCGCGTGCACCAGAAAATTAAGGAAATTAACACCAAAGGCGAAGAAAAAGAACGTATCCAGATTTTCGAAGGTATCGTTCTCTCGCTCAAGCATGGTGGCCAGCCAGGCGCAACCGTAACTGTGCGCAAGGTTAGCGAAGGCGTAGGTGTGGAAAAAATCTTCCCAATCCACGCTCCAGTGGTCGACAAGATCGAGCTCGTGCGCCAAATGCATGTTCGCCAGGCTCGCCCTCTTTACCTCCGCACTTACAAAAAGAAGTTGCGCGAAGTAAAGCCAGCCAAGGCCGAAGCCAAAGCGTAATTACGACAAAATTAAAAACCCGGCACAAACCGGGTTTTTTGTTTTTCGTTTTTTACAGCGCCTCTCTTAAATACTTACCGGTCCAACTCGTTTTCACTTTTGCCACATCGGTTGGGCGGCCCTGGGCGACAATTTCACCACCTTTTTTACCACCCTCTGGACCAAGATCAATAATCCAGTCAGCTGACTTAATAATGTCGAGGTTGTGTTCGATGATGAGTACGGTGTTACCTTTTTCCACAAGTTGATTGAGAACGTTGAGGAGTTTTTTAATGTCTTCGAAATGCAAACCAGTACTTGGTTCATCAAGAATGTACAAAGTTTTGCCAGTGCTGCGGCGCGAAAGTTCGGTGGCGAGTTTAATGCGTTGCGCTTCACCGCCCGAGAGTGTGGTGGCTGGTTGGCGGAGACGGAGATAGCCCAAACCAACGTTGCGCAAGATCTGTAATTTCTCGCGAATGTTGCTGGAGTTGTGAAAGAATTTAAACGCTTCTTCGACCGTCATGTCTAGGACTTCGGCAATGTGTTTGCCTTGGTAGTGAATTTCGAGCACTTCGCGCGTGTAGCGAGTGCCGCGACATTCACTGCATTCGATAAACACGTCGTTGAGGAAGTGCATTGGGATTGTGGTGTAGCCCTCGCCGCCACACGCTTCGCAGCGTCCGCCATCTTTCACATTGAAACTAAAGGCACCAGCGTTTAAGCCACGCAATTTTGCTTCGGGTAAGTCAGCGTACAAATCGCGAATCAGTGTAAAAATGCCGGTGTAAGTAGCTGGGTTACTGCGTGGTGTGCGTCCAATTGGTGCCTGATCAATTGCAATTACCTTATCAATGTTTTCCAGACCCTGGATACTTTTGTGTTCACCTGGCAAAGCTTGGGCGCGGTAAAAATAGGCATCAAGCGCTTTGCTTAAAATATCAATGACCAGCGTAGATTTACCCGAACCTGAGACGCCAGTAAAGCACACGAGCTGGCCAAGTGGAATATCAATATCCAGATTTTTCAGGTTGTGCGCTTTTGCGCCCTGAATTGTGAGCTTGAGGCCATTGCCTTTGCGTGGTGGACCAAGTGGTTCAATACTGTCTTTGCCTGATAAATAACGACCAGTAATTGAATTTTTGTCTTTCGTAATTTCGGTTGGTGTTCCGGCTGCCATAATTTGACCACCGTATTCACCAGCACCCGGACCAACGTCGATTAAGTAGTCGGCTGCTTCCATGATGGCTTTGTCGTGTTCGACCACAATCACGGTGTTGCCAGCGTCGCGGAGCCGCACTAGCGTGGCAATAAGCGTATCATTGTCCTTTGAATGCAAACCAATTGATGGTTCGTCGAGAATGTAAATTAAGCCCGACAAACCGGCGGACAATTGCGTGGACAAACGAATGCGCTGCGCTTCACCACCCGAAACAGTATTGAGTGAACGGTCCAAGTTCAAATAAGGAAGACCAACTTGGCACAAATTTTCCAAGCGACGCAAAACTTCCTTGGTAATTGGCGACGAAATGGCGAGCTCACTAGCCGTATATTCGTTATTTTTGTTCGCATTCAAAGTGGCAAAAAAATCGCGGCATTCCTCGATGCTTTGGGCAACGACCTCGGCCAAATTTCGGCCATGAATACGAATGTATTGGTTGTCTTCCTTCAAACGGCGGCCGTGGCAGAGTGAGCAGGTTTTTTCGCGCATGTACTGCTCGATTTCTTTTTTCAAATATTCGGACTTGGTGTCGTAATATCGCTTGGACAAGTGCGGAACAATACCGTCAAACGTGGTTTTGAGTTTGCCAATGGTGTATTCGGTCCCGTCTGTGCCATAGAGTAAAATTTCCATGGCTGCGGCAGTTAGATCTTGTACAGGTGTGTGGACGGAAAAATTATTAGCCTCAGCCACAGCATTCAGTAATTCAGCGTAGTGCGCCTGATTGCCCACCAAGCGTGTCCAAGGTTGAATTGCGCCCTCGCCCAACGTGAGGCGTGGATTTGGAATCACGAGTTCTGGGGCGACTTCGAGTGTTTTGCCAAGACCGGTACAGCGCGGACAAGCGCCGTATGGGCTGTTGAAGCTGAATGAACGCGGTTCAATTGGCGAGAACGTGCGACCGCATTGTTCGCATACCGGCACTGTGGCCAAGGTTTCCTCGGTTCCGGCCCCATCGTCGCGCAATTTAATAAACCCATTGCCCAGGTCAAGTGCACGATCAACTTCGCTGGCCAGCGCGGTTTTATTTTTGCTTGTTAAAACCGCCACGACCACATCAATATCGTACGTTTTTTTAGGATCAAACGAAAATGTGCTCAAATTTTTGAGGGCAACAGCCACGCCATTTACATATAAGCGCTCAAAACCGGTTTTTTCCAAGCGGCTCTTGAGCGTCTTTGGGTTCACAGCCTGGCGACGCAAAAATGAGGCAGACAAAATTAATTCAGCCTCGCCGCGCAATTGCTTGCGGATGCGTTCCACAATTGTACCGGCCGTGTATGTGCGTACGGCGATTTTGCACGTTGGGCAATATTGCACACCCAACCGCGCAAATAACAAGCGCAAATAATCGTAAATTTCGGTTGTCGTACCAACAGTCGAGCGTGGATTTTGGGTAAAGTTTTGTTGGTGAATTGCAATCGTTGGTGACAAACCTTGGATCTCGTCCACATCTGGCTTGTCTGACAGGTCCATGAATTGGCGCGCATACGCGTTCAAACTCTCGGCATAGCGACGCTGACCCTCGGCATACACTGTATCAAAGGCCAAGCTCGATTTACCTGAACCCGACAATCCGGTGATAACGACTAATTTATTTTTGGGAATCGACAGCGAAACATTTTTTAAATTATGAACGCGCGCACCACTAATTTTAATTTCAGACATAGATTATTGTTGCGTGGCAATGGTGCCGTAACATTTTACACGATCTTTTTGGTCTTCAAAAACCGGACAAAAACGAGCCGCGTCAATGTTTAAAATCAGGCCTTTTAGAATTTGTTCTTTGGTCATGTACGACTCTGGGCTGGCAGCTTTGTTGATTGGTACTGGAATATCATAATCATAGTGACCAAGTGCGCTAAATTTACCCATGTCACCCAGGTCAATTGCGCCACCACTCGCTGTTCTGCCCACCACGTGGGCTTCATCCTCGACAACATCGTTTGGATTATTTAGGTCAATACGCAGTGCGAAACCTTTGAACCCGCCATGCTCAGAACATTGGTTCATGCCACTGTTCAGAGCTGCTTCGTCGACTGAAACGGTGTAGATTTGGTCTGCATTTTTAATACTGGATTGGAGTGTGTAAGAACTGCTGACATCATCTAGTGTGCCATCCTGGCACACATAAAGCATACGGATACTACCTAAAACACTAGTGTCTGGAACCCAGGGGAATTCCCAGAAATCAGACACACCATCGGCCAACAAGTCCGCCACCCAACTGTCGGCGTTATTGACAGCCATGTCAACCAGGGATGAGTTTGTAATACGACCACCAATTTTACCTGGGAGACAGCTTTCTTCAGTTGATTCAAGTTTACGCAGACACACATTACCGGTTTGGCACGCGGTACCACGACAACTTTGTCCGCCACCACTGCTAAACACGTACTGCTTGCCACATTCAGCATCAGCCGGATTAGTGGAAAAGGTGCCAGCTTTGAATTTAGCTGCTTTTGCTTCTGAAGAAATTTTTTCATTACCGCCGCCAATGTATTCAACTTTGTCTGATTCCTCTAAAACCGAACAATACTCAGCCATGCCTTGGCCGTTAATTAACCAAATTTGGGGTAGACGGAAGTTAACCAAGTATGGATTTACCGTGTTAAGTACAACATAGGATACGAGCAGTAGCACTAGACCGGCTAAGGCACCGGCAATACGATTTTTGGCCGAGCTAATACTGTCGCTATTGCCACCGCTGGCGGCCCACTGAAAGCCGGCCACTACAAGCATTGCGGCCGCCAAGATACCTGCCACCCAAATTACATAACGGTACATTGATTTAATGAACACACCAATATCGGAGAATTTGGTTTCACCACCAAAAGAAATTTTGGTTTCAGTTTGACCAGCCGGCAAACAAAAACCAACATCTTTTTTTTCCCATTTTAACCCACCGCACGCAACTTCAGTCTGATTGTCTTGTATAAACCCACCGTTAAGGTCTTTATCGGTCAAAGTATCGCCAGCCAGAATTTTCCGTTGCGTAATACAATCTTCCTTGACCCAACATTTTTGGTCAATTTGCGCGTGTGCAATAAATGGAAGAGCCAAACCAGCCACGAGCAAGGTTGTCAGCAGAAAACGCTTCATACAAAAAGGTTAACGCAATTGACTAATAATGACCTGGTCCCATTGGGCCGCACTAGCGACACCCTCAATGACCGTTTTATTAACAAAATAGGTTGGCGTGCCGCGCACACCTAGTGCAATAGCCTCGTTTACATCGGCTTCGATTTCGGCTTGGTGACGCTGTGATTTTATGCAGGCTACAAATTTAGCCTGGTCAAGTTTAAGAGTCTCGGCCGCACTTGTCAAGCCGGCATCGTCGAGCGCTTCTCTTTTGAAGAGTAAGTGGTAATATTCCCAAAATTTGCCCTGGTCTTGGGCGCAGGCTGCGGCATTGGCAGCGGCGAGCGCGTTGGGGTGAATGCTGGTAAGGGGGAGTGCTTTGTACACAACGCGTACGGCGGGACCGTATTTTTCTAAAACCGTGTCAAAAATCGGCTGGCTTTGGCGACAAAATGGACACTCAAAGTCAATAAAAGCAATAATTGTGACTTTGGCGCTGGCTGGACCAAGGGTTGGGTTGGTGGTTTTAATGTGGGATTTAGGGTCGCTCAATGGGGGAGGAGCATCGCCCGTTTTGGTTCCACTCCATTCGCCAGACTGAAATTGGGCCTGTAATTTGGCTATTTCACCCGGGTTACCGTAGCGAAATTGCCACATATAATAACCTACCTGGGACAAAAAACCTAAAATCAGCAAGCTAATCACCCCAACTACAATCCAGCGCCCCCAGCGACGTGTGGGGCGGACCTGGCTAGCACCAGCCAAATTAGGAGACTGTGGCATATAAGTGGCCCCATTATACCATAAAATTGAATTGTCAACAGTCCTTGGCTCAATTGACATGTGGGTTCGCTTCTGCTAGACTGGGCCCAATGTTTATGGTATAGTTTTAATGTTCTGTATGGTTCATACTATTTTGACAATTATTAATTTGGTCTCCGCCGTGCTCCTTATTGTCGCAATTTTATTGCAGCAAAAAGGCGCTGGTATGGGTGCGGCTTTTGGTGGCTCGGGTTCTGTATACACCACTCGTCGTGGTTTGGACCGCACGTTGTTCCAGGCAACTATTGTACTTTCCGTAGTCTTTTTTGCTACGGCAATTGCCTTCCTTCTGGTTTAATTTACCCGTTACACCCTGACCGCAGGGTGTGTTAGGGAAATGCCTGTTCTGTGGCTTCCCGCCTGATGTCTAAAGTTCGCCAAACTTGGCAGCGCTTGTTTAAACCAAGCTCTTCTTTGGTCACGCCACACCATGATATGGCGGTTTTGCGACGTTTGCGCGGGCGTCGTTGGCCACAGTGGCGTCAGTGGCGTCACTTTAGCAAGTTGCTCGATAAGTCTGAACGACGTTGGTACCGTGTGGGCCAAACCTCACTGGTGGTTGGTTTGGCGCTATTGGTCACAGCCATTGTGTGGCATTATCGCATCCCACAGCCAGCGGTTGGCGGTGAATATACCGAAGGAATTGTCGGTGCGCCGCATTTGGTAAATCCAATTTTCGCACCACTCAATGAAACAGACATGGATTTGTCGCGCCTCGTGTATTCGGGTTTGTTGCGCTATGATGCAGTCGGGAATCTAGTACCAGATTTGACAACTGAGTATCAAACCAGTGCTGATCGCAAGACTTATACATTCACGCTCCGCAAAGGCGTTATGTGGCACGATGGTGAGCCGTTTACCTCGCGCGATGTGGCGTTTACAATTGAAGTTATCCAAGACCCAACAGTTGGTAGTCCTCTTTTGTCTACATTTCAGGGTGTAAAAGTATCTGCAATCGACGATTACACCGTGCAATTGAGTGTAAATGAGGTGGCACCCGGATTGCTTTCGAGTTTGACCGTTGGTATGCTGCCGGAGCACATGTGGGGTGGTTTACCACGTGACCAAATTCGTTTGGCACCAGTTAATATTTCCCACCCAATTGGTACTGGTCCGTACATGATGAAGCGTTTGTACAAAGACGACACTGGGTATGTGTACCGTTACACACTTACGCGTTTTGCAAGTTATTATGCTCAGCCAGCTTATGTAACCGACTTGTCGTTCCAGTTTTTTAGTGACTACGATGGCGACCAGGGTGCGATTCAGGCTCTGCTCGAGCGCAAAGTCGATGGTTTGCACTTTGTACCGGCCGCATTCCGCGACCGTGTGCAGCGCAAACATACGGTTTTGCACACTTTGCAGTTACCACAATATTCAGCCGTCTTTTTTAACCAGGACCGCAATGCTGATTTGGCCGATAAGGACGTGCGTGTGGCTTTAAACACCGCCCTTGACAAAGAGCGCATTTTACAGCAATCTGTAGGAGGTGAGGGAACGGTTTTGACTGGCCCGGTTTTGCCTGGCTTCCCTGGCTACCAGTTTACGACCACGACCCCAGTTGGCTCGATTGACGAAGCCAACGCCCTGCTTGATAAAAAATGGAAACGGATTACGGTTGATGAGTACAAAGAAGCGCTCCGCAAGAAGTTCCGCGCTGAACGCCAAGCCTCCGAAACTCCAGTAGCTACGACCACACCAAGCACAGCCTCTAGTACTACCCCAACCACAAATAGTTTGAATGACTCGGAAATTGAACAGTTGGTCGAAGCTGAGTTAAACGAAAGCCAGTTGTTCTATCGTCAAAATAAAGATGGCCGTATTTTGCAAGTTGATGTGGTCACGGCTGATACGTTTGAATATCGTGCGGCCGCCCAATTGATTGCTGGGTATTGGGGGGATTTAGGTGTTAGGGCAGTGGTCTCGTATGTAGCCCCAAAGGACATTACGCGTACAGCGTTGAAAGACCGGGTGTATGACGCGCTTTTGTATGGTATTATTGTGGGCGCTGACCCAGATCAAACTCCATTCTGGCATTCAAGCGAAGTGGATTACCCGGGTTTGAACTTGGCTCGTTATAATAATAAAAAAGTCGATGATTTGCTGACCAAAATTCGCCAGTCAACTACGGTAAGTAGCACAGCGGATTTATCAGTCCAGTTTAATCAAATAGTTCACGACGATTTGCCGGCAATTTTCTTGTACACACCAACCTATACCTATTTACAGGGCACAAACGTTCAAGGATTTGGCGTAACACGCATCGCTCACCCTGCTGATCGTTTTGCCAATGTAACTGATTGGTACACCAATACACGTGGTGTCTGGTCTCGTTAAAATTTAAAAGGGGATATGGCGGAATTGGTAGACGCACTAGTTTCAGGTACTAGCGATCGCAAGGTCGTGAGAGTTCGACTCTCTCTATCCCCACGCATGTGATTCCTTTGGAATCATTGAATTTAAGTCGCGCTCGCGACAATTAATCTAGTTAGTTTTATTTTTGGTATGTCTGAACAATTCAGCAGCAATCGTCCGTCACGCCCACCACAACGTCGTTTTGTGCGTCGTCGCGTTGGCAGCACCACACTCGAGGCTGGCCCAGTGGCCGCTCGTCCCATTACGGCTCCTCGTCCAGCCCGTCAGTACCCAACGGCCCCACGTCCAGCTGTGGCCGGGGCTACACCCGTTACGCGTACATTTCAGCGTAATTCGGCAGCCAAGGGACGTTTTAACAATAATCGTCCAGCTGTGCCGCAACGCCCAGGTGGTTATGCGCCAGCGCCCCGTGCACCGCGTGCCAATGGTCCACGCTCGGCCGCTGGCTATCCAGTTCACACCGAGGCCGAAATTACCGTGCCGGGGGGCAATCCAAAAGCGCTCCGCATTATTCCGGTTGGTGGTTGTGAAGAGGTTGGTCGCAACATGACCATTTTTGAGTATGGTCAGGACATTGTCATTCTCGACATGGGTTTGCAATTCCCCGAGGATGACATGCCGGGTATTGATTACATTATCCCAAACATCAAGTATTTGCAGGGCAAGGAGCACCGTGTGCGTGGTGTCGTGTTTAGTCACGGCCACCTTGACCACATTGGCGCGGCCCCAATTTTGTTGGAAAAATTAAATTACCCACCAGTTATTGCCATGCCTTTGACCTTGGCCATGATTAAACGTCGCCAAGAAGATTTTAACAAAGGCTCAGTAGGTAAAATCAAAACCATCGAAGTTACTGATGTAAATAAGCGCATTCAACTTGGTGAAATCACTGTGCGTTTTTTTCAGGTAGAGCACTCGATCATGGATTCGGTGGGAACAATTATCGAAACTCCAGCTGGTTCGGCAATTCACCCAGGTGACTGGACCATGGAGCGTGATACCAGCGGTAACACGCATGTGCGTTACGACCACTTGGCCAATGTAGCGCGCCCATCGGTTTTAATGCTCGAAAGTTTGGGTGCCCTTAACGACCGCCGTCATGGCACGTACGAAGAAATGTACGCTAATTTGCACCGCATTATCACCGAGGCGCCAGGCCGTGTGATTGTAACCACGTTCGGTTCCCAGGTGGAGCGTGTTAAGTGGATTTTGTACGCTGCGGGTGAATTGGGTAAAAAAGTTGCGCTTGATGGCTACAGCATGAAGACCAACATCGAAATCGCCCAGCAACTCGGTTACATCAAGGTCAATCGCGGTGTCATGATTACGGTCGATGAAATCGATAATTATCCCGATGACAAAGTAGTTATCGTGTGTACAGGTGCGCAGGGTGAAGATCGTGCCGCTTTGTCCCGTATTTCCAGCGGTGAACATCGTGTGATCAAGTTACGCAAAAAAGACACGATCATTTTCTCGTCCTCGGTTATTCCGGGCAACGAACGTTCGGTGCAACGCTTAAAAGATAATATCTACCGTCAGTCTGATCATGTTATTCACGGTGATTTGATGGATGTGCACGTTAGTGGCCACGCCACCCGTCGTGATATTGTGGATATTTTGCAGCAGATTCAACCAAACTACTTTATGCCGGTATACGGCAACCATTTCTTCCTCAAGGAAGCACGTAGTTTGGCCGTTTCGCAAGGTTTCCCCGAGGAGCACGCAGTGGTGCCAGATAACGGTTCGGTCATCGAGCTTGACGCAAGTGGGATTCGCACATTGCCAGGTAAAATCCCAACCGACTATGTGTTTGTAGATGGTTTGGGAATTAGCGACACCCAGCACGTTGTGCTCCGCGACCGTCAGGTTTTGGCCGAAGATGGTATGTTGGTCGTAATCGCCACGGTTGATTCCAAGCGTGGGGTTCTCCTTCAGAATCCGGATATTATTTCGCGCGGGTTTGTATTCCTCAAGGATAACAAAGATTTGATCGAAGACATTCGCCATAAAGTTAAGAAAATGGTGATTGAATCAAACCCAGCGACTTGGGCTGATAGTAACCAGATCCGCAACGACATCCGTGACAAAATTGGTCAATTCGTGTTTACTAAGACCGAGAAGCGACCAATGATTTTGCCAGTGGTAATCGAAGTCTAATATGAAAAAATTATTTCGTTCCCGCACTGATCGCATGATTGCCGGGATTTGCGGGGGTTTGGCCGAATATTGGAACATTGACCCATCGCTCGTGCGCCTTGGTGTTTTGGCCTTGCTGTTTGTTAGTAGTGGTGGAATGGCGATTGCTTATATTGCTGGCGCCATCATAATTCCCGAAAAACCATTAAATCAATAATTTACGCGTATGTCTCGTCCAGTTATCTTGTCTGGGATCCAACCAACGGGGAATTTCCACGTGGGTAATTATTTGGGTGCAGTCAAAAACTGGGTGGATTTGCAGGCCAAAGGCGAGCATGAGATGTTTATTTTTATTCCTGACTTACATTCCTTGACTGGAGATTTGTCAGCTAATGAACGTCGCGCGCTCATGACAAATGCGGCGGTTGAATTATTAGCGTGTGGAATTGACCCACAAAAAACAACCTTGTTTGTGCAGTCACACGTACCAGAACACGCGGAGTTGGCTTGGATTTTTAACTGTGTTACGCCTGTGGCCGAGCTCGAACGCATGACGCAATACAAAGATAAGTCCGAAAAACAGGCCAAAAACATTAATGCTGGTTTGCTCACGTACCCCGCCTTAATGGCCGCCGATATTCTGCTGTACCGTGCGACGGTGATTCCGGTTGGTATGGATCAGATTCAGCATGTGGAATTAACTCGTGATACCGCGCGTTGGTTTAATAATCGGTTTGGTGAATTTTTTGCAGAACCAAAGCACTTGTTGTCGCCAGTCCCAAAAGTAATGAGTTTGACTGAACCGACCAAGAAGATGAGCAAGAGTCATGGTGCAGATACAGTGCTTTATTTGTCCGACGAGCCTGCCGAATTATTGCGTAAATTAAAAAAGGCCGTGACTGCGACCGAAGGCGGGGTTGGCGCGCCCGGAGTGCAGAATTTGCTTGATTTATTGATGCGCTTTGGCAGCGCAGAAGCGCACGCCCAATTTGTGGCAGCGGAAAAAGACGGGGGTATTCGCTACGGCGATCTAAAAGCTGCTGTGGCCGAAGCCGTGGGAAATTATTTTGCGGATTTCCGTGCGCGTCGTCAAGAATTGCTGGCTAACCCAGCGGAAATCGATCGTATTCTGGCTGATGGGGCCGAACGTGCCCGCGCTGTGGCGCAGAAGACAATGAGTGAGGTGAGAAAATTAGTGGGCATTCGATAATTAAAATCAAATTCTAAAAACCGCCCTTACAGACGGTTTTTTAGTGCAGAAATATTAATGCAACTAAGTTGCACTTATCCACAGGCTTATATTGACAACGTAGTCCTGATAGGGTACAGTGCATATGTCTAATGCAACTAAGTTGCTTTTGGCCCAACCGGACAGCTTCCTGAGACGCCGTCTGTCCGGTTGGTTCATATCCTTCCTGAGTATACTCTATGGCCTGGCACGGCCGTTTTTTAATCATGGCAATTATTGGGCTGACCAGTTTCTGGGCGCAGTCTGTTTTGGCTTTAAATGTATTTGTCGATGCCTGTCAGCCAGTTTTTAAGGGAATTCAAATCAAACGCAATTTTTCTAATACGTGGCAAACATTAACAAACGGCTGTCGTGATGCCGGGTATGGTTTACGAGATTATACATTACAGTGCCTTTCTAGCACGCAATACCGGGTAGAGTGGAGTGAGTGTGTGGTGCCGACAGAAACTCAAACTACGCCACAAAATACGCCTGTAGTAAGTGTGCCGGCGCCAGTGAATGTTCAGCCAATTATTCAACCAGTGGCAATGCCATCTCCAGTTGAAACGTTTGACTCGCACGCTTTAGAGGCAGTAGCGGGCACGTCAGTGAGCAATGCCTGTAGCGGACATGGCTGGGTGCATGGCGATCATTGTCATTGTGATGCGGGATATTATGCCGCTGGTTTGGAATGCCGGGCATTACCTACAACTTCTGTTCCGACCCCTGTATCTGTTGTGGCTTCAGCCTCATCACATAATCAGCCTGTTACGCAAGTAGCTGTTCAGACTAATACGCAATCAGTGGTTGTGGCGTGTAGCGGACATGGTTGGGTTCACGGAGACCACTGCCACTGTGACGCGGGGTATTATGCCTCCGGATTACAGTGTTTAACTCTGCCTTCATCTACACCGGTTCAGTTAGTAAATGCTCAGGCGGCTGTAAAAAATACAACCCCGACTGTTAAGAATTCCGGGTCAACGACTGGAGCCGCTAAATCGACTGTCGGAAACACAAAAACAGCCCTAGAATGCAATGGCCATGGCTGGATTCATGGCGATCATTGTCATTGTGATGCGGGATATTATGCCTCTGGCACACAATGCCTGGCTTTGCCGGGCACAGTTTTAAATAGTACTAATAACAAAACCGAATCAATTAAAAGCTCCACAAAAAGCACTATTGCCACTGCTGTAAAAAAACCATCAAATGAGATGGTTCCTGTTCAAACTACCACTCCAATTATTGAATGTAATGGCCACGGCCATTTACATGGTGACCAGTGTCACTGTGATAACGGATTTGTAGCCGAAGGTCAGAGCTGCGTAATAATGCCACAACGAGAAGCGGTCGTGTTTAAGGCCATAAATGGCCATTCTTATAAAGACGGAGATTTTTGGGTGCGACCACTAACATTGTTTGTCTATGATTTTGAGGGTAAATCAATTGTGCATTGGGAGGGTGCGCAAGGGGACTATGATGGGTTTTTAGTGTATGTCAAACCTGGGAGTTTTGCTGGTCCACTTGACGCGTATCAGCCAATTTGGCTTAGCCGACGTCAATATTCATTTGCTTATGATTCGGCCCGTTCTGGTCAGCACACAATGTATGTTTTTCCGTATATTACCTTAACTAATGGGGAAGTCCGTCGTTTGGAACCAGGCGGGGTTATTTCTTGGATTCAACCTGGCCAGACTCCGAAACTTTCGGGTTGGCAGATTTTTTTGAATATTTTGAAAGGAAATTAGAGCTGTCCACAGGGTCCTCTTGACAAATGCAACCCAGTTGCATTAGAATGGCAACAGACAAACGCAACTAAGTTGCATTGGAGGGGTCTCATGAGGGGTATTCAGATCATCGTCCTCGCCATCGTTGCCATGGTCCTCGGCGCCTGCAAGGGTGCTGTCGTGACCAAGTCAGTTGTCTGTGAGCGTGGTAACTCCGCGCTGGATGCGGACTGCGATGGACAAGACGACGACTGCGACGGCGAGACGGACGAGGGCTTCGAGCCCACGTCCACGCAGTGCGGCCAGGGTGGCTGCGAGGCCAGCGGGGAGACCCGCTGCGTCAATGGCAAGAAGGTCAACTCCTGCCGTCCGGGACAGAAGCACGACGAATCGTGCAACAATCAGGATGATGACTGTGACGGCCAGACTGACGAAAACGTCGACCGTCTATGCATGGTCTCGTGCACATCGGGTCGCGAACAATGTTCGGCCGGGCGGTGGGGCGCGTGTGACGCGCCTGGTCCTCAGGCAGAGGTCTGCGGGGACGGCATCGACAACGACTGCAACAATATCACGGACGACGGCTGTCCGCCGCCCGCACCCAAGTGCGGGGACGGCACGTGCAGCGAGCCGACTGAGTCTTGCGATTCGTGTCCGTCGGATTGTGACGTCTGTCCCACCGAGTGCGGTGATGGCACGTGTGACACGGTTCAAGGTGAAAGCAGCCAACAGTGCGTGGTCGACTGCCCCGAGCAGTGCGGCAACGGCTACTGTGGTCAAGCCGAGGACGCGGGCAACTGCAGCATCGATTGTCCCGCGACGTGCGGAGACAAAATCTGTAGTGCGACCGAGTCCGCCAAGTCCTGTCTGGACGACTGTCCCGTGACCTGCGGCGACGGTGTCTGCACCACGTCTCAAGACGAGGACGCAGGCAGCTGCGCCAAGGACTGCGCGGACGAGTGCGGCGATAACATCTGCGGGGTGACCGAAAATACCTGTACGTGCGACGACTGCACTGGCGCGTGCTGCGGCGACGAGGTCTGCGATGCGGACGAGGGCTACGAAACGTGCCCGTCCGACTGCAAGAAACCGACCTGTGAGGCCGACAGCGACTGCGGACCGACCCCGGTCGTGGGGCAGTTCACCCTGAACTGGTGCCACCACTGGGCCGAGCCGCGGCATTGCCACGGCGTCGTGGACTGCTCGCAGGACGCGAGCAAGTGCGACGACCCCGAGCTCGTCGGTCCGTACGCCGGCAAGACCGCGTGCCAGGAGCCCTTCCCGGGCTTCAAGGCCTGCGTCTTGATCGAATAAACCCCAAGCGATCGCGGCGCGTTAAGCGACCGTTTGGGAAAATCAATCACGTCAGGGGTGCAACGCGCTGCATCCCTACCTACAAATTGATAAACTTTTGGAATTGCTTGTTTCTAGAATTTTATTAATTTATTTATATTTTAGGATTATGAAATTGAAATTATATTTAGGTATTATTGGTGGTTTGGTGGCCGCTACTTTTATTGGTGGTGTAACATACGCAGCCTTTAATCCTTCCAGTAACGTGGTCCCGGTTGATGTGTGTTATTCAGCAGGCAAAAACGCAGTTACGGTGCGTCGTTTTGGGGCGGTTTATCGTTTGAACCCAGGCTGTTATGACGCAGGCCACGGTAAGCGCAATTATACATTTCAATGCGTGAGTTCCAATCGCTATCAGGTTAAATGGACTGGTTGTGGTAATTCTATGCCTGCACCAACCCCAACCCCAACCCCAACCCCAACCCCAACCCCAACCCCAACCCCAACCCCACCAGCGAAATTTGTCTGCTCATCTCACAATGATTGCAATGATAATGTTGCCCATACTGTCGACTGGTGTCATAGTCCTGGTACAGCGGATTCACATTGCCATAATGACGTCATTCAGTGTAATAGCGACAGTCAATGTCAGCCCGCCACAGGCCTAACAGGCTACAGTTGCGGCACACCATTTGGTGCCAGCGCCCCTAAATTCTGCACAAAGTAGATTGACAAACGCAACTTAATTGCGTATAGTGGGGGAATATGAAAACTGACCATATCCTAACCACCCTTAAGGCGCGAGGCGAGCGCTTAACTCCAGCCCGTCGCTTGATTATTGAATTATTTGTGAAGCAGGACGCGCCAGTATCAGCCGATGATATTCGCGCTGCTCTGACTAAGAAAAAAGTAACGGTCAATAAAACAACCGTGTATCGTGAACTAGAGTTTTTGTTGGCGGCTGGTTTTATCCGTCCAGTATACCTCAATGACCAGCGTAAATATTATGAGTTGGCGTTAGTGGACAGTGAACACCATCATCATGTAGTCTGTCGCGATTGCGGGCGTGTCGAAGATGTGGAGGTTGGGGGCGTGGAAAAATTACTAGCTCCACTGGAAAAAAAGCTGGCTAAAAAAATTAAATTTGCCGATATTCGGCACAGCTTGGAGTTTTTTGGATGGTGTGGTAGGTGTCGTCGTTCTTAACTATTTCTGTTTTCTTTGGTATGGCTAATAAATTTTTGGCCACGGTTGGAATTTTTGCAATTATTGCGGCAATTGGTTGGACTGCCACGCACCGTACTCAAACCGTTGATAAATCGGTTGGAGTTGTTGACGACACCAAGATTACTGTTGCCGCCACTTTCTATCCCTTGGCATATTTGGCCGAGCAAGTTGGTGGGGGGCAGATTACCGTTATTAACGCGACACCAACCGGCGTTGAGCCGCACGATTATGAACCAAGCCCGCGTGAGTTAGTCAAAGTGGGCGAGGCTGATGTTTTGCTGATTAACGGTGCTGGTCTGGATCCATGGGCCGAAAAGGCCAGTGTGGATTGGCAGAAAAACGGGCAGCGTGTACTGGTAATGAGTGAAGTGTTGGAAACACTGCCAACTGCCGAGGAGCATGAGGAAGAACACGAAGACGAACATGCTCATGAACATGGTGCGTATGACCCACATTTTTGGCTTGACCCAGTGCGCGCACGCCAAATGATTGGGGTGATTCGCGACGCCTTAATTCAAGCTGATCCTACACACGCTGACCAATACCGCCAAAACGCTGTGGAGGCAGTGGGGCGCATGTCTAAGCTCGATGATGATTACAAAACTGGTCTAGCCAGCTGCCAACAACGCGAAATTGTGGCGGCCCATGATGCGTATAATTATTTGGCCAATCGTTATGATTTGGAATTGCACGCCATCGCGGGTCTGAGTCCCGATGCGGAGCCATCGGCGCGCCGTTTGGCTGATTTGGCAAATTTGATAAAGGCGCGTGAAATCAGTACGATTTTTTTTGAAACGTTAGCTTCGCCAAAATTAGCAGACACATTGGCTCGTGAAACTGGGGCCAAAACTGCGGTCCTAAATCCGATTGAGGGTTTAACTGCCGAGCAAATAGTTGGTGGTAAAAATTATGATATACTAATGCGAGAGAACTTAGCGCAATTGCGTCTCGCCCTGGTATGCCAATAAAAAAACACGACAACGAAAACTGTATTCAATTTAACCACGTTGATTTTGCGTACGGCACGGCACCGGTTTTGAGTGACGTGTCGTTTTCAATTCCTGTCGGTGATTATGTGGGTGTAATTGGTCCAAATGGCGGGGGAAAAACAACTTTGTTGAAGTTATTGCTGGGTATTTTAAAGCCTGATGCGGGCACAATTCAATTGTTTGGGCACAGTGTGCGCGAAGCCAAAGCGCATTATGAAATCGGGTATGTACCGCAAAATGTGGTCCAAACTGATTTGGCGTTTCCGGCAACTGTGGCCGAAGTGGTGGCAAGTGGACGCACACGGCGTCGTGGTTTACTCGGTGGCATGAGCAAAAGTGATCGCACGGCCGTTGAGCAGGCGATTGAATTGACCGGTGTGCGTGAATTTCAGGGCGCGCGTTTGGGTGAACTCTCGGGCGGGCAGCGTCAGCGTGCATTTATTGCACGCGCCCTGGCTGGTGAACCAAAAATTTTAATTCTCGACGAGCCAACTGTGGGCGTTGATATTGCTTCGGTCACGCAGTTCAACCGTGTGCTTGATGAATTAAATGCGAGCGGACTCACGATTTTACTGGTGTCGCACGATGTTGATGCAGTGGCCACGCAAGTAAAACACGTTTTGTGCATTAACAAGGAGGTCGTGTGTCATGTGGCTTCGCGTCAATTTGATAAAGCGGGCACACTGCGTGATTTGTATGGCGGCGCGCGCCAGCCGGTTGCACATGACCACTAGTATGACTGAAATTTCGACCACAACCGAGGCTCCGACTCTTGACCAAACGTATGTTCGGGGCAAGGTTTTAAAAGTCGAGAGCGCAAACACGGACACTGAATTTGGCGAGCCGATTGTAACCCAGCAAATTCGTATCAAAATCACGACTGGTAATGAAATCGGTAAAGAAATGGTGGTGGAATATCAAGTCCGTGGCAGTGGCGCGAGCGAGCGCACATTGCACGAAGGGCAGCCCGTGGTCGTTAGTCGGACCGCAATTCCAGGTGGTGAAATTACGTATGCGATTACCGAGCCATTGCGGTTGCCTGTGATTGGGTGGACGTTGGCTGGGTTTTTTGTTTTAACGATTTTGTTTGCGGGCCGCCGCGGACTTATGGCCTTTGTGGGGCTCGCGGTTACTGCCGCGATTATCGCATGGTATGTGGTACCGCAAATTACCACTGGCGCGAATCCATTTGTGGTGAGTCTGGTGGCCACGGCCGCAATTGCGTGCACATCATTATTTTTAGCGCATGGATTTAATCGCCGCACAGCCGTGGCATTTGTGAGTATTTTAATTACAATTGTGCTCGCGATTGGTTTGACTGAGTGGGTGGTGGCCGCTGCGCATTTAACAGGCCTCGGAAGTGAGGAGTCGTATTATTTGCAATTTGCGCCAACCGCCACAATTAATTTACGCGGACTGTTACTTGGCGGTATAATAATTGGAGTGCTGGGCGTGCTCGATGATGTGGCCACGGCGCAAACCGCCGCGGTCGCAGAGTTAAAGGCCGCGAATAAATCATTTGCGTGGCGCGAATTGTATCGTCGCGGCAGTGTGGTGGGGCGCGAGCACATCACCTCGCTCGTGAATACGCTTGTGTTGGCCTATGTGGGTGCGTCGTTTCCATTACTACTATTGTTTTCAGCCTACAGCACACCATGGTGGGTGACGCTCAACACCGAATTACTGACCGAAGAAGTCGTGCGCACATTAGTCGGTAGTATGGCGCTGGTGGCGGCCGTGCCAATTACAACCGCGCTCGCGGCTTGGGTGTTTACCCGCTATCCTGAAACATAATATGCTCGAGATTTTCCAATATGACTTCATGAACCGCGCACTTGTCGCGGGTTTGGCTGTCGCGATTGTGGCGCCGTTGGTTGGTTTGTTTTTGGTTGTGCGCCGCTATTCATATTTGGCCGACACGTTGGCTCATGTCTCGCTCGTGGGTGTGGCTGTAGCAGTCCTCGGCGGTTTTAGTCCTGTTCTGGCTGCCACTGTGGCGGCAATTGCTGCTGGTGGTGGGATCGAAGCGCTGCGCCGCAATCAGCGTGTATTTAGTGAGTCAGTCCTCGCAGTTTTTCTCTCGGGCAGTTTGGCCCTCGCTGTGGTGCTCATGAGCGTGGGTAAGCGTTTACACCAAGATTTGTTTTCGTATTTGTTTGGCAGTATTACAACCGTAACGCCAACCGAGGTTTGGACGATCGCGATTGTCGCAGGCGTGGTCGCACTCACGGTTTTAATTGTGTTCAAAGAATTGTTTCTCCTAACACTCCACGAGGAATTGGCTCAGGCCGAGGGCTTGCGCGTACGTGTGTATTCGGTCTTGCTCATGGTTTTGTCTGCCGTCACAATTGCAGTGGCCATGCGTGTGGTGGGGAGTTTGCTCGTGGGCGCGCTCATGGTTATTCCTGTACTCACAGCCGCGCAAATCGCGCGCAGTTTTTGGGCTACCGCAATTTGGTCTGTGTTCCTCTCAGTCCTAGCAACATTTCTAGGCCTTATTGGTTCATTTTATTTTGATATTCCGAGCGGCGCGTCAATTGTTGTCGCCGCACTTTTAATTCTGGTAGCCACATTTGTGTGCATGCCCCAACGTCGTTAACATGCCCAAAGAAAAACTCCAAAAAATTCGCCAAACATCGGCCGAACTCTCACGCGAAGTTCGCGAAAAAGTCGTTGGTTACATTGTGGCTGCGCTTGGTTTGGTCGCTGGTCTAGCTTGGAATGATGCGGTCAAAGCCACAATCGAAAGTATTTTCCCCGCTCAAGAAAATTCACTGTGGGCACGCTTTGGCTACGCCATTTTTATCTCCATTGTCATTGTGATTATTTCCATCAACTTGGTAAAAATTACCAAGCGTGATGACGAGGATAAAAAATAGCGGTATTGCCCAGGCATGGGCCCCTGGTGTACACTAAGGGGACTATGATGTCCGAAGCAATTGCTAATTTTTCGAAACAATTTTCGTTTGAGCCCGTGGTTGAGAATGCTGGTGCACTGCGACCGTTTACGCGGGCGTTGATTTGTGGCATGGGTGGTTCGCATTTGGCCGCTGATTTGTTGCCAATTTTGACTCCTGGCCGTCGCGAGGTTGTGTATTCTGATTATGGTTTGCCTGTGCTGGGTGAGGATGACAGGGCCGAGACACTCGTGATTTTGTCATCATATTCTGGTAATACCGAAGAGGTGATTGAAGCGGCCGAACAAGCCAGAGCGCTTGGTTTGAATGTGGCCGTGATTGCGGTTGGTGGCACGTTGCTCCAAATGGCGAAAGATAATAACTGGCCATATGTGGCGCTTCCAAACACAGGTGTGCAGCCGCGCTCGGCTTTGGGTTTGGCAGTGATTGCTTTGCTCGCGCTTTTGAATGAGACCGCGGCTTTGGCCGAAGTGCAATCATTTGTGAATTTTGATGGCACAGGTTTGCACGCCAAGGGTCAGGCTTTGGCCAAACGTTTGGCGGGTTTTGTACCCGTAATTTATGCTTCGCACCGTAATCAGGCTTTGGCCTATAATTGGAAAATTAAATTCAATGAAACTGGTAAAATTCCGGCCTTTTACAATGTCATTCCTGAACTGAATCACAATGAAATGAATGGCTTTGACTATAATTCCCAGACGCGTGCGTTGTCCGAGAAATTTTGTTTTATTTTTTTACGCGATGCATCTGACCTCCCGATGAACCAAAAGCGGTTCGAGGTGCTGGCACGGTTATATGCGGATCGCGGTTTGCCAGTGGAAGTGATTGAAGTAAGTGGCGCAACACCAACGGAAAAAGTGTTTAGTAACTTGCTCTTGGCTGACTGGACTGCGCTTAGTATTGCGGATAATAATGGCGCCGAGCCCGAGGCCGTGCCAATGGTCGAAGAGTTTAAAAAATTAATTCGCATATGAAATATATTTTAGGCTTGCTTGTGATTGCGCTGGGCGCGGTCATGGTTATTAAAACCGAGTGGTTTATTGAAAATTTTGGCCAAAGCAGCTGGGCCGAAGATAAATTGGGCAATGGCGGCTCGCGTTTGATGTACAAACTCATTGGGATTGCGGCCATTATTTTGTCACTCATGGCTATGACTGGCATGCTTGGTGAAGTGATTTTGAGTATTTTTGGTGGTTTATTTGGTTTAAAATAATATGACCTACCATGCTGGCAATGCCGTAATTGACCCGGAAATGTTGCTTGCCAAAAGCGGATTGCGGGCTGGCATGCATGTGGCTGATTTTGGCACTGGTCGCACGGGACACATGATTTTTCCCGCGGCTCGCGTGGTGGGTGCGAGCGGTGTTTTATATGCGGTTGATTTGCAAAAAGACGTGCTTGAGACGATTGGGCGTCGCGCTAAGCAAGAGGCTGTGAATAATTTGTATCCAGTGTGGGGTGATATTCAAGTGAAAAATGGCGTGTTAATTCCACCGCAAACGCTCGACATGGTGTTTATGGTGAATATTTTGTGGCGTTGTGCACATCCATTAGCACCACTCACCGAGGCTTTGCGTTTATTGCGACCAAAAGGCCGTATTATTGTGGTGGATTGGACTGATACAATTGCGTCTGTGGGTCCAACTGAAAAACAGAAATTGGATTTTGCTGGCCTGATTGCCGAGGCGCGCCGCGTGGGCCTGGCCGTGCAAGAAGATTTTACGGTTAGCGAATATCACCGCGCTTTAATTCTCTATCGTCACGATTAACTATGCCACACAGGAGGGAAGTGGGGGCTTGGGGCGAACAGCTCGCTGTCACTTGGCTGGAAAAACAGGGGTACACAATTGTGGCCCGCAATTATTACACGCGTTGGGGCGAAATTGATATTGTGGCGCGAGGTGCGAATTGGCTCAGTTTTATTGAGGTAAAGTTGCGTACGCGCGGCGAGGGTTCGGCTGAACGCGCAATTACGGTCACCAAACGCGCGCATTGGCAACGGGCGGCGCAGTGGTTTTGCGTCAAAGAAACTGTGGCCGCGGATTGCGCGATTATTTTTGAGCAAATTAGTTTGTATGTGGACCAAGCTGCGCGCATGGTGCGCTGCCGCAAATACATCGTTTCCTGAACAATCGTCGGGCGAAGCGTGGTGCCTGAGCACAATCAGCGGTGCACTTTTTGTGACGCTTCTGTATGCCGTGTCGCGCGTATTTTGGTATGTGCGTGATGGTGCGCTCGGGTTTGGTTATGACACAGGCATTTATCGTCATATTATTCAGGGCTATTGGGACGATCGCGGGCAGCATTTACAGGCATTTGGTTTTGCACGGATTACTAATGTCCTGCGTTGGACAGGAATTTCAACTGACGCAATTTTGATTGGAGGCTACATGGTGAGTGCGGTGTTGTTGGTGTGGGCAGTATATTTGGTTTTGCAAAAACAAATCAATCGTCGTGCGGGTTTGGTCGGCGTTTTTATGGTAACGGTTTCACTCACGCAAATTGAATTTTATCATTGGTTTTATTACCGTAATTTGCTCGCTGCTAGTTTGGTTTTACTCGCAATAGCGCATCGTGACCGCCCCTGGGTCAGTGGGCTGTGGCTGGGGCTGGTTGGTATTATTCACCCCCTATCCCTGGTGCCGATTGCACTGGCGTTTGGAATTTGGGCTTTGTGCAAAAAAGACCGGTTCACTTTGATACTGAAAATGCTAGGGTTTGCCGCTCTAATCACTTTGATCGGTAATTGGTCCGAGTGGCTACTGTATGTGCAACCATTGTGGCAATATCGTGGTTTAGCAAGCACAGCCGTAATGTCAGCGCCCGAGTTTAACGGACAATTTATAACAGTGAGACAATGGTTGGGGTGGTCATGGCCGTATTTAATTTTAGCGGCGCCTGGAGTCTGGCTTACGCGTCGTGTTTTGGCACCGCTTTGGTGGCTCGCAATTTTGGCTGGTTTGGGAATCGCGGCGCAGGTTTTATTTTATCGTCGTTTGATTGTCTGGCTTGATTTGGCGGCAATTATCAGTGCCTCAGCGGCAATTGAATATGCCTGGCAGCGTTGGCGCCTGAATTGGGCGGTATGTATGTTTGGAATTATCGGCCTCTTCTATGGCTCTCGAGCACTGGTACACTATAAGCCAGCTATGTCTTTGGTCGATTGGTTGAGTCTGCAACAATTAAATACATTGCCGGCAAAATCGCTGATCATGACAATTACACCACAATATGCACCGTGGCTTTATGGTTACACCACGCAGCGGATTATTGCGCCGGGTATGCTCGATGAAAATATCTGGAATCGAGCGCGGTGGGAGTTGTTTTGGGGTACACGCGAACCAGCTGAACGCGCCACCCTTTTGTCTCAATACCCTGCGCCACACGTATATATTTTTTTGACCCAAAGCCAAAGTCAGTTTGGTTTGCTATTGGGTGCTGACTCGAATTTTGTACCGCTTTCATCGCAAGTTTGGCAGTTCAATAATCCAAATTATCCACAGAAAAAAAACATAAACGAATAGTTTATTAGTCTCTGTCTCAGAAAGGTGTTATAATACGCGCATTATTGTTTACTAATTTTTATGGCCCGTCCAACAAAACGTTCTTTGTCTTCCGGCACTAGAACCAAGGTGAATTCAGTTACCTCAATTAAATTGGCCTTAAGCGTGCTTGCGCTTGGCTTTGCATCATTCGCGGCTGCAGCTGCGGCCACAACAGGTCCACAACGTCCTGATTTGACTATTAGTAAGATTCAGCTTAACTACACAGGCTATTATTACAATGACCTGCCAGTTGTAAATACCTCAATCGTGGTTTCGAATATTGGTAATGCGGCCACACCAAGCACTCGTCCATTCCGCATTCTTTTGCGCGCCAACACAACCAATCGTTTGGTTTGTGGTTTTGGTGTGTATGGGTGCCAAACTGGTAAACCATTACCAGAAACTAGTAAGGGTAGTAAGACTTTCTATATTGAAATCCCAGCAGGTTACAGTATCCCAGCCGGTGGTAGTCGCTTGGTTGAATTCATGATTGGCGGGATTACCAATGAATCGTCTTTAAAGAATTTTGCAGCCGTCACTCAAGTTCAGGCTGCAGTTGACACTTCCGGGTATTTCCCAGAACTCAGCACCACAAACAACGCCTTCTCGTATAAATTCATGACCAAAATGTTGGTTGTAAAGAAGTTTAATGCCATTGAGTTTATCCCTGGTCTTTGTGGCAGCTCAGGTTCTGAATACGGGTATGGGTACAACAATAACACTGGTTGCTATCCAATCATCCCTCCATATTCTGAATGTGGCTACGGATACGGTTATAACAATGCCAAAGGTTGCGTGAAATTGTAAAAAAACTTTAGAGGCTATGGAATTATTGCCCCAGGACTTGGCCGGTTCGCTGCGCTGGGTTGGCTCGGCATTGCTTATTGCCGGAACAACCTGGTATTTGTTTGCGCGTCGCAACGAGGGTGGGGGCAGTAAGTTTTCGGTAGGGCGCAGTAATTCAGTCACGCCAACACTTGATTTGTTCGCGTTGGATTTAACGCAGGCAGCCAAGGAGGGGCGGATTGATCCAGTCGTGGGGCGCGACGAGGAAATTGCGCGTGTGACCCAGGTTCTTACCCGTCGTACCAAAAATAACGTGATTTTAATGGGGCCGCCAGGGGTTGGTAAGACGGCAATTGTCGAGGGGCTGGCGCTTAAGATTGTTACGGGTGATGTGCCGCCAATTTTGGCTGGCAAGCGTTTGCTCTCTTTGCAAATTGCCGAATTGTTGGCCGGTACGAAATACCGTGGTGAGTTTGAAGAGCGCATAAAACATTTGGTTGAAGAGCTTCGTCAGTCTGACCGCACCGTAATTTTGTTTATTGATGAAATTCACACGGTCATGCAGACGCGTGGCGCCGAGGGGTCAGTGCATTGGTCTGATATTTTAAAACCAGCCCTGGCGCGCGGTGATTTACAATTGATTGGCGCTACCACTGAGAAAGAGTACCAACAATATATTCAACCTGAAGAAAGCTGGGACCGTCGTTTCCAGCCGGTTTTGGTTGACGAACCGACTGTCAATGAATCAATTAAAATCTTGCACGGCGTAAAAAAGAATTACGAAACATTCCACCGGGTTACGTTTACTGACGATGCGCTCAGTGCAGCCGTACGTTTGTCGGCCGAATATATCAAGGGTCGTCGTTTGCCTGATAAAGCGATTGACGTGATTGACGAAGCTGCGGCGATGATTAATGTGCAAAACGGCAATCATGACCATGCGGCGGCGCTTTTACATGGCGCTGGTGCGCGCGCGGCGGCTAAAAATGGCCCCGATGAGTCAGTTGAAGTGGAAAAATTAAAAGCCAAATTGGCCAAACTTCAAGATGACGAGGACAAAACCACTGATGAAAAAAGTTTGCGCCAATTGCGCCGCGAGATTGTGAGTGTGGTAAAATTAATTGAGACCCAAGAGAAAAAAGAGCGCGCGTCCGCGGGTTGGCCAACCGTAACCGTGGACCATGTGAAAGAAGTCGTGGCTGATTGGGTGGGCGTAAAGATTAAGGATATTCACTAGTATGGCCAAGGGACCTAAAAAAACTGTGCGTGCGGCTGTGGCCGTGCCAGTGCGCGTACAGACCGTGGCCACGACCAAGTTGGCTCTAGCTCTCACTTTTTTAGGAGCTTCGTTTTTAGCTGCTTCGGCAGCGGTTGGCAGCAAACCTACGGTTCAAACTTCAGCTGCGCGGACGATTACACCAGTTGGTGTGACCATGTTGAGTCCAACGGCCGCAGACCGCACGTTGTTTGTGCCAGTTGGCAAAACTGCGACAGATGGCGCGCCAATTATGAGCGTAACACTGACCGCACCAACGGCGAGCAGCGCCCAATTACGCGCCCTAGCATTCAATGTTATTCGCGCAACTGAAACTGGCTGGGCTGGCGACCCAACTGGGTGTGGCATTGCCAAATATAGCCTAACGTCAAACGACGGCGCATTACTGGGCTTGGCTACTAAACAAATTGGTGACAGTTCAGCCGTTCGCTTCACACTCGAATCGCCATTGGTTATTGCTGGTTCGGCTTCTTTGCAACTCCGTCCACTCGAATTTTTCCCTCAGGCTACCGAAGCCAGTGCGGTGCGCGCGCTGCATGATTGCCGCTTGCTCCCGGTTTTGTCGCCAAGCAATATTGATTTAGTTGGGGCTAATAACCAACCATTGCCTGTGTTAAATGGTCCGGTTTACGGGGCTTTAACGCAGATTGCGGCTGTGCAACCACAAGTAAGCTGGTCAACCAATGTACCAGCCACACTAGTATCTGATACTGATAAAAAAATTACGCTCGCGCGTTTTGAATTTAAAAATACGACTGGCGCTGAACAAACAATTGATATTGCATCACTGCCACTGCTCGTCCGTACTAATGCACAAGCCACTGGTTCGCTTACATTTTCATTAACTCCAGATAATGGTGCCACACCTTTTGTACAAACACTTTTGCCCGAAGAATTACGCGAGCAAAATACTTTGAGCATTTACACCCCTGCACCAAGTGCATGGACAATTAAAGCAAATGAAATCGTAACCTTTACGTTGCAGGCTCAGGGTTCGCTTCAGGGTCAGCCAGGCTGGTACGCCTGCACTTCCATTCCCGCTGACTCACAAATGGCTTGGGATTTAGGCGACCAAGCACACACTGCCACCATCCAATTGCCCGAGTTCTGTGTGGTAAAGCCCTAATTTTAGTTTAAAGAGAGCCGACGTTGACCCGTCGGTTTTTTTGTGTTAAACCATGTGCAGCGCAATGGAGGCGCTGACATGGCAGGCAAACGAAGTTATGTCGCAGTTGTTCGCCGTGGCGACACGGTGGATAACAAGTTCACGGTCCGCGGAAGTGCGGAGATAGAGACCTTGGCCCAGCGACTGAGGGAGAAGACTGCTCAAAAGGCCGTCAACTTCTTTGTGGTGCGTCCGGATGCTGAGCGCTACGCGCCCAGCACGTACATGCTCACGCGACTGCTGGACGGAAAGTCTTACATCGAGTTGGGTCTGAATCATGACGAGACGGACCCGCTCAACGACAAGCTCCCGTTCCCAGGCGGCTGGGGCCCGCTCTTTGGGAAGGCGGGCTACTGCATGGTCGTCGTGGCGCCCGGCGGCACCCGCCTGGTGCGTTGCGTCCAGTCGCTCAGCAAGGAGTTTGGGATCAACCTTCCCGACCTCAACGCCTTCTCGTTCCAGCGCATGGGGCACGGCTACTTCCTGGACCTGCGCCAGCGGACACTCGTCGAGATCTGATGCCTGGACTCAGGCGGCGGCGCCGGCACACGGCAGGGGTCAGCGCGGTTAAGCCTACTGCGCTGACCTCACTGACTCTTTGGATATTTGACAAAATTGGTTCGACATGGTAATATTTGACTATTAATGGTAGCTATAACATAGCTGCTTTTTTTATAGCCAAATTTTAACTTGTTTATTATTTTCTAGTAGGTATGTCCGAGATTACAAAAGCGATTCAGATCTTGTGCGATGACAAGGGTCTGCAGTACGAAACCGTGATGGAAGCACTCGAAGCCGCGCTCGCTGCGGCCTATCGCAAGGATTTTGGTAACCGTCAGCAGAACATCAAAGTTAAATTTGATGCCGAAACCGGTGATATGAAAGTGTGGGATGAAAAAATCGTAGTTGCCGATATTCCAGCCGAAGAATTGGAAGCGGCTCAGGAAAAATTAGCCGAACGTCGCGAAGAAGCGCGCAAAGAAGGTCGTGAATTAACTGATGAGGAAATTACCGACCTCGTGCAGTTCAACCCTAAGACCGAAATCATGTTGGCCGAAGCGCAAGCAATTAAAAAGAAAGCTGAAATTGGCGAGACTTTGATTATTGATTTGCCGGTGCCTGGGGACTTTGGTCGCATGGCGGCGCAAACTGCCAAGCAGGTAATTATTCAGAAAATTCGCGAGGCCGAACGCACAAGTGTAATGGCTGACTTTAAACAGCAAGAAGGTACTATTGTGCATGGTTTTGTACAACGCTTTGACCGCAGTGGTGTTTTGATTATTGACCTCGGCAAAGTGACCGGTATTGTGCCACCAGAACACCAAATTCGTCGCGAACACTTTAAGCTCGGCACCCGTACCAAATTCTACGTGGTGTCCGTGGGCATGGGCGTGCGTGGTCCAGAAATTATTTTGTCTCGCGCAGACAAGCGCATGGTCGAAGTGATTTTTGCTCAGGAAATCCCCGAAATTTCGAGTGGTGACGTGCAAATCCGCGGTATTGCGCGCGATGCTGGTGGTCGTTCCAAAGTCGCGGTTTCGACCGAAGACGACGGCATTGACCCAATTGGCGCTTGTATTGGTCAGCGCGGCAGCCGCATCACCACAATTATCGAAGAATTGGGTGGTGAAAAAGTGGACATTATCCAATACAGCCCTGACGCCGTGGCTTACATTAAGCAAGCCTTGGCTCCAGCCAAAGTTAGTGACGTGGTTTTGAATGATGCCGACAAAACTGCGGTTGCACAAGTCGTACCAGATCAATTCTCACTCGCGATTGGTCGCGAAGGCCAGAACGTTCGCCTTGCCTCGGACCTCACAGGTTGGAAAATCACAGTCCAGGAAATTGGCGGTACAGGCTTAAGTACTGACGGTGAAACTGAATTGCCAGTAGCTGAAGCACAAACTGAGGCTGAAACTGTTACCGAAACAGCCGCTGAATAATCTTTATGCAAGAAATCTTCCAAACCATTATCTACCAGCCAATTTTTAATTTGTTGGTTGGTTTGTACAATGTGATCCCAGACATGGGTGTGGTGATTGCGCTGGTAACACTGGTTATTAAATTGGCGTTGTGGCCACTGACCTCGTCGTCAATCAAAGCGCAAAAAGCCATGACAGATTTGCAGCCAAAACTCGAAGAATTAAAAGTGAAGTATAAAGACAATCAGCAACAGCTTGCACAGGAAACCATGAAGATTTACAAGGAAAATAAAGTAAATCCATTTGGTTCGTGTTTGCCGCTCCTGATCCAATTGCCAATTTTCTTGGCTTTGTATTGGGCACTGGGTGCTGGTTTATCGTCACAGAATTTTAATTTGTTGTACTCGTTCGTTCACAACCCAGGCACAATTAATACAGTAACCCTGGGGCTGTTTGACCTGAATCATGCCAGCTACGTGCTTGCGATTTTGGCCGGTGCGGCACAGTTCTGGCAAGCCAAAATGCTCATGAGTCGCAAACCACCAAAGGCTGCAGGCGAGGGTGGTAAGGACGAAAGTATGGCTGCCATGATGAACAAGCAAATGCTGTATATGATGCCGGCGTTGACGGTAATTATTGGTTTTAAATTGCCTAGCGGTTTGACATTGTACTGGTTGATTTCTACGATTTTGACCGTGATTCAGCAAATGATTTTGTTCAAGAAACACAGTAGTCCCGCACCAGACGTAATTGAAGGTAAAATAGTTGACCAAAAGTAAGCAAGAAACCGGCCTTGGGCCGGTTTTCTTTTTTTTAGGTGTGGGGTACACTTAGGGGAACATTTTGTCTATGCGTCTGCTCCAAGAATCCATTCTCAACACTCTCGCGTTTTTTGCGATTTTTGATTGGCCGCTGACTGCGACCGAGGTGCATGACCGGCTTTGGGACGCGCCAGTCGGTATTGGCCCGAGTGAGGTGATTGTTGAGCTCGAGAAGCTCGTGCAGGCGGGGATTGTGGTCAGTGGGGGTGGTTATTTTGCGTTGGAAAATATGGCAGCCGCACGTGAACGCCGGCGGGGAGCCCATTGGCTCGTAATGCACAAACTCAAGCGGGCGCGTCGAGCTTTGCGTTTTGCGGCCTGGGTACCATTTATGCGTGCGGTTTTTATTTGCAATACAGTGGCATTTGGTTGGCCACGCGCGCAAAGCGACATTGACGTGTTTGTGGTAGTGCGCCGCGAACGATTGTGGCTCACCCGCCTTTTATTGACCGTCGCAATTAGCGTATCTGGTTACCGACGCCACGGTAAGCACGTGGCCGACCGTGTGTGTTTGAGTTTTTATATTACGGACAATGTACTTGACTTAAGCTCAGTGCGCCGGGGTGAAGATGATGTTCTTCTTACGTATTGGAGTTTGTCTTTGCATCCGCTGTATGATCCAGAAAATGTCGCGGCCGAAGTACGCGCGGCCAATGTGTGGGCAACAGCGCGTGTGTCTAATGCGCCAACTGATGTCATGATGCACCCAAATTCACCACGGTTTTGGTTTAGTTTGAAAATTAAAAAATTACTTGAAAAAATATTGGCCGGCACACTTGGTTCGATTTTAAATACGTGGGCCGGTGTTTTGCAAAAACGCAAAATGCAAGGTAACGAGGAGAGTGTCCAAAATTTTCCGGATAGCCGAGTGGTAATCTCAGACACCATGCTCAAATTTCACGAAAATGACCGTCGCGACCTGTACCGTGAACAGTGGAATATTCGACGCGAAGCAGCTAGGGCGCGCCTATGAAAAAGTATTGGGAATACGTGGTCCTCGCGTGGTTGGCGCTTGTGCCTTGGGGCACAGTTTTGATCATGCGCGATGCGGCGGTTGAATATGAAAAATTGTTGCTGTACGGAACTGAGATTTTGTTTTGGTCTTTGTTTATTTGGGGTTTGAGTGCGCGATTTTTTGAGCGGCCAAAGTTAAATTGGCGCATGTATTTGCTCGCATTTTTTTTAGTGATCAATATCTTCGCCTCAGCTGATTGGTTATTGAGTTTGCAAAGCGTGCGATTATTGTTAATGGCGGCGAGCATAATTTGGTTGCTAGGAAAAAATACAATTCCGAATCAAAAAATTACATTCGCGTTTGGAATTGGGATGATGCCGGTAATTGGTTTGGGACTCGCCCAGTTTTTCTGGCAAACTGCCTGGGGTTTTAAATGGCTAGGATTATCGTCACACCTGGCCTGGGAGCCTGGCGCCAGTGTAGTGGTGGGTGAATTTGGCCGTTGGCTTCGCGCCTATGGTTCGTTTCCGCATCCCAATATTTTTGGCGGGTACTTGGTACTCACAATTTTGTTGTCTGCGTTTGGAATTAAAAATAATCACTACCAAAAATTTTGGTTGCTGCTCGTCGGATTCGCTAGTGTGTGTTTGGTATTTACATTTAGCCGCAGTGCTTGGCTTGGTTTATTGGCAGCATTTGTGGTTGGTTGGAAATGGTTTAAAGATGAACAGTTGCGTATGTGGTGGGTAGTAGTTTTGCTGAGTGCAATTGCGGCCGCGAGTTTGGTGTGGCCGCTCATTGTTGGACGCGCGCAAATCACGGGCGTATATGAGCAGCAATCTGTAGACGAGCGGGTGGGCGGGTGGCACGAGGCAATCGCGATTTGGAAAACAAAACCACTACTTGGGGTGGGTTTGGGGAATTATACAACCGCAGTTCAGCAGATCTACCCAACTAACCCAACATGGGCATATCAACCCGTTCATAACCTGGCCCTCCTTTTGCTGGCTGAACTGGGTGTGGCAGGTTTAATTTTAGTGTTCAGTGTATTTTTGGTACCTTTATGGCGCGCCCGAACCCACTGGTGGTGGGTGCCCCCAATCGCAATTATTGGCTTATTTGACCACTATTTTTTGACTTTGTACCCGGGCTTACTCCTCCTTGGTCTTTGGGTTGGTACCTGGGTAAAATTTGTACACAGGTAATCCACTGTTTATCCCCGTTGACGTTTTTTCGCCTCAATCTAGCCAAGTTGACTAAACCCCAAAACTCCCGTATAGTTACTAAAGCGTTAAAGAACCCACGCTTGGTAATAGGCACGAATTGTACGCCAAGGGAGCCCGTGTTACTGACAGGCATCACGGTCTCATACCGGTCGTCTATTTGAGCTTATTACCGAGCCTGGGTTTTTTGTTAGGCGAGGTCTTGACAAGAAAAAAAACTCATGTAAAAATGTCTTTATCACTCTCGCGTGGGGAGTGATAAAAATCCTAATTTTTTACTTATTATATGCAGATTAAACCACTCGGCGACCACATTGTGGTTAAGTTGGTTAAGGAGGAAGAAGTAACCGCGTCAGGTATCGTCCTACCAGATACGGTGGATAAGGAAAAAAAGGCCGAAGGCGAAGTGGTGGCGGTTGGCCCGGGCAAACTGCTCGACAGTGGTGCCCGCGCCGCTATGGAAGTAAAAGTTGGTGATCGCGTACTTATCAAAAAGTGGGGTGGCGACGAAGTGGAAGTTGACCGCCAAGAATACAAAATTGTCGCACAGAGCGATGTGTTGGCAGTGTTGGAAAAATAATTTCACTTTGAATTACTATGGCTAAACAAATTGTTTTTGATAACGAAGCCCGTGCCGCACTGGTGCGTGGTGTAGACATGCTCGCTAACACTGTTAAAGTGACGCTTGGCCCAAAGGGTCGTAACGTAGTACTCGACAAGGGTTATGGCGCACCAACAATTACCAAGGATGGTGTGTCGGTGGCCAAAGAAATTGAACTTGAAGATAAGGTTGAAAATATTGGCGTGGAATTGGTTAAGGAAGTGGCCAGCAAAACCAATGACATTGTGGGCGATGGTACCACTACGGCCACCGTGCTTGCACAGGCAATTGTCAAAGAGGGGATGAAGAACGTGACCGCAGGCGCTAATCCAGTGGCCCTTAACCGCGGTTTGCACAAAGCGACCGAGGCAATTGTAAAAGCGTTGCGCGAAGAAATTGCCAAGCCAGTAGAAGCTAATGCAATTGCGCAAGTGGCGGCAATTTCGGCCAATGACAAAGAAATTGGCGAGAAAATTGCGGCAGCCATGAAAGAAGTGGGCGAGGATGGTGTGATTACGGTGGAAGAGTCGCCATCGTTTGGCATGGAAATCGAAACTGTAAAAGGCATGCGTTTTGATAAGGGCTATGTGTCTGCCTACATGGTTACTAACGCTGACCGCATGGAGGCTGAATATCAAGATGCGCTGGTTTTGATTACTGATAAAAAGATTTCGGCCATTGATGATATTTTGCCAACCCTCGAAAAAGTAGCTCAATCAGGTCGCAAGGAATTGGTGATTATTGCCGATGATGTCGATGGTCAGGCTTTGGCTACTTTGGTGCTTAACAAATTGCGCGGGACCTTTAATGTCTTGGCAGTTAAGGCTCCAGGCTTTGGTGACCGTCGCAAGGAAATGCTGCAGGATATTGCAGTGCTGACTGGCGCGCGCGTGATTACCGAAGATATTGGTTTGAAGCTTGAGAACACCACCCTCGAAGATCTAGGTCGTGCCCGCAAAGTAATTGCAACCAAGGAACACACCACGATTGTCGAAGGCAAGGGTGATGTGACAGCGGTAAAAGACCGCGTGGCGCAAATTAAGAAGTTGATTGAACAAACTGATTCAGACTTTGACCGTGAAAAATTACAGGAACGTTTGGCCAAATTGGCCGGTGGTGTGGCTGTGATTCGCGTGGGTGCGGCGACTGAAACGGAAATGAAAGAAGTTAAACACCGTATTGAAGACGCTGTCGGTGCTACCAAGGCCGCGGTGGAAGAAGGCGTCGTGCCAGGCGGTGGGGTAGCCTTGATCCGTGCGGTAAAAGCCTTGGACAGCTTGCAGTTAGCAGATGGTGAAGAGCAAGTGGCTGTCGCCATTTTGCGTCGCGCTCTGGAAGAACCACTCCGGGTAATTGCCAAGAACGCGGGTTACGAACCAGCCGTAGTTGCTGACGAAGTTAAAAAGTCTAGTGGGAATCAAGGCTTTAACGCCGCAACGGGCGAATACGTTGACATGGTCAAGGCCGGTATTATTGACCCGGCCAAAGTAACGCGCACGGCCCTAGAAAATGCCGTGTCGATCGCTGGTATGTTCTTGACTACCGAAGCCGTGGTAACAGACTTGCCCAAGAAAGATGACGCTGCCCCAGCTGGCATGCCAGGCATGGGCATGGGTGGTGGCATGGGGATGATGTAATTTGTTTAAAAATATAAAACAACCCTAGAACGCTAGGGTTGTTTTTTTATTTGAATTTAGGTAGAGTGTGGTCATATGAGCGACGCATTATTTAGTTTAAAAGCTAAAATAACCGAAACAGTGCGGGTTTTGGATATCGCCGCCAAACGTGCCGAAATGAAGGATTTAGAAACGCACATGCAAGCGCCGGATTTTTGGTCGCAGCCTGAAAAGGCGAGTGTGGTGGCACGCAATTTTGAAGCCCTCAAAGATGAGGTCGAAGGTTGGGAAAAATTACAGTCTAATGTGAATGAGTTAATTCATTTAGCTGAAGAGTTAGCGATTAGTCCTGACGCGGAAATGAGTGCTGAGGTTGAGAAGCAAACCCAGGAATTGCAGGCTGAATTTGCGCATCGTGAATTTTTCTTATTATTTTCGGGCAAGCACGATGCCAAAAATGCAATCGTCTCGTTCCATGCTGGTTCGGGTGGTACCGAAGCGCAAGATTGGACCGAAATGCTCGTGCGCATGATTTCACGCTTTGCCGAACACAAGGGCTGGAAAGTCGAATTGCTCGAAGAAACACGTGGTGGCGAAGCCGGAATTAAATCCGCCCTGTTCCGTATTAGCGGCCGTTACGCGTATGGCCAATTGCAGTCCGAGCATGGCACACACCGGCTGGTGCGCATTTCACCATTTGATGCGGAGCAAATGCGCCACACCTCGTTTTCGTTGATCGAAGTTGTGCCAGAAATTGAATCAGTTGATGCTGTGCTCGACATGAAAGATTTGCGTATTGATGTGTTTATGGCTGGTGGTAAGGGTGGGCAAAGCGTGAACACTACATATTCAGCAGTGCGCGTTGTGCATGTGCCAACTGGTGTGACTGTACAGTGCCAAAACGAGCGCTCGCAACAACAGAACAAAGAAATGGCACTCAAAGTTTTGGCTGGTAAATTGCAGAAAATGCAGGAAGACAAAGAAGCCAACGAGCGCGCGGCTCTGCGCGGTGAATTCAAGAGCCCAGAGTGGGGGAGTCAAATCCGCTCATACGTCTTGCACCCGTATCACATGGTCAAGGACTTGCGCACGCGCTACGAAACCGCAGACACAGATGCGGTTTTGAATGGTGAACTTGATGCGTTAGTTGAAGCTTACTTGCGTTGGGTAGCTGAGGGACGCCCAGATCGCAAAGGTGCGGCCAATGACGAATAATGCTATAATCACTTGGCTAATAATTAATAAACACTATGAAAAAAATCTTCATCACTACGGTCGCAGCCTTGGTACTCGTCCCAACCCTTGTGTCGGCAGCGCAGCCAACTGCCAGCAGCATTATTCGTCAAAGTCTCCGCTCATGGGGCTCGATCGAACAATCGCGCGGTCAGGCCATTACGCTTGACATGGCTGTGAATTATCAGAAAACCTACAATGACAAAAAGAAAGCCGCTGACCAATACGCCCTTAAGCTCAACGTGGGCGGCACGGATTTTCCAGTGACTGAATTACAAAGTAACAGTGAGTTAAACTATTCGATTCCACAGCTTTTGGTTAAATCCGAAGGCGAAACAATTGTCGATGCCACAAATGCTTTTTCCGCTGACGCGCGTTTGTTCCCAGTTGAAAAAGCGGCCTATGTGCGTCTTAATCACCTCGATGGCGCGGCTGTCAACATGCTCAAAGAATTGGGTATGAACGTCGATCCAATCATGGGCAGCTGGATTAAATTCAGTTTAGATGATGCCAAAAGTTTGTTAGGTTCGGGTGAAGCCTCGGCGGTGTCTGTTGACACATTTACGAACGAAGCAGAATTAAAAGAATTGCGTACCTGGTATTTGGCCAATGAATTAAAACTCGGTTCGCCGGTTACAATTAGTAGTTCGGGTCGTATTACCAAAAATGCAGCTGGTGAAAAAGTACAAACCGTGCGTGTGGTGCCAAACTCCCGTTGGTACGCGCCAATCGAGGCTTTGGCTTTGAAGGAGTACAAGAAAAATAATCCAAGCGCCACTGCGGCCGAAGTGCGTGAATACCGAAAGGAATTCAAGGCCGATTTGGCTAAGTTCAAACAGGCTGTAGCCAAAATCAATGTACAAGTGAGTGTAAATTTAACAACTGCCAAAATCACAGGCGTAACGGTATCGTTTAAAGATAGCAAAGTTGCGTACCGCACTCATTACAGTTATGTGCGAGGCAGAGAGGTGACCAGAAAAATCGCCGAAGGTCGTGAAGCAATTAATATTTCCGCTGGTCTAAATTGGGGCCCAGCCGTAAGTAGTGCGCTTGGTGAGCCGAAAACTGCGCTCACTCCAGAAGCAGCTTGGGCTTTGGTCTACCCAAAAACAACTTCGAGCACACTTGACTTAAGCACACTGTAATGAAGTTATCGTGGAGCCACAAATTGTTTTTGTACGTAAATCGTTGGGCCGGTAAATCGCGGGCCTATGATGTGCTCGTGCGGTTTTGGGCTGAGTATGCGCTATTCTTGCTCGCCGCCGCTGTCGTTGTATTTTTACTGTGGCAAAACCTACACATCGCGACCGTAATTTTTGTGTTCGTGTGGTTGCCGCTCATGTGGGTCGCAGGCATGGGCATAAGTTGGCTTGTCGGGTGGGCTTATCCGCACCGTCGGCCAGCCATTGAGTTCCCTAAAACTCACCAAATCATTACCCCGCTTAGTAATTGGAAATCATTACCCAGTGACCACGCTTTTTCTGCGTGGTTATTGGTTTTTGCGGCTATTTTTGGTTCTACAGCTAGCGTGAGTCTATTGCCACTCGTGGTGTTTGTGGGGTGCGCTGTATTTATTTCTGCTGCCCGGGTTTTGGCCGGGGTCCACTACCCACGCGATATTGTTGCGGGTACGGTCTTGGCCGGGGTTGTCGCCTGGGCATTTTTCGGGTAAAGTTAATCCACTATGCAAACAATTATTTTTGCTGGTGGCGCTGGGACCCGCCTGTGGCCCCTTAGTCGCCGCCGCACTCCCAAGCAGTTTGAAAAATTAAAAGACGACCAGTCCACGCTCGAAATGGCGGTGGAGCGGATTCAACCACTGGGTTTGGAAAATGTGTATATTGCGACCCAAGCCGAATACAGTGAGATTATTCGCGAGCAATTGCCTGAGATTCCCGTTGACCATGTGATGATCGAGCCAGCGCGCCGCGATTTGGCGGCTGCGGTTGGTTTGGCTTTGTTCCGCCTCAAAGCGCAGGGTGCGAGTGGTCCGACCGCAATTTTGTGGGCTGACCATTTTATGGATCACCCTGATAATTTTTTAGCCGCGCTTAAACAAGGCGAACAGTTGGTCAAAAAAAATTCACAGCAGCTTGTTTTCCTTGGTGAAAAAGCGCGCTTTGCGAATCACAATTTGGGTTGGATCAAACTGGGTCAGTCGGTGCATGATAATGTCTATCAATTTGAGGCGTGGAAATATCGTCCTGAACTCGAGCAGTGCCGTCAAATGTTTGCGAGTCATGACTGGGTGTGGAATCCAGGCTACTTTATTTTTGACCTGGATTTCTTGCTCGAGTTGTATCGTATTCACCAACCAGAATTAAGTGCGGCACTTCAAGAAATGGTGACTGACCCGACGCAATTGTATGGTTATAATAAATTGCCCGCATTATCGTTTGACCAAGCCATTATTGAAAAAATTTCCCCAGACCAGGCCGTGGTCCTTAAAGTAAATTTGGGTTGGAATGATCCGGGCACACTATACGCACTCAAACAAGCGCTTGCGCCAGGTGAAACTGAAAATTATATTGTGGGTAATACCAAGGTTTTGGATTCGCAAGATTGTTTGGTTTACAATGGTGAGCCGACCAAAATTGTGACTGCGATTGGGCTCGATGGCGTGGTGGTTGTGAATACTGGCGACGCACTCCTCGTTTGTCACAAGGACAAGGTACCAGAAATCAAAACCTTATTGGCCGAACTCGAGGCTGATGGGAAAACTAATTATCTCTAGCATATGCGGTTGCTGCGCTGGGTCGTTTTGTTAGGGCTCGCGTATGCAGGCTGGTGTGTGGCAGCCATGTTTTGGTTGAGTTTGTCGACTGGCGCTCAGGCTGGGGAGCCGCTTCATTTTACTGTGGCCCAAGGCGCCTCGTACGATGTGTTAGAAAAACATTTGGCTACGCAGTGGCCACGCAAAAAACTGACTGATTTGCCACTTAAATTGTACGTAAAGTGGGCTGGGATAGACCGTAAACTTGTACCTGGTGATTACACGGTGTTGCCACCGCACACAGCCAAACGATTTGTAGAAGCGCTGGAACGTGGACCAAGTCAGGGTGAGACATTTACCATTATCCCGGGTTGGGATTTGCGCGACATTGCGAATGCGCTTGTAAAATCTGGCCGCGCCAGCACTACGGATGCAGTGTATACACTGCTTGGCAAGCCAGCGGCGTGGGGCAAACCTGGCTACCAACCAACGGCGCTTACTTTGTTTGCTGACGGTAAACCAGCCAATGTGAGTTGGGAAGGCTATTTAGCGCCTGAAACCATTGCGTTTGCCAATGATGCTACTATTGAGGACATTGCTCGTAAATTTTCCGAGCACCAAATAGAATTGTTCACACCGAAAATGCTCGCGGATATTAAAGCAAAAAAACGCACTGTGCACGAAATTTTAACCATGGCGTCATTGCTCGAACGCGAAGTGCGTTCGGTTAAGGACAAGACCATCGTGGCTGATATTTTTTGGAAGCGGCACGATGCGAATATGGGCTTGCAAGCTGACTCAACTGTGCATTATGCGACGGGTAAAGAGGGGAGTGTGTTCACTTCCAACGCTGACCGTGACAGCAAAAACCCCTGGAATACGTATGAATACCCGCAGTTGCCGCCTGGTCCAATTGCGTCACCAAGCGTAGCTTCAATCCAAGCGGCTATTTATCCCGAAGCCAACGATTACTGGTATTTCTTAACCACGCTTGATACGGGCGAAGTAAAATACGGCCGCACCCTCGCCGAGCACAATGCTAATGTGCAAAAATATTTACGCTAAATATGTTAACGTCAGACTTTGATTTTGAATTGCCTGCCGAAAGGATTGCACAGGCGCCGGTGGAGCCGCGCGACCATTCGCGTCTAATGGTCGTTGACCCAAAAAATAAAACCATTGCGCATAAACAATTTTTTGACCTCGTAAATTTTTTGCGTCCGGGTGATTTAATTGTGTGGAATAATTCCAAAGTGTTTAAGGCGCGTTTGTTTGGTCAATTAGTTTCGGCCACAGGCGAAGTGTTACGCGACCATGCTAAGCCAGTGGAAATTTTTTTGGTCAGGCCAATGGAAAATTCCGGAGTGTGGAAAGTGCTCGCCAAGCCCGGCCGTCATGTACGTCCGGGTATGCGCGTCGTATTTGCGTCAGATTTTAGTTGCGAAGTGTTGGTCAAAGAAGCCGAGGGGACGATTTTAGTGCAGTTTGCGGATAGTGACGAAGTTGTGCGCGCGAAATCAAATCAGTATGGACTGATCCCGTTGCCACCGTATGTAAAAGACGAAAAGCATGAAATCGATGTGCAGTCTTACCAAACAGTGTATGCCAAAACCGAGGGTTCGGTCGCTGCACCAACGGCTGGATTCCACTTTACACCTGAGTTAATTGAGAAAATAAAAGCCTTGGGTGTAGAATTTGCCGAAGTTACACTCCATGTCGGTTTGGGGACTTTTTTGCCGGTTAAGGCAGAACGCGTGACTGACCACACCATGCACAGCGAGGTTGTCCAGATTACACCCGAAACCGCGGCTGCGATTAATCGCGCCAAAGCTGAGGGGCGTCGGGTCATTGCCGTGGGCACGACCACAGTCCGCACACTCGAGGGGGTGGCCCACTTTAATAATGGCGAACTCGTGGCTTACCATGGGGACCTGAACATTTTCATTACCCCAGGCTTTCAGTTCTGCGTTATTGACGCCCTCGTGACCAATTTTCACCTCCCCAAGTCCACCCTTCTTATGTTGGTCTCGGCTTTTGTAGGCGATACTGCCTTCACACTCGACTGCTATCGTCAGGCCGTGGTCCAGGAATACCGCTTTTACAGCTTTGGCGACGCGATGTTTATATCCCCAGGCAGTCTGGACTAAAAAGGCCCCTTGTGCTAGGGTTAGTGTAGAGGAGTTAACTCTTAAGTATATGCTTATGAAGAAATATTTGGCTTTTGGTGCAGCCGTTGTGGTGGCTCTAGGTGGACCACTTCTGGCTCGCGCTGTAACACTCAACGTAAACACGAGTAATGATGTCTCGGTAGCCAACTGTGAACAAGTTGGTTCAGACATTCGCATTCGCCGCTCAGCCGGCGACCAGTCTAGTATTTTGACAAGCGCCTGCCGCGATGCTGGGCATGGTCTACGTCAGTACACTATGACCTGTGTTTCGCCAACAAAGTACCGTGTGTCCTGGACAGACTGTAGCACACCAACTCCGGCTCCAGCCGACACTCAGGCGCCAACCGTAACTGTTTCGGCCAATGCTGTGGCTAGTTCGCTCAATGGTTCTTGGTATAAATATGATGTAACTGTTTCGGCCCAGGACTCGGTCAGCAATATCAAGGGTGTTGAGGTGACGGTAAAAGGTCCAGATAATCAGGTTGTGCAGAGTTGGTGGGTAGACGGTCGCAACGCTGCCTCGAATGGTTCGTTTGGTACCAAATCTATCACACGTTCGGTAACTCGCGGGTGGCTCCAAACCAACAAACAGTACACAATTACTGCCAAGGCTTATGATGCGGCTAGCAATAGTGCCACAAGTGCTGCCACTACAGTGTACCTATCTGGTGACACAGTGGCCCCTACAATTGGGGTCGACGTGACTTATAATGCCCAGTGGTACCCTGGCAACAGTGCCAAACGTATGGTCCCAACCTTGGTTGTTCGTGCCAATGACAACCAGCGTGTTAGCAAAATTACCATCTACTACAACAACATTGGCCTTAGCGAGGGTTATGGTGAGCTTCGTACCTGTAATGTAAGTGGTACAAGCGCTGCTTGCAGCCACACCTTTAGCGACATGACTCGTGGCAATTTCTATGCCACGGCCTGGGACGAGGCTGGTAATGCTGTAAGTTCGTACAAAATCGCGTTCTAAGACAAAAACAAAAGGCCGGCCCTATGGGGCTGGTCTTTTTTTTGTTACAATGGGTGCATATGAAAATTGGGATTGATTGTCGCATGCTGGGACCAGAACAGGGCGGTCTAGGCCGGTATGTTGAACAGCTCGTAAAACACCTTGGCCAGATTGACCAGCGCAATGAGTATGTGTTGTTTTTGCGACGCGATAATTTTGAGCAGGTGTTAGTAAGTGGTTTTAGGGCAATTAAAGTTCTGGCTGATATACCCTGGTACAGTTTGCGTGAACAGACTGAGTGGCCGGCGGTCATTGCAGCGCAAAAAGTAGACCTAATGCATTTTCCGCACTGGAATATTCCATTGCGCTACCACGGGCGGTTTGTGGTCACGATTCATGACCTAATTATGTATCATTATCCACGGCCAGAGGCTACAACATTGGGGCCAGTGGGGTATTGGTTCAAGGATAAAGTTGCGCGCTATGTGACCAAGCAGGCTGCGCTTCGGGCGGTCCATATTTTAACCACGAGCGAATTTACTAAACGCGACCTAATTCAAACTTTGGGCGTGCCGCACGACAAAATAACCATCACTTACCAAGCTCCGACTGCTTTACCTGTGCCATCACCGAGCGCGGTAACGAGCCAGTCCCCGTACGCGCTCTACGTGGGGAGTGCCTATCCACACAAAAATCTGGAAACTTTGGCGCGCGCCTGGTCTGAAGTAAATAGTCAAACTAACGGGCGATTTCGCCTGGTTTTAATTGGTGCGCCCAGTGTGTTTTACGACCGATTAGAACAGATAATTGCAACCGAACAAATCCCCCATATTATTCGTGTGAATCACCAGTCTGATGCCGCACTTGCTGCCTGGTACAAACAGGCCAGCGCCTATGTTTTCCCCAGTTTGTACGAAGGGTTTGGTTTGCCACCGCTCGAAGCCATGCAATCGGGAGTGCCAATTGTGGCGTCCGATGCCTCGTGTTTACCCGAAGTGCTTGGTTCCGCCGCGGCGTACTTCGACCCAACTGCACCTGATGATATTGCCCGCGCCTTATTACGTGTTTTGACTGAAAAAACTGTAGCTACCGCCTTAACTGACTTGGGTCAAAAGCAGCTGGCGCGCTACTCGTGGGAAAAACTCGCCCACCAAACGCTCGCTGTGTACGAACAAAACTAAATTGTGATATACTAAGCGCATTATTTCTGCGTGCATGCCTGCAAATTCGTCGGACAATCGTTGTGCGTGGTGCCACGCGCCTGGACACATGGAGCCAATGTGCCCGTATCGCCGTCGCCGTTCTTCGCCATACGTACCTGTAAAAGCAGGCACGAGTCGTTTGTCGCCCCATGTGGTGGAATTAGCCAAGCCGCAGACGGACTGGTCTAACGAGGTGCCTGTGTACCAAAACCAGCATCGTCCAGTACAGAGACAGGTTGCTGACCTGGCCGCAATTGTACACGAAGCCAATCAGAAACAGGCTCAAACTCCTGATGAACCGATTTCTATTCCAATTGCTGCCAAACCACGCCGAGCTAAGCGTGAATGGAAGCAATCACTCAGTTTAAAAAAATTCGCACTCACCACGGCTGCGCTTGCGCTGTTAATTGGCTTGCCATACCCAACCGTTGGCTATGTGCAAAAGCTCAAAGCTGACGCGAACCGTGTGGTCGAGGAAAGCACGAACGCGTTTTTGTCGCTTCAATCATCGACCATGGCTGCACTCCACACGGATTTGCCCCAGGCCCAACATGATTTAAACGCCGCGCTCCAGTCATTTGGTCAAGCTGAACAAATTTTGGAAAAAGAACACCGCGCCCTAGTGTATGTGGGAAGTTTGTTACCTGTTGTTGGTCCGCAAGTTCGCAGCCGTCAGCATCTATTGGCGGCTGGTCATGAAGTTGCGCTAGGTAATGCGTATTTGGTCAAGGGTATCGAAGCTGCGACCGCCACTAACACGCCATTTGCCGTGGATCGCATTGCAATTATGCGTAACCATATTCGCGGGGCTGTGCCGCAATATCAGCGTGCGCTCGACGAATTAGACCAGGTTGACCCAGCTGCATTGCCGGCCGAATATCAGCAATCGTTCACGGATTTCAAGCGATTGTACAGCTCGTTCACGAGCGACATGCAGTCCTTAGCATCGGTACTTGGTGGCCTCGAAACCATGCTCGGCAGTAATGACTTGCGTCGTTATTTGGTCCTATTTCAAAACAACCACGAGGCTCGTCCGACTGGTGGTTTTGTGGGTAGTTTTGCTGTACTCGACTTGCAAAAAGGCGCGATTAAAAATATTGATCTTCCACCAGGTGGCACATACGATGTGCAGGGTCAGCTCGACACGTATGTAAAACCACCATTGCCACTCCAGTTAATTAATTATCGTTGGGAATTCCAAGACGGTAACTGGTTCCCGGATTTTCCGGCCAGTGCGCAAAAAATGGCCTGGTTTTACCAGCACAGCCGCGGCGCCACAGTTGATGGTGTAATTGCCGTAAATGCAACTGTTCTCGAACGAGTACTAAAAGTACTCGGGCCGGTTGATAGTCAGAAATTCGGTATTTCTGTGGATGCAGACAAAGGTTTGGCCGTGCTCCAGGACTATGTTGAGAGTGGTTATGATAAAACTACCAACCAACCAAAAGCCGTACTTGCCGATATTTTGGCAAACTTAATTGCGAGTGTGCAGCAAATTGGCCCGCAACAGATTTTGTCACTCGTAACTGAACTCAATACCGCCTTGCAACAAAAAGAAGTCCAGGTGTATATGCGTGATGTCACGGTGCAGACTCAGTGGAAACAATTTGGTTGGACTGGCGAAGTCGCCAAATCTGCGCCAGGCCAGGATTACCTTATGATTGTGAATGCCAATGTTGGTGGCGGAAAAACTGATATGCGCGTCGTCCAAACCATGGAGCACGAGGCAGCGGTTCAGGCTGATGGCAGTGTTATTGGGACCGCGATTATCCGTCGCCAGCATACAGGCCAGCCAGGTGAACAATATTATGGTGGTGACAACATTAATTATGTACGCGCCTATGTGCCCGAAGGTGCGGAATTGCTCGACGCCGGCGGCTTTGTGTATCCAGCCGAGGAATCATTTTTGGTTCCAGAAAAATGGTACAAAGACGACCCGGATTTGCAGACCAATGAAAAAGAATTAGGTGTGCATGTAGGGAGCGGCACGCGCATTACGAATGAATTTGGCAAAACCGTGTTTGGCAATTGGATTGTAACCAAAGCTGGCGAAACTTCAGAAATTTGGTTCAAATATAAATTGCCATTTAAAGTTTTGGGCCCACAAAAAATTGCGGCCAATGCGACAGATACACTTGGTAATGGTGATGATGTTTCGCGTTATAGTCTGCTATGGCAAAAACAATCAGGCAGCGAGCCAACCGTGCATACGCAGGTTTTGTACCCAAGTGGCTGGCGCCCAGTCTGGCGTGTGAACGAGGCGATTGAGCTCCGCGCCAATGGCGCCACATACAAAGGAAAACTCGATACTGACCATGTGGTTGGCGTAGTTATGAAACGATTCTAATATGCCAAAGCCTGTCGCCCCGCGTTTCCAGCATAAACGGCTGGGTAAGAAAAAAGCAGAGGCCGTGGTCCCAGATGACTCTGCACTATCCGAAAATTTGCAAAAAATTTATGCAAACAGCGACGGTACTATGCCAGATATGCACACTTTCACGCGCCGTCGTGGTGTGCCACTGCTTGCAGCCCTTGCTTTTTTACTAGTTGTGGGTGGGGTTGTGTTTACCGCATATTCACGCGGTTGGTTGATGGATAAAACTACACAAACAACTGTGGCCGAGAGTGTTTCGCTCGCCATCAACGGCCCAGAGCAGGTGATTGCGGGTGAAACAGTGTCGTATCAAATTGCGTACACCAACAACGACAGTAGTCCGGTTACCAAGACTCAGCTCCAGGTGCGCTGGCCTGCCAATTTTGTAATTGAAAAAACCGAACCTGTGGTTAGTGCGACCGGAGATTGGGCACTTGGTGCGCTCGACGAAGGGGCGACTGAAACTGTGACCGTGACGGGTAAGTTTTGGGGCGATGTAGGCAGTAAACAATCAGTTCGTGCTTTTTTGAATTATGTACCAGCCAATTTTAGCTCTGATTTCCAAAAAGTCGCGTCCCGCGAAGTGCTTTTGCAAAACTCGCCACTCAACGTAGTGATTACTGGGCCAACGTCAGTTTCTCCGGGAAATCCCGCCACATATGTTTTTGCAATAAATGCGACCACAGGCACGTGGAATAACGTTGCGCTTAGCGTTGAACCAGGCTTTGATTTTAGTAAAAAAGAAGCCACGCCAGCCGCTGATACAATTGAACCATATCGCTGGACTTTAAAATCAGTCACATCAACGCAAACCGTGACGCTCACAGGTATTTACGCAGCTAATCCCGAGGCTACCAGCCAAACATTGTCCGCGCGTTTATTGTATTGGCCGGTTAAACAGGGCGACGGTCAGCCAGTGATGCTCGCCATTGCTTCCACAACTGTGCCAGTGTCCGAAGCGCCACTTCAAGCCCAACTTACGGTTAATGGCTCAAATGACAAGGCTTCCACTGTGCCGGGTGATACAATTGCGGCCAGTGTGACTGTTAAAAATGCGAGCCAAACAGCTATGCCGCATGTGCGCCTGCGCCTTAGTTTGGATGCACCAAGTTACCAGCAAAAAAGCTTGTTAAATTGGGCCAAAGTTGAAGACGCAAAAGATGGTTCAATTGCGGCTGAGCAGTTAAGCACTGACCGTCGTCGCGGCAGTATTACGTGGACCGAAAAGCAGGTGGCTGAATTTGCGAGCCTTAAGCCGGGCCAAAGTGTGACGCTCGATGTGCGCTTGCCAGTGCGTAGTGGCGCAGAAACGAGTTTGGAGAACTATTCTGGCCAAACCATTGATGTAGTTGCAGATGCGCAGCACGACACTGCCACAGCCCCTGTAATCGTGCGCAGCAACGCAATTCCAGTTATGCTCAACTCAGACACCGCGCTCGATGTCCGCACTGAAACAGCGACGAATGAGACGGGTCTAGAACAGCACAAAATCACTTGGCTCCTCACCAATAGCTTCCATGAGCTCACGAACCTCGTGGCCGAAGCAGAATTGTACGGCGATATCACCTGGGAAAAGGGCGAGGTTCCAGTTGGTAAAGTTACCTATGACGAAGCTAAGAAAAAATTGCGTTGGACTATTGAGTCGCTGCCGACCAACGTTGATTCCGCGGCTCTGACATTTACGGTCACCATCAACAAAAAGAATCCATCGCAGCTGCAGCTCGTTTCTAAAGTTACACTTACGGCCACAGACACGGCGACCAAATCAGCCCTGCAAATAATTGGAGCGCCGTTGGCTAATGATTAATGTGTTTAAAAAAATATTCCCCTCAGTCGCAGTGTTTTTGCTGCTACTGGTAGTTGTTGGTATTGTGTACGCGCCGTCTGTGCGCAGTGGTTTTATTTTGGATGATTATGTGTGGATCCAACCGCTGACGCTTAAACAGCTTGGGGCCATGTTTGTTGGTTCGTGGGAACATGGCAACACGCTGCGACCCGTGATGCGTGCGAATTTTTTGTTTGACCGTTGGCTGTATGGAGAGCAAGCGCTGTGGTGGCACATCACTAACTTGTGGCTCCACGCGACGGTTGGCTGGGTTTTGTACAAAGTGGTCGAAGTGGTGACCAAGAATCGTAGTCTCTCGATTGTGGCTGCTCTACTATTCGCGGTATTTCCGGCTAATCACGAAACCGTGGCCTGGATTTCGGGCCGCACGCATCCATTTGGATTTTTGCTTTCATTTGCTGGTGGTTATTTGCTGTACCAAGCCGCGCGCAATTCACAGTGGCGTTTGGCGCGTCTTTTCAGCGGCTCACTCATTTTGCTCACTGCTTTTCTCACCTACGAAGTGTCGTTTGCTGTGCCTGTGTTGCTCACTTGGGCCCTTATTTGCGTTGGTCCGCGCACATGGCCAGCCTGGGGCACGGCGATTTGGAGCTTTGTTTTGCTCGGGATTTTATTTGTGTACCGACTCGTTGTGCTTGGTGGAATTGGCTCAGTGGGTGCGCAACAAACTAATTTATTGCTCGCACCATTTGCAAATTTCAAGCAATTTTCTGATTTGTACTGGTATTCACGTGAATTAAAAATTGCCCTACTAACCTTGTGTTTGTTGCTTGGCTACGCGTATATCCGTCAGCAAGCCTGGAAAAATCACGAAATGAAGTGGGTGTATTTCTTTTTAGGTGCTGCCGCTATTGGCTACGGACCATTTGTAATTTCTCAGGGTGTAGCGCCGCGGTTTTTGTACACTTCGTTATGGTTTTGCGCGTTATCGTTCACAACTGCCTATTATGTGCTTGCCAAAAAAGCGCCCAAACAGTTTCGCTTTGTGGCGATTGGTTTAACCATAATAATCTTGACTGCTTCGTTCGCACGCACTGTCCAAGTCGCCAAGCGCTATGAGGCCCTGGGTCAGGCTCACCGCGATATCGGGCACCAGGTGACGAACGATTTCCCAACGTGGCCCGCTGGTCGCGACATGCTTTTTTACGGTATCCCCAATAGTTACCAAAATGTATTGGCGTTTTTAACGTATTTCGATCGGGTCGTGTTATACAATTATCCCGGTCAAACAACCGGGCAAGTGTATCGTGCCGACCGTCTTTCCCCCGAACAATTACAAACAATTCTGAACACTAAACCCGTGATCTACAAATTCACTGGTGTTGGCCAGCCAATTATTCTACAAGAAAGGTAGTCGGATTTAATTTTTTGGCTCTGGCCAAATCAAGAACGAACGGGACTTGCGGTTGTACGATTTAATCTCTTTGGTTTTGAGGTGTGGATTTGCTTCCAAAAACTGATTGAATGATTTGTATTCTCCCATTCCTTTAATATCAAGGTCATTCAGTTTCCAATCATCAAGACAAATAATAGCTGGTTCGGTAATGAGAGGCGCCAGAAAGTCGAGCACGGCTTTGGAAGAACTATACGTGTCGCAGTCGATGAACACGATGCCAAGTTTTTTAATATTGTGCTCAGAAATAGTGGTTTGGTTTAAGGTTTCGTTGTACCAACCTTTTACCCACGTGATTGTATCTGGATCAATATTTTTGCGGGTAAAACATTCACGCATTTTTTCGAAAGAGCAGGCGTAGAAACCTTTTTTCCACACACCATCATCTTCGTTTTCAGAACCAGCTGGCAAACCTTCGAAAGCGTCGAAGCCAAAAAAGCGCATGTTTAAATTCATGTTTTTGGCCGTCGTGCACATGCTCGATAATGAGGAGCCGTTAAAAACACCAAATTCTAAATAGTCCCCAATTTCATTGCCTTTCAGGGCTTGGAGTTGCTTAACGCAACATTCGAAGAAAGTTTTGAGAGTTTCCGGTGGTACCAAATTCACGGCGCAAATATCGTCGACATGACCTGCTGTCCATGGTGAGCGGGGGACTGGTCTAAATTTGCGATATAACTTTTTGGCAGTTCTTTGAAGCGGGTTATAACGATAGGACATATTTAATGAATTATATATTTGAGCGTAAATCCAATATTACTATATACCAGTTTCGCTCTTCTGCCGAATATTCTTGAGCTACTTTGAATCCAATCTTGGTGGTGTGCACATGTAGAGAGCGGGGATTGCTTGTGCCAATTTCGGAAATGGCCAAGTCGTATTTTTCGGCTGATTGATTGCGGAACTCGGTGTATAATTTTTCCAACAGCCCCTGGCCTCGGTACTCTTTTTGGATGCACACCTGTCCAAGTATACAATAGCGATATTCCGTAAGTGATTTGCCCTCAAATGTGATAGTTGGAAAGCGAGCCGTAAAAGGTTTGAGCAGGGGGATAGTATCAGTATCTGCGTCGGTCATTCTAATAATATAGCCAATCACAGTATTATTTATGCGAGCCACAATAATGCCACTTTGCGAATTAATGCGGGTGAGCAAATCGAGAGATGTTTCCACACTGACAAAACCCTGTTCCGCTTTTTCTGTGTCCGAAAGATTACGTCCCAGGTTAACTTTTTGGAGCTCAATAATTGGCAGTAGATCTTCCTTTTCTGCCAGGCCAATGAAAAGGCCGGTAAGAGTATTGTGAGGATCCATATTGTGCCTCCGCCAGGAATCGAACCCGGATCAACAGCTTCGAAGGCTGCTGTGTTATCCGTTACACCACAGAGGCATATTTAACTACCGAATTCTATATAAAAACAGCCCTAGTGTAAAGGCTGCTTTTTGTGGATCGGCTGGGGATCGAACCCAGGACCTTGGGCTTAAGAGGCCCCTGCTCTACCAGCTGAGCTACCGA